>JBDUEM010000325.1:0-7769 GCA_040002435.1 Bryobacteraceae bacterium
ACCAAATTCTTCCGGCGGAAGGGGGACGACGTATTTGCTTACCTGTAAGGATTTCCTGACGGAATTAAATGATTATCTCGACGAATGCGTCGACCGGGACCTGAAGGTCAAGCTGGAGAAACACGTCACTGAGTGTCCCAACTGCTTCGTGGTGTTTGACACGACCAGAAGGACCATTAAGGTTTACAAAGGGATTGAACCACAGGTGATCCCGGAGGACATTCATTCGCGGCTAATGGCGGCGCTTCATAAGAAGATGGCAGCCGGGAAATGTCAATCCTGATTCACCGCAAACGCAATTCCCTCCAGTAGTCCCTTTCCCGCTGGACAAAGCCCCCGGTAGAATTCGCAGCGGGCGCACTGCGCGCCTTCCCGCAACGGAAACTGCCCGGAGTCCTGGGCGTTTCGAAGCGCCAGCACGGCTTTGCCCGCGGCCGCCAACGCAGCGGGTTTCAAGTCCACTTCGATAGCCTTATCCGGGCGCAGAAAATAGAGCCATGCCGCTTCCGGGAGACGTCCCGTCATTTTCTGGATCGCCATGGCGTAGATCTGAAGCTGCAGAGCGTACGCTTTCAGGCGGTCCGGTTCCACAGGCAACTTCACTTGATCCGTCTTATGGTCCACGATCGTGACGGCGCCGGCGCTTTCAAACCACAAATCAATCTGACCGCGCAGCACCATTCCGTGGACCTCCATCACGAAATCGAATTCCCTTTCTACGCGGTCCGCTTGCGCGGCCTGTTGTCCAAGGGCACTGGAGTGAAAGCGCTCCGCCAGCGCTAAGGCTCCCGCATCGGCTTCCGGGGCTGCCGTCCCGGCCAGCACGGCGTGAACTTGCAGCCCGAATTCGCTGGCGTCGAGCTCACCCAGGTCGGCCGATGGGAAGTCGTCGTCCGGGAAGCCGAACCCGGACGCATGCCGGGGCTCCCAACGAAGATAACGGGAAAGATAATATTTTCGCGGGCAGGCGGCGAGCAGACTCACAGACGTAACCGAGGCGGAAGAGTCGAACTGCTCTTCCACGAGGGGCGGGTTGAGAAGTACAGGCTTGTTCTCCTGCGTGACGATGGATTCCACGGGAGCAACCAACGGCGGCAGATTCGTTATCAGGATGCGTAGGCCTTCGTGCTCTCGAATCCGGTTCTCCGCCACGCCACCCGAGACACCCAGTTGCTCGCAGAGGAACTCCGCCCACTTGGGAACCGCCCTTTTCGCTTTGGCGTAGGAGAGCAGCATGTGCTCCTTGGCACGCGTCATGGCAACGTATAGTAGCCGGTCGTCCTCTTCGCCCTGGCGGATCTTTTGCCAATCCAGGACGGCTCCGTAGACGGCATCTCCGGCGCCCTTCCATCCATCCGGATCGCGCCATTTCACGCCCAGGCCAATGCCCGGGGCGTACGTGATGATGGGTTGAAAGCTGCTGCTTCCCTTATGCAGCGCGGGCAGACAGACAATGGGAAATTCCAGGCCTTTGGATTTGTGAATCGTCATCAGACGGACGGCGTTGCCAAAGTCGCTCGGGGGCGCCTCCGCCTCCGGGGAGAGGTGGCCCAACCTTTCCACCAACTCGCTGAGAGAGCCTTGAAATTCGGCGCGAACAATCCCCAGAAACTTTTCCACATTTACGCGGCCCCGGTCGGACAGGCCGGATTCGAAGTCGGAGGCGTCAATCAACCGGCGCAGTAGACGGTCGGGCGAAATAGAATCGCGCATGGCGCGGAGTTCGGCCATCTGGTCGCGAAACACTTCCAATGCCTTGCGGTCGCCGGTTTCGAAGTCAGTGAAGCGGCCTCTGGCGAAGTTGCGGTGAATGGAATCTCCCTGCCGCAGGCGCAGCAGGGACTCGTCGCTCAGCCCCACGAACGGGGAACGAAGCAGGCCGGCCAATGCGATTTCATCACACGGATTCACCAGCGTACGTAACACGAGGATCAGATCGTTGATTTCCCGGGCTCTGAAAAACGTTTGGCCGCCAACCAGGATCGACGGGATGCCGAATTCCTCCAGGGCATTCTTTACCGGCGTCATGGCGGCGTTGGTGCGCGTGAGAATAGCGATGTCGGCAAACGTCGCGGGACGCGTGTTGCCGGGCTCGCCGATGAGCAGCGTGCCGGCAAGCTCTGCTATTCGTTTGGCGACCCAAAGGGCCTCCTTGCGGGCGCCCACAGCAATCTCGGCATCCGGCTCGTCCGCAATTCCGCCTATGAGTTCAACGGAGGGAACAATCTTTTCGGGAAACTCGCGAGCGCCCGTCAGCTTATGCGGCACGATGCCAGGACCTGCGCCGTCGAACACCGTGTTGACCAGGGTGAGAACTTCACCGCGGCTGCGATAGTTATCGCGCAGCTCATCGACTATGTTTCCGGCCTTCTGAATCGCATTCTGATAGCCGCGGAACAGCTCGGGCTCCGCATGGCGGAAGCGGAAAATCGATTGGTTGATATCCCCTACCGCAAAGAAGCGATCAGGGCGGCGCAGCAGGTCCAGCAGCCGCCACTGCAGAGGATTGGTGTCCTGCAGTTCGTCCATCAGGATGTAGTCGAAATCGTTGCGGATTCGCTCGCACAGGGCGGGATCACCCTCGAGCAGTGCGATGGCGAAGGTTTCAAGGTCGGCGAAATCCAGCAGAGAGCGTGCGTCTTTCTTCGCGTGAAAGCGCGCGTGGATCCGCTTCAGCACCTCTACAATGAGTTCCCGTTCAGATGCGTAGTACGCGGACAGGTACTCGCCTCTCACGTGCGTCACCAGATCGTTAATGTCGTCGCGCCTTTCGCGCAGCATGCAGCCGCTGACCAAAAACGTCTTGTTGAACGGCTTGGCATTCAGCAGTTCGAAGTGTTCCCGCGTGGGCACGGGCGGAAGTTCCAATATCCGACGCGCCCAGATAGTGAACCTGCCGTGTTCCTCTAATTGCCGGGGCGATTTAGTTTGCACACGTTCGGAAACGATGCAGCGGATCAGATCCTGCAATTTTGAGAGAGCACTGTCAACGCCGGTGGGTCCCAATGCCGCGGACTCGATATCGGCGCCGGCAGCGCGCATTGCGTCGTAGATTCTGATGAGGGAATCGGCGAGGTCTGGAATGCGGCCATCGCGAGTGGTTCCCACTGCCAAAGAGCCCAGGAAGCTCCGCATGGCGGCCGGATTCTCTGCGTAGATTGCTTCCAGGATTTCGTCCGCCGACTCACGCCTTAACTCGCCTGACACCGAATCATCGGCCACCTCGAACAGCGGATCGATGCCGGCCGCGATCGCGTTTTCCTTCAACAGCCGCGTGCAGAAGGCATGAATGGTGGAAACGTAGGCACGCTCGATGCGCTCGCGCGTATCGTAGTCGTTGAGAAACGCAGTCACCAGCCGCTGCTTGATTTCGGTCGCCGCCTTTTCCGTGAAAGTGATGGCGAGTATCCGCTCGGGCGCGATGGCGCACTCCCGAACCAGCCAGCAGAACCGTTCAATCAGAACGCTGGTTTTTCCGGACCCCGGGCCCGCAACGACGCAGACATCCTGCCCCAGGCGGTGCGCGGCGCTAATCTGTTTCTCGCTCAAGCTCATTGCGGGCACCTCCTCTACCGTTCTGTTCGGCAATGGTCTCTACCCGGCAAATATTGGTGAAGGAACAGTAGTCGCACTGCCTTGGTTCGGCAGGCGCGGGCCTGATGCGGCCGTCGTGAATCTGGCCGATAGCAGTGATGGCGACGTCAACTGCCTGCCTAACTACGTCGTTCAGTGCCTCTGAGGTACACCCGCTATCCACGGAGGGGAATGCCCCTCCATCCACCCAGCCGCCGAACTCCGTTCCGGCGCGAAATCCCGCGTAGACCATACCGGCCGTCTGATACCCATTGGCCCGCAGTGCCCGCAGGTACAAACCGCCCTGAACCAGGCGTCCGCCGTCGTGAGCTTTCACCACATCCTTAATGCCTTGGGCGCTCTTGTATTTGTAGTCGACCACCAGTGCCCTGCCGGTTTCGTCGACGTCGATGCGGTCGATGCGGCCGGTGACCCGCACTCCCTCCATAAGGTCAACCTTGAATTCCTTTTCAAACTCGGACAGCGTGGTGCCTGGTAAGTGTTGGCCGTTGACAAACATTTCCAGATTTCGAAACAGCTCGATGCGCACGGCTTCGGAGCGGTAACCGGTTGGGATGTGCAGGCTGCGGCAAGCCTCTTCCCATTCCGCCTGGAACGCAGACGCCAGCGATTCGCCGGTACTATAGACACGCTTCAGGGCCTCGTGTGCGACTGTTCCCTGCAGTTTGTGGTCCAGCCGGTCCTCAGGGGCGGGCGGAGCTTCCTGCAGCTTCAGAGTGGACTGAGCAAAGAACTGGTAAGGGCATTGCAGGAATTTTTCGAGAGACGTGGCGCTGATGGAGGCGTAGCGAGCCTTGAGAAGATCGCGCAGTCCTTCTTCGTATATGGTCACTGTCGGCGCCGGCCGCAGCGGTCGGGCCGGCGCGGGCCTGCAACGCAGCACCGGCTCCAATGAAAGCGCCACGTCCTGCCGCATTTTCTCCAGAAAGAACGACGGCAGGTTTGCGTCACCCTTTGCGTTGAGGATGGGATAGCTCAACACCAGCGTGGAAGTGGCCCGGCTGGTGGCCAGCTCAAACAGGAACTGTTCCTCTTCATGACGCTCAGCGGCAGTACGCAGTACCACCCCGGCATCTCGCAGCTTGACCCGAACCTGATCAGACAATAGCGGGCTTTGCGAATGATGCCGGGGAAACTGTTTCTCAAGCAATCCGCAAAGAAAGATGACGGGAAGCTTCCACTGCCGGGCCTCGTATGCGTCCAGGACGTGAACAACGTTGCGGCGATTGTCCGGGATGCGCAGTGTGGCGTTGTCCAGCACGGTCACAAGCTTTCGCCAGTATTCCGAGCAGGGCATAGTCCCGGCTGGATCGAGAATGGCTCCCAGCTCCGCCACACACTCTTCAAACTTGGCCAGCGCGGCCGCCTGCTCGCGCCAGATCGCAATCCACGCGGGTGTGGCGCCGTCACCTAGCGCAGGTGCCGGATACAGGCCCGGCAGGCTGCCGAAGCGCGCCGTCCATTCGCGCACCGGGGCGGGCGCGGACCTCCAGGCATCCATACGTTCCAGTTGATCGAAGATCTTTTCGTACCTGCGTTTGGCAAGGAGCCGGAGCGAGGGTAGCCCGGCGCCGGGAAGCCCCGCCCGAACCGAGTATTCGAACTCGTCGGAGCCGGCATCGTCAGGCAGGCCACCCTTGCGTAGCGCAGCCACGGTGGCGCCGTGCTCCCAACCGCCGAGCATGGCCTCAACGACAGCCGAGAGATAGGCGGTCACGGGACTTTCGGCGAGCGGTTCGCCAAAGTAGAATCTTGCCGGAATGCCGAAGCGTTCGAGGGCGCACCTTAGCGGCTTTGCACCCGGGTGTTCGCTGCGGATGACGATGCCGATTTCCCGGAACTCGCGTCCGGCACTGCGCTCCGCCAGAATGCGGCGCGCGATCTCCTCGGCTTCCTGGTCCGCGGTGGACGGAGTCATGAGGATCCGATTCACGTCGCCGCCAAAGTCCGCAGGCGGTCGGTTGATCTCCGTGCAGCCCATTCTGCGCAGGGCACCCAGTGCATCGCCGGCGCCCTTCCAGGAGGGGAGCGATAGCAGGACCTCACCGCGCTTTCCCAGCGCGCCCACAACCTCAAGCTCGGGACGTGTAAACGAGATGAAGCCGTGGAAGATCACCCTGGGAATCGCCGGCGCGCGTTCAGCGGCGCGGCGCAGGCGCCCGGACGGGAAGAACCAGCCGTGCCCTGTTACTTCGGCTTCCACACGCTCCATGATTTGCGCGAACTCGGCGGGAGTGCGAAATCGCGGGAAACCGTCAAAAAACAGATCGCGTGAAGAATAGCCCGCCGCGGCGAGTTCCTGTATTTGACCGACCACCGCTTTTCGAAAGCCGGGGTACGCCCGAACGCGCTCAAACTCCTGCAGCGGGATCCGGGCCAGCGCGTCCGCTACCAGTAACTCCAGCGCGGCAGCGGAGACGGGCGGCATGTCGGGAACAAGAGATTCCAGGAACTTGGAAAGCGTGACGATCGCCCCGGGGCGAAAGACGAACCCTTCGCGCGCGAGTTGATTCCGCAAGTGCTCCGCCATGGTATTGGTGGGCACAATGAGGCGGAATTCGACTCCCTGGCGAAGCCACGCGAGGACTCGCTCAAGGAGATACCGGGTCTTGCCGGAACCGGGCTGGCCGGTGAGTACCTGGATCACTGGCCCAAGTATAGCGAGGTGTCCTTACGCGAGCGAAATGGCATCGAGCATGGGATAAATTTGAACACTCCCGCTGTCAAAGCCGGCTCGCTGCAGAAGTAATCGCAGTTCCTCGATCCGTAACTCGTAAGCCGGGAATTCCACAACTGTTGGCCTGCCATGGAAAATCTGGGGATTCACTGGGAAACTCACCGCCGCCAGAGATTCGAGCAAATCCTCCAGTAATCGCGGCTCTACGCTAACGCGAACAGAAACCAGTTCGCCTTCTTTTCCCGACAAGGAATGTAAATCTGAAGAGTTGTCCGACCGAAAGCCCATAAAACCTCCAGAGCGATTCGGCCACAAACAAAAAAGCCCTGGACGAAAGCCAGGGCGAAGACTGTCCGGGGACGTCTCGCCTTTAGCATTTTTTTACGTGGTCGCAATTAGCCGAATCCAGAACCAGTCCGGATCCTAAATTAATCCACGTCACCTATTACCCTAACACCTAACGGCCCGCTTTTCAATGGGGAATTAGCGGCGGGTCACCGCCATTTACCGTAGCTGCTTGGCTTGCAGGTCCGTCAGCATGCGAGTGAACTTCTGTTTTTGATCCTCGCGCAGGAGCTTCAAAATGCGGGTCTTGCCGGTAGCGCGCACATCGTCCATCTGGGCCTGCAGCGTTTGATAATACATCACGAAGTCGTCAAGGACGATTTCAATCTCTCCGGCCTGCTGCGGCGTCAGATCCAGTTCCTTCTTGAACCGCTGGAGCGAAATCTCCCTGCCACCCTCGTTCCAATACGGAGTATGGCGCTCTATCGACATTCCCAAGCGCACGCCAACCGCCCCGGCAACGGCGCCGGACAGGAAAACAAACAAGAGAGTATAGAGGATCCGAGGGTTCTTCCAGGGGACCGGGTTCATTGCTTACTCTTGAAAGGTGGCAAGATTCACCAGAATGGCCTCACGGTCTTTCTGGGGATCGGTTCCCACTTCGGTGGGATGCGGATCGTTGCTCATTAGCATTTCAGGAGAAGAGTTGTTGGCAATTTGCGGTTCGTTGTCAGTGGAGGAGATAAAGTAGGTGCCTAGCAGCACGACAAAGGTAAGTGACGCGTAAGCCAAGCGCTTGGCGAACATCGATTCACCGAAAATATTCCAGATGGAAGGCCTTTGTGTCTCGATGCGGCTCATTACCCGGGCGTAAAATGCAGCGTCCGGCGATACTTCCCCGTTCACCTTGAGCGTTTTGAATAGTTCGTTGTGCGCTTTCATTTCCGCCGCCTCAGCGTTGCAAGATTGGCAATTCGCCAAATGCTGTTCCACGTCCGGCAGGCTCTCGCCGCGCAGGTAATCTTCAATGCGTCCCTTCACAGGTTCATGCATAGCTTCTTCCCCAAGTGAACAACAATGAAACATCACATCGCGAATCTTTGTTCGCTATAACAGCCCGCACTAATCCGTTACGCCGTTAAAGAAGCCCCAGCGCGGGTTAAGCGCTGTGCTGCCTTCAACAGCTTCTGCCTGGTACGGAAAAGCTTTACCT
>JBDUEM010000326.1:0-7730 GCA_040002435.1 Bryobacteraceae bacterium
CGCGGGCCAGGTATGCCGCGCATACCAGGCTTCTATTGCGCCGGTAATGCCAAAGGGCGTTGCCGTGCTGGCAGTGGGCGGCTTTGGGCGCAGTGAGCTGTTTCCCCATTCCGATGTGGACGTACTGCTGCTGGTCGAGCGGGACATCGAGGGCAATGTGAACCGCGAGGCGCTCTCCGCTTTCCTGCGAAGCCTTTGGGATGGAGGCTTGCGTGTCAGCCAGTCGGTCCGCACGGTTTCCGAGTGCTGCGAACTGGACCAGAAGAACGTTGAGTTAAGCATTAGTTTGATAGACCAGCGGTTCCTCATCGGCGACGAAGCAATTTACGGCCAACTCTCAGCGCGTCTCACGAAATTCTTTCGCACCCAGCGCAACCAGCTCATCTCGGCGCTGGTTGAAATGACCAGGACGCGCCACACCAAGTTTCACAATACGATTTATCATCTGGAGCCAAATATCAAGGAGACGCCGGGCGGAATGCGCGACCTTCACCTCGTCCACTGGATGTCACGGCTTCGGGACGTGGAAGATGAATCGGCCCAGCCCTTAAGCGCCGCGCGTGAGCTTCTTTCTGAGGTCCGCTGCCGCCTGCACTACAAAGCGGGGCGTGACAGCAATATTCTGAACTTCGACATGCAGGAGGAACTTTCCGCGGAGCCCGCAGTCTGGATGCGCCAATATTTCCGCCATGCGCGCAGTATTCATCGGACCGCGCTGCGTCACATGGAAATGGGCGAGGCGCTGATCGAAGGCTCTCTCATGAAGCAGTTCCGCGACTGGCGGTCCCGCCTGTCGAACGCGGAATTCACCGTTAACCGCGACCGTATATTCCTGCGCACTCCGCAGCAGCTGCAATCGGATCCCCAAATTGCCATCCGTCTGTTCCGGTTCGCGGCCCACCATAGTATAAAATTGGCGCTCGATACCGAGCGGCGCATCGCCGATCACTTGCCCCACCTGATTCAGTACTTCGGCGACCGGCGGCCCGTATGGCCGGTGCTGCAGGAGATGCTCGCCGAACCCGCGTCCCCGCAGGCCGTTCGCGCCATGCATGAGACTGGTGTTCTGAACGCCGTCTTTCCGGAATGGGAAGCGATTGAATGCCTCGTGGTGCGTGATTTCTATCATCGCTACACGGTAGATGAGCACACGCTGATCACGCTGGAAGCGATAGAGAATCTGCGGCAGTCCAAGGACCCCGCAAAGCTCCGCTTTGTGGATCTGCTGACTGAACTGGAAAATCCGGCCGTGCTCTCCATGGCGCTGATCTTTCACGATGTGGGCAAGGGATACGGATTTGAAGGCCATGCCGCAGTCTCCGCCGCGGTGGCCAAGACCGCGCTGGACCGCATCCAGATGCCACCCGCCGATCAGGAGATGTGCCTCTTCCTGATCGACCAGCACCTGGCGCTGTCGGCGGTTATGAACGCCCGTGACTTGAACGATCCGGAAACCGTGCGCGATCTGGCTGCTCGTGTAGGCACCGTGGAGCGCTTGAAATATCTGACGCTTCTCACCTTCGCTGACATTAGCGCCGTAAATCCCGATGCGATGACTCCCTGGCGCCTCGAACAATTGCGGCGGGTATTTGTCGCCGCGAATCAGGAACTGACGCGGGAACTGGATACCGAGCGAATCCATCTGTCGCCTACCGAGCAGACCGCCGGTTTCCTGGAAGGCTTTCCCACCCGATATCTGCGTACTCACAACCAGGACGAAGTTCTGGTTCATATGGCGCTGGAAGAGAAGAGCCGCTACACAGGCGCTGCCGTTGATCTGAAAAAGATGGAAGGCAGTTATCGTGTCACGATCATCACCACCGACAGGCCGAATCTGTTCGCCTCGCTGGCCGGTGCCATCTCCAGCTTCGGTATGAACATCCTGAAAGCCGAAGCGTTTACAAACAAGCGAGGCAGCATTCTCGATACGTTTTCCTTCAGTGATCCGATGCGCACATTGGAGCTGAATCCTATGGAAGTGGACCGGCTGAAACTGGTCCTGCAGCGTGCAGCCCTCGGCAAGGAAGATATCAAAAAACTGTTGGCTGGCCGCGCACGGCCCACCAGGAAAACCGCACAGATCCGACCCTCCGTCGCTTTCGATTCCGAAGCGTCCCACACGGCGACGCTCGTGGAAATTGTCGCCGAGGACAGGTCGGGACTGCTCTACGAACTTGCCGCCGCAATATCCGCCGCAGGTTGTAGCATTGAGGTTGTGCTTATTGATACTGAGGCTCACAAAGCCCTCGATGTCTTCTACGTCACGAAGGGCGGAAAGAAGCTGGAAATTGATTCGCAAGACTCACTCCGTGAGGAACTATTGGCGGTTTGCGGCCGTTGAACCAGCCCGGATCGAAAAAAGGGTTCCTCAAAATAACCCGACATATAATACCGACATGAACCAACAACAGGGGTCCGACCGCCGTGGATTTCACCTTGCTATGATCTATGGCCTTTGGGGGGTAATTACTTCCGCGTTGACCCTTCCGGCGGCAGTGTATTTGCTGTTCCCGCCGAAAGTTAAGAAGGCAACGCAATGGGTAGACGCAGCAGATCTAGCCCAAATTCAACCGAAAGCTCCGGAAGAGGTAGTGTTCCGGAAGAACCGCGTCGACGGATGGAAAGTCACCAGTGAAAAATCCACGGCGTGGGTAGTGAAACTGACCGATAACCAAGCCGTCGCTTTCTCACCCCAGTGCACGCATTTGGGGTGCGCCTATCACTGGGACGAGAACAACAAAAATTTCCTTTGCCCGTGCCATACCTCCACATTCGATATGGAAGGGAATGTATTGAGCGGGCCGGCGCCCAGACCGCTCGATCGATTTCAAGTTCGCGTAGAGGGCACCAAGTTGCTCATCGGCGACCTGCAGAAACCGGAAAATGTATGAGCCGGAAACTTATCGACTGGCTGGAGCATCGCACCGGTGTTGAGACGGCCATCAAGAGCTTTCTCTATGAAGACATCCCGGCTTCCAGCGGCTGGCACCAGGTCTTCGGC
Organism: Bryobacteraceae bacterium; assembly: GCA_040002435.1. GTDB lineage: Bacteria > Acidobacteriota > Terriglobia > Bryobacterales > Bryobacteraceae > JANXXV01. The sequence continues at coordinate 3,002 of JBDUEM010000326.1, forward strand.
AGTATCGCTCTGTTCCTCTTCATGACGCAGGCCTTCACCGGCATCATGCTGGCGTTCAATTACGCGCCCACACCCGGTGAAGCCTACAACAGCCTGAAGTACATCATCACGGAAATCACCGGCGGACGCATGATTCGCGGCCTGCATCACTGGGGCGCCAGCATGATCATCGTCATTGTTGTGCTGCACATGTGCCAGGTGTTCCTGTACGGCTCCTACAAGAAACCGCGAGAAGCCACGTGGATGGTCGGCGTGGTGCTGCTGCTTCTTACCCTGGCATACGGCTTGACCGGATATCTGCTGCCCTGGGACAACCGGGCGTATTGGGGCACCGTTGTCGCCACGCAAATCGCCGCCTCGGCGCCGGTAATGGGGCCGTATCTGACGAGACTCTTGGGGGGCGAAGGCAGTATCGGAGTGGTCACCTTCGCACGCTTTTATGCACTGCACGTGCTGTTGTTGCCGCCGGCAACCATGCTCTTGATTGCCATCCATGTCTACCTGGTCCGCAAGCACGGCGTGGCGCCCGCGGTCGATGATACTGCCCCCAAGAAGCGCTTCTTTCCCGAACAGGTGTTCAAAGACACGGTCGCTACGTTTGTGGCCTTCACGATTCTTTTCGTACTGGCGATTGCCGCAAAAGTGCCTCTCGAAAGGTTGGCGGACCCCACGGACACCAGCTATATTCCTCGCCCGGAATGGTACTTTATGTTCTTGTTCCAAACGTTGAAATTCTTCAGCGGCCCGCTGGAAGTAGTGGGCAGCATCGTTCTTCCTACGCTGGCCATCATGGGCCTGTTCGCGGTTCCGTTTATTGACCGCGGCGCGCTCACAAGGGTCCGGCACCGAACGGTGGCCATCGGCGTGATACTCCTTGCCGCCATCGGATGGGGTGGATTGACGGCCGCTGCCATCGCCAGCACTCCGAATACCGTGACGGTTTCAGTGGTGGATCAGGAGGGTCCGGAGGGATGGCAGCAATTGTCTCCGGAAGAGCTGGCCGGAATTGGATACTATCGCAAAGAAGATTGCGCAAGCTGCCATTCGCCGGGAAATAAACTGGGGGCCGACTTAGCCGAAACAAAGACCAAAAAAACCGCTGCCTGGATGATCGACCATTTCAAGCAACCGCAGCAGGCTACGCCGGGTACATCGATGCCGCCGATTCAACTCAGCAACTCACAAATGAACGCGCTGGCTGCGTTTCTGTTGAAGTGGAATCCCAAAAACGCGAGAGAACTGGAATCTGCACCTGCCTTCGCCGTGGAAGGCGCCATGGTGTATCAGGCCCAGAAGTGCGGCATCTGCCATCAGGTGAATGGATCCGGCCAGAAGATGGGCCCTCCGCTCAACGGCGTTGCCAGCCGCCGCAGCCGGGAATGGATTGAGGAGCATTTCCGCGATCCCCAGAAGATGTCGCCGGGATCGCCAATGCCCGCCTACAAGTTCTCCTCGCGCGACATGGATCGCATTGTTTCGTACCTGCTGGCGCTGCCGATCTAAAAATGCAATCCACCGCCGCAGATCAGCACCTCTGCGGTAACGTAATCAGACATGGGCGAACAAAAGAAGAGGACCGCGCCAGCGGCCTCTTCTACTGACCCCAACCTGCCTAGGGGGCACTTCGATTTCACGGCGTCCAACACAGCAGGCTGCACGCCGACTGGAATTTCGCGTCCTTTCATCTCGATGGTCGCTCCTGGCTGTGACAGCGCCTGCGTCAGCCGGGTCTCAATCAATCCGAAACCGACTGCGTTCACATTCACGTTGTAGCGGCCCCACTCCTTCGCCATGGTACGGGTCAATCCCAGCACGCCGGACTTGCCCGATGAATAGCCTGCCTGGCCCGGATTCCCGTCAGTGCCGGCAATGGAGGTGATGTTCACCACCTTACGCATCACTCGAACACCCTGCTGAATCTCCCGCTTCGCCGCCTCACGAATGTATCCGGACGCGGCCCGCAAAATACGAAACGGAGCCACCAGGTGAATATCCAGCATGGCCTGAAACTGCTCGTCCGTGGTCTTCTGAATCACGTTGTCCCAGGTATAGCCGGCGTTGTTGACGATGATGTCCACGCTACGAAACGAAGCCAATGTGGCATCCACCAGCGTTTGCGGAAACGCCGGAGCCGTCACGTCGCCAGCAAGGCCAGCCGCGCTACCGCCACCCGCGCGGATCAGTTCGGCCGTCTCCTCAGCCGCCGCCGCGTCCAGATCGTTCACCATCACCGCCGCGCCCGCGGCCCCAAGCTGCAGCGCGATCGCGCGGCCAATGCCCCGCCCCGCGCCGGTAATCAGAGCTGTCTTGCCAGTTAATACGATGTGCATACTTCCCGCAGAATCGCCGCCGCCTCTACACACATCTCGCGGTTGACGTCGTAATGAGTCACCATCCGCATATGTGTCGATCCGACCCCATTTGCCAGCACGCCGCGGCGCTTCAACTCCGCGCTGATGGTACGCGAATCGGAATGAGTCCCCGTGATGTCGAAGATGACAATATTTGTCTGTACTTTGCTTGAAGTCATCGAGATGCCGGGAATCGCCGCCACGGATTCGGCCAGAAGTCTCGCATTTGCATGATCTTCCGGAAGATTCGCGGGCATTTCTTCCAGCGCGATCAGACCGGCTGCCGCCAGCACGCCCGCCTGGCGCATACCGCCGCCCAACCGCTTTCGATAGAGGCGGCCCCGGTCAATCGCTTCCCGAGAACCCGCCAGCATGGACCCTACCGGCGCGCCCAGCGCCTTGGACAGACAGAACATCACCGTGTCCACCTTCGCCACTACATCTTTTACAGGAATCCCCAGCGCCGCGGCGGCATTGAATACGCGCGCGCCGTCCATGTGAACAGGCAGACCCAATTCATGAGTGCGGTCGCAAACATCGTTCAGAACATCCATGGGATACACCGTGCCGCCCGCCATGTTGTGCGTGTTCTCCAGATGAACCAAACCTGTCGGCGCCGCATGCGGACCGAGGGGCTTGATGGCTTTCCGGATCAGTTCCCAGTGGAGGATGCCCTCATCTGCGGCAACCGCCCTGGTCACGCATCCGGAGAACCAGGCAACCATTGCCAGTTCATAATTCAACAGGTGGCCGCGCGCCTCGCAGATGACTTCCTGTCCGTGTTGCGTGTGAAGCTTTACGCCAATGTTGTTGCCCATGGTGCCGGTGGGAACAAACATCGCGGCTTCTTTTCCGCAGATCTCCGCGGCTCGCGCCTCCAGCCGGTTTACGGTAGGATCCTCGCCGTAAACATCGTCTCCTACTTCCGCTTCCGCCATCGCGGCACGCATGGCGGCCGTCGGCTTTGTAACTGTATCGCTTCGCAGATCAATCATTAATTCACAAATTCCTGAAAGATTTCATTAGAGAGTAGAACTCCCGGACCAGTCAACCGCAAAATAGCGCCGTCCCTTTCGAGCAAGCCATCCTTGATGAATCTGTCGATGGGTTCTGCGAAACGAAGCCAATCGGCGGATTTGGGTTCAATCCCCTGCAGTAGCCGAAGCCCGACGAAAAAACGTTCCTGTTCCAAATTCGCCGCAGTGCTCTCGCTCTGGGGAGGTTTCCCTGCTTTCGCGCAGTCCACATATTCCTGCGCCGTCTCTACGTTACCAACACGTTGCATGCCGTCAAAGGAGTGCGCATCCGCGCCGAAACCGACATAAGGGTGCAGCAGCCAATACTTCAAATTGTGGTGTGATTCCATACCCGGCCGCGCGAAGTTCGAAATCTCGTAGCGTTCGATACCAATGGCCGACAGACGTTTCACAGCAATCCCGTACATCTCAGCCATCGTGTCGTCCGAGGGAACGGCGGCCGCGCCGTACCGCCCGCCGCCTTGCAGGATTTCGAAGCCCAGACGGCTGTCCTCATCGACTTCAAACAAATAGACCGACACATGCGGCGGGGCAATTCTCTCAATCCAGTCCAGCGATTCGTTCCAACTGCGCGGCGTCTGCCCGGGCATCCCCGCGATGAGGTCCAGGTTGATATTGTGAATTCCTTGGGTCCGCAGCAATGCGCAATCAGCCGCTACGACGGCCGCATCGTGCTTACGTCCGGTACGGGACAGTTCGGCAGTATCAAAAGACTGCACACCCAGACTCACGCGGTTAATGCCGGCTGAACGCCACGCTGCTACATTCTCCGCGGTCAGTGTACCGGGCGCAGCCTCCATGGTCGCCTCCAACCAGGGCATTCCGGGAATCGCTCTCAACAAATCCGCCAACGCAGCCCCGTCCATTTGGCTGGGTGTCCCACCACCGAGGTAAACGGTATCGGGGCGGTCCACCCACGGGAAGCCACGGATTTCGGCGTGTAGCGCGGCGACGTATTCAATCTCAAGCGAGCGCGGAAACACGCCGGACGCGAAATTGCAGAACGAGCATTTCTGCGCGCAGAACGGATAGGAAATGTAGACGCCGGGCTGTGCCATTACAAATCGACAGCTTGATTCAGTTGCTGGCTGACGGCTTCGGCCATCAGCTCCTTCAGCGTTTGCCCGGAGCCGGGCAGCACAAAGGCGTCCTTCTGCGGATCCCAATCCAGCTTGTAGCTCTTGGAATGAGCCGAAACCCAGATCTGCCTCACCGGCGCGTTCGGACTCACCACAAACTTCGCCGGCGGGTCTTCAAATTCCACCGTCAAAGCGCCGCCGAAGTCCGTCTCAAAATCATGCTCGTCGGACGCCGCCCCCAGCGAATTGTATAAACTGGTAA
>JBDUEM010000327.1:0-7707 GCA_040002435.1 Bryobacteraceae bacterium
ACACCATTGAAGAGGCGCGCGAGCTGGTCAACACCGTGAAGGAGACCAAGCGCGTTCTGCAGGTTGGTTCGCAAACAACCTCCGGCGATCAGTGGCACAAAGCGAAAAAGGCCATTGCGGACGGCATGATCGGCAAAATGCTGATGAGCCAGGGTTCCTACCATCGGAATTCGGTGGAAGGCGAATGGAACTACACCATTGAACCCGATGCCGGGCCGGACGGGAAGGGCGAGAATTATCTCGATTGGAAGATGTGGCTCGGTTCGGCGACGAAGCGTCCTTACGATGCGGACCGCTTCTTCCGTTTCCGCAAGTATTGGGACTATTCGGGCGGTATCGCCACGGACTTGTTCTTCCACGTTGTGGCGCCGATGAATATCTGCTGGGGCGAACCCCAATTTCCTTACAAAGTGATGGCCGGCGGCGGAATCTACCAGTTCAAGGACGGACGCGAAGTTCCCGATACGTTCTATCTGGCGGGGGACTATCCGAAAGAGCACTCCATCGTTCTCAGCTCGTCCATGGCGAACTCGCAGCACATCCCGGGCCTGATCCGCGGTCACGAAGCTTCGCTGATTATGGTGGAGCACGGACGTTTCGAAGGCCATGCCGAATTCATCACCGTAAGACCGGAGAAGAAGGTGATCAGCGCCGATTACAAGTCCAAGTGGGGCGAAGACGAAATCAAGATTCCGGTGGACGATGATAACCCGATGCAGAAGCACGTGGGCAACTTCCTAAGCTGCATGCGGAGCCGCCAGAAGCCGACGCTCGATGTGGAAACTGCGGCCCATGCGCAGGTGTTGATCTCTATGGGCGTCCAATCCTACCGCCAGGGCAAGGTGCTCTACTTCGACGAGAAGACCTGGAAGGTTCTCGACAAGCCCGTCAAAGCATAAATAGGCGGGAGGATCGTGGAACAAATTCAGGCCTGCTTTCGTAGGTAGTGAATTGAGGTGCTCTATGATTCTTTCGGCGCGTTTGTTTGTAGTGGCGGCGGCTTCGCTGGCACTGGTGAGTTGCGATGAGATGGACGGGCTCGGTTTCACCGGGTCGTCCCATCGGTTCAAGGAAGACTTTCACAACACTTACCCGCTGAAATCAGGCGGCCGGGTGACGCTGGAAAATCTGAACGGCTCGGTGGAAATCACAGGATGGGAGAAAGATTCCGTCGATGTGGTGGCCACCAAATACGCGGCCACGGAGTCACTTCTGCAAAGCGTCAAGATCGAAGTGGCGTCCAGCGGCGATTCGGTCGACATCCGAACGATTTATCCCTCGGGGACACGCGGTAATTTCGGTGCAAAATACATCATCCGCGTGCCGCAGAAGGCGGTTCTGGACCGCATCGTCAGCTCGAATGGCGCGGTTCGGGTGGAATCAGTGGACGGTCCGGCGAGCTTGAAAACCTCAAACGGCGCGATCCGCGTCTCGCGTGTGAACGGCTTGGTGGACCTACACACCAGCAACGGCAGTGTGGACGTGAACGACCAGAGCGGCGGGCTGATCATCCGGACCTCGAACGGCGGGGTCCACGTGGACAATGTTCGCGGATCGTTTGAGGCGACCACGTCGAACGGCGGGATTCACGCGCGGCTGAGCGATCCTGAATCGCAGAAGCCGGTCAAGCTGGAAAGCTCGAACGGCACGATCGAGCTGACCATGGAACGGATCAACAACAACGAAGTCCGTATCAATACGTCTAACTCGTCCATACAACTCCGGCTTCCGGCCAATGCCGGCGGACAGCTCCGCGCCCATACTTCTAACTCCTCCATCACGACGGATTTTGACGTCAATGTGAAGGCGGGGCAGATCTCGAAGTCGCGCCTGGACGGCACGATCGGCAGCGGCGGACCGATGTTCGACCTTTCCACATCGAACGGCAACATCAAGGTTCAGAAACTCTAGTTTCAGGTGCGAAACTAGAGGGTTGATAAAGACTATCATTTTCGACCTGGGAAAGGTGATTGTCCCTTTCGACTTCGGGCGGGCTTATGAAGCCATCGCGCCGCTTTGTGATCTGACTCCGGCAGAGATACCGGCGCGGCTTCGTGATGGCGACTTGGTGAACCGCTTCGAATCGGGCCTAATAGAGCCGCGCCCTTTTGTGCAGGCTTTTGCGGCACAACTTGATCTGGATATCGGATATGAGGACTTTTGCGGGATCTGGAGCTGTATCTTTCTGCCGCATACGCTAATCCCAGAGAGTTTGCTGGCGGGGCTTCACGAGCGATACCGGCTCCTGCTGCTGTCCAACACGAACGCGATTCACTTCGAGATGGTGGCGGAGAACTATCCCCTGCTGCGGCACTTCGACGAGTACATTCTCTCCTACAAGGTGGGCGCGATGAAACCGTCGACGCAAATCTACGAGGCGGCACTGGCAAAGGCGCAGTGCCGGCCGGAGGAGTGCTTCTTTACGGATGACATTCCGGCTTACGTAGAAGGCGCTAAGAAGCAAGGGATTGATGCCGTACAGTTTCAGAGCGCCGACCAAATTGAAACCGAGCTGCGGGCCCGCGGCGTCATTTGGTAAGAGCTGTGAAGTAGTGCGAAGCGCAGAATGGAACCCTGCCTTAGATCAGTGCTTCGCGGGCAACAGCGATTCCCAGTTCTGAATCACGACTATGGATGGGCTTGCTGGAGCCTTCACAATGGCAAACCTGCTGCCATCGCCTGACACGTCGAAGCCGAGGACCGAGTGGATGGCCGCTCTGGCCTCGGTACTGATGCTGAAGAGGGCGGCTGCCTTGCCGAACTCGGGTTTCGCTGAGAGGCGGACGCTCACGGTCTGCACGCGGCCATTCAGGTCGAGATAGAACAGCTCTTTTCCATCCCGCCGCCAACGCACCGCAAGAGCGCCTGAGCTTGAAACGAGGTGGCGCGCGCCCACAAGTGCGGGGTCATCGCCTGACTGGAATGCCTGTACGTAGAGTTCCGGCCGATCGGACTCGTTCGATGTGAAGGCCAACCATTTCCCGTCCGGTGAGAAAACGGGGTTGGCTTCGTGAAATTTCGTGGTCAGCAGCGGGATCCGTTTGCGATTGCGGATGAGGTCGAAGAGCCATATGTCGCTTTGGGTTTCGCTGGCGGAACGGGGGAAACCGGTGTTGGTGAAAGCGACGAAGCGGCCGTCTGGGGACCAGTCAGTAGGAAGTTGAAAGTCGGCTGCCGGCATGACTTCCTCAGTCTCGTTCCCATCCACAGCGCGGATGTGAACCTTCGGCGGCTGACCTACGTTGTCGAAGAGGAACGCCAGGGATCGGGAATCAGGCGACCAGACGGGTGCATCCCGCAGGTTCGGGTCTGACGCCAGTCGCCGGCCCAGGTTGGTTTTTACATCGAAGATCCAGAGGTCCTGCTGGCCTCGCTCGGGGTCATAGATGGCGGTTGCCAGCAGCTGCCCATTTGGAGACAGCCGCGCAGATTTCAGATTGACGCCTGCCGGGCCAATGGTGCCAAGCTGGCTGCCTGTTCGGTCGACCCACACCAGTTGCGAGCGGCTGATGTAGCTCTGGTAGGCAAGGACGCCGGTTTGGGAGACGCTGAAATCGGCGGCGCCGGTTTTGGAGAAAGAGTAGATGCCGCGCACCACTGGCATCGTTTCGCCGGTGATCTGGAGCGAGCGTGCATCAAAGGGATTCGCGAGGAGGTCACCCCCGCGGACATAGAGGAGATGGCCGGTGCCCGGCGTGACTGAGGACGGCGCATACTGGACACGCGAGTCGGTCTCGAGTAAATCTTTGACGTCGCTGAGATCGGAGAGCCTGAGTACGTGGGATCGGTGTCGCCCAGCTCTGGCGTCCCAGCGAACGTACAAAAGGTGCTCGCCATCGGGCAGCAGTTGCGGCCAGAGATAGATTTCTTTGAGGCGTTCGAAAGGACCGCCAGAGGGAGAGACGAGGTTACTGGCACGGAAGCTGTCGAGCAGGAGACGCCCCGGGTTTAGCCATGCTCCGGAGAACATGAAAGATGGAGCGTCGGAAACCAGGACCCGTTGATTACCCTCCAGGGGAGTTCGCCAGAGCCTACCTTTGGCTGTGTAGTAGAGCGACCGGCTGTCTGGCGGCCAAAACAGAGTGTGGGCGTCTTGGCTGTCCGGGACAAGACGGGATTCCAGGGAGTTGAAATCGCGGAGAAAGACGCTGAATTCACCGCTGGCGTCCATGGCCGTGAAGGCCAGGCGTGTGCCATCGGGTGACAGGGCGAAAGCTTGGCGGCTGGCTGCTCCTTCCAAAGCGAAACCGGGCGGCGGCGCGATGGATAGCTTTAACGCACCAGGCGGCGGCAGCGGCTGTTTGGAATGGTTTCCGAACCAATAACCAGCTGCGCCCGCAACTATCGTCAGGGCGACGACAGCGAGGGCGACTCTGCCCATTAGTCGGGCTGCGGGTGGAGGTTGCCCCCGGGGTTCCGGTTCAGGCTCCAACCGCAAGGGGAGGGGTGAGGGCTGCTGCACCATCTCCAGAACCACGGAGCTTGACGCTTTCTGAACCGGTGCGATAAAGCGGTAACCTCGGCCGGCCACGGTTTCCACATAGCGCGGCTGATCGGCTGAATCGCCCAAGGCCTGCCGAAGTTTGTTGACGGCTGAATTGAGGCCCTGATCGAAGTCTACAAAAGTGGTGCCTTGCCAAAGATGGTGCTGGAGTTCTTCACGGCTAATGATCTGTCCCGGCTTGTCTATCAGAATCGTGAGAATCTGAAGCGGCTTGCCATGAAGGCGCAGGCGAGTCCCAAATTTAGTGAGGACCCCGGAGTGTTCGTCGTACCTGAATGCGCCGAAAACCAGGTTGGACGTCGGGTTGGGCTGGCTTCCCATTGCGGTGAGGTCCTATGCTAACACTCTTTGGGATCAGTAGCTTTGCGATTGAGGTGAGATTCAACGCGGAATGCATTGTACTTCCGACTGTCGGTTTCCTACACTCCCTAGCAGGCCCAAACGGGCTATTCCGAAATACTTGAAGGAGACACAGAACATGAACTCAATTTTCAAAACACGAACCTATCTGCCGATGGCAGCGGTATTGTTGACGCTGGCGCTTATCGGCACGGCGCGGGCCGGGACAGAGAAGCAGACGCTTCTTGCAGGGGCGATGCAGGGGCAGGAGAGCGATGTATTCCAAGGGCCTCCTCCGGGAATACTTTTAGTGAATGGGACCGTAACGGGGATTGCCGCTCACCTCGGCCGGTTTACGCTCGTCTACAAGGTTACGGTGACACTGGCAGACGGCACTGCAGTTGGTTCCGGGGAGCTGATAGCGGCGAATGGAGACAGCATACAAGCGACGGTTGCCGGAAGCAGTACTTCACCGGAGCCCGGTATCGGCAGCATTGTGGAAATTTACACCGTCACGGGTGGTACGGGGCGGTTCACGGGTGCGAGCGGGAGTTTCACGGTGCAGCGCCTGGTAGATTTGGCGACAGGACTCACGTCCGGGTCGTTACAGGGGGTAGTGACCGCGCCGGCTGGAGCGCACTGATTCCCTGATCGCCCGTTACCCTTCCTGCCTGCCGCAAAGTTTGTTAGCACCCTGCGGCAGGGCAAACTTACCGAATTGGCGCAGTCGCTATCTGGTCTACACTGAAAACGAATGCCCACGTTCAGATTGAGTCCCGACGACGATGATTTCGGCGACGATAGCGATGATGGCTATCAGGACGACGATGACGGCGATCAGGATGAAGACGATCAGGATGACGACGACCAGAATGACGACGACAATCCGGATGATGATGACGACGCTCCGGATGACGGCGACGATTTAGAAGATTTCGACGACGACATCTTCGCCAGCGCGGCCGATTTCCCCGACGCCGATGAAGAGGATTTCGAGGACGACCAAGGCGATTGGTCCGCAGACGATTACCAGGAATCCGCCCAGAACCTCTTCGGCCGGGGTGAATTCTTCGGCGACACCGTCTTCGACCAACTCAGGGACGAGGGCTACACTCCTTTTGAAGACCGCACCTTCGATACTCAGTTCGACAGCATATTTCCAGGCACATCCGACACCGTAAATCTGTTCGAACGCGATGGCAAGCTGGTGGCGTTCGGGTTCGTTTCAGCGGCCGTGCTGGAGATGCTGCGCGCGCGATTTACCGGCATCGATCTCAGCAATCTGGACGTGGCCGTTCCCGACAAGGGAGAACGTACGCCGCCGCAGCCGTTGCCTGCGGCCTACGCTACTGTGCAGGAGCAGGACGCGGTGGACCTGCGGAAGTTCTGCAGTCCTATTGGGGACCAGCGCCAGACTTCGCGCTGTTCCGCCTTTGCCTGGACCCATGCGCTCGAGATGACGCGCAACATTCAAAGGCAGGACAGCCCGCGCCTCTCCTGTACTTACACGATGCTGGAGTTCCAGAAGATGCAGGGGGATGCGAGAGACTTCGCGTATGCCTACAGCGGTGGCGACGGAACCATGGGCGGCCCTGAGCCGGGGCAGGTGCTGGTAGAGAACGGCACGTGCCGTCACGAACTGTGGCCGGACGACCAGGAGTATCCGGTCACCCGCGAGACACAGCTTGCGGCCGATGCAGACCGGCACCGGTTGGAAGGAGTTCCTCATCCCATTGCGCTGGACGACGTGCGGAAGGTGCTGAGTGCGGGCTGCCCGGTGCACGTGGCGATGAACACCGGCGGCACATTTTCAAATGTCGGACGCGATGGGTTGTTCAATGCGGCCGAGGCTCCGGACGGCCGGCACGGGCGCCACGCCATGTTGATTACCGGTTACGTCGGGAACTTCTTCGTTGTGAAGAATTCGTGGGGCATCGATTGGGGCGAGAACGGCTACTGCTACATTCCGAAGAATGTTCTTGCGGCGTCCGATCCGGAGTTTGTTGCTGTGCTGTTGAACAACGCGAAAACGTAAGACCCTACAAGAGCGAAGTATCCATCTGCACTTCCACGAGGACGTCGGGAAATTCGACGGCGTCCGGGCCTGCGGCTTCGAGGTAATCCTTCAGCGAATCGGTGGATCCGTCGAAAAAGCTGTCCACAAATTCCTTGAGCGCCAATTGCCTGAGGGATTCCCGGCTCAACGTTGGCGTATACACAAACGAACGCCCAATCTTACGTCGACGCACACCGCCGCGCCGCTCCAGCCGGTCCAGCACCGTCATCACCGTGGTGTAGGCGAGTTTCCGGTTGCCCGTCAAGAGGCTTCGCACATCCTTCACGTTCGCTTCCCCCAACTCCCAAAGCGCCTTGAGGCACTGCAGTTCCAGCGGTGGGGGAATCTCGCGCGGCATTCTAGGGTTCCTTCAGTAGCGCGCCCTGCAGCTTTTCACCGAACAGGGACTGGGACTTGAATTGTGGCGGGGCAGCGGATGGCTGAGGTTTTGCCTGCGGATGCGGTTCCGGAGCTGGGGCCGCAACTGTTTCCGGTTCATCCTCCAAAAATTTCTGTTTCTTCAGAACAGAGCGCTCCAGGGAAGGATTATAGCCGGTCCAACAACCGTCCACATGACGGTCCTTATGCAGGAAAGCGCGCATGGTCTCCATCTTCGAATCCAGATTGTCCAGGTGATGGAGCAGCAATGCTTCCGGGAAAAGCGGCACCTTCGGAGAGCCGAAGTCCATCTCGCCATGATGGCTGATAATCAAATGGTCTACCAGCGTCCGCAGCTTCGGTGGAAAGCCGGGGATTAACCGCACCTTCTCATCCACCATGCGCAGCGAGATGATAATGTGCCCCAACA
>JBDUEM010000328.1:0-7689 GCA_040002435.1 Bryobacteraceae bacterium
TTCAGAACTACGTGACGAAGGGAATCGAGGTGAATCCGGGCCGCGAACTGACCCTCACCGCGATTACGCTCACCTTGGCAGGCGTGGCGGAATCCATCGATATTATGATGCAGGCGACCGGGGTACAGACCGCCAACGCCGAAGTTTCCACCGTGGTTGCCATGCGGCAGATTCGCAATCTTCCCGTGCTCGACCGTCAGGTGATCTCGCTAATTCAAACACAGGCCGGGGTTTCGCTTTCCCGTGGATTCACCGTTATTAACGGCCTCAGAACATCGACCGCCAATGTGACTCTGGACGGCATAAACGTCCAGGACAATTTTCTGCGGCGCAACGGGCTCGACTTCATTCCGAACCGGCCGAGCATCGATCAGGTGGCCGAATTCACGATAGTGACCTCGAATGCCAATACGACTGTCGGCGGGGGCGTAGCGCAGGTCATTCTGATTACTCCGTCCGGCAGCAACGCATTTCACGGAGACGCCTATTGGTACAACCGCAACAGTCATTTCTCCGCGAACACCTGGTTCAACAATAAGGACGGAATTGCGAACCCCTTTCTGAATCAGAATCAGATTGGCGGCACGCTGGGTGGTCCGGTTCTGAAGAACAAGCTTCTGTTCTTCGGAGGGTATGAGGCATTGCGGAACCGCCAACAAACATCACTGAACCGGCGAATCCTCACCGCAGATGCGCGTAACGGCATCTTTACTTACAACGATGGTGCTGTGCAGCGCAAAGTCAATGTCCTGCAAGCCGCAGGCGTAACGATGGATCCCGCGATGAAGGCGATACTCGACCAGGTGCCGGCGCCGGACAAGATCAACAATTTCCGAACGGGCGACAGCAGCGCGGCGCAGCTTCGCAATACGGCCGGCTATTCTTTTCTGGCCCGCAACAACCGCACGCGTGACAACGTCACGGCCAAGCTGGACTACCTGGCCTCCACCAAACACGTCATCAGCGGAACGTACCTTTGGAACAACGAGTTCGTGGACCGCAGCGATGGGCAGAACGATTCGACGGCGAATACGAACGGGTTCGGCGCCCTGCCGCTGGTCTATACGGATGCTTCGCGCCGGCTTGCCACGGTAAGCTGGCGATGGAATCCCACGCCGCGCTTCACCAATGATCTGCGCGGCGGCTTCAATTACGCGCCCAGTATTTTCCAAGGCAGTGACCTGGCCACGAAGAATCAGTACGTCCTTTCGCTTTTCTCCAATCCACAAACCAACTTTCTACCGAACTCGCGGGATACGCGAACCTATCACCTGACTGACACAGCCAGCTACACCCAGGGGCGCCATTCCTTACAGTTTGGATTCAGTGCGCAGCAGTTGCGGATTCGCCTCGCGGATGAATCCGCCACCCTTCCGAGTTATACGATCGGAATCGGCAGCGGGAATACGGGGCTGTCCAATGCCGCTTTGCCCGGCGTAGGGAACACCGATCTTGCAGCCGCCAACAATCTGCTGGCGCACCTCGCGGGATACGTGATGAGTTATACCCAGACGTTCAATGTGCGCACGCGGACATCGGGGTACGTGCCGGGCGGACTGCTGCAGCATCTCAGATGGGGAAACTACGCTTTCTTTGCCCAGGACACCTGGAAAATACGGCATGGACTTTCTTTGAATTTCGGGGTGCGCTGGGAACCTTTTCTTCCTGTGGATGAGCGCGATGCCCTGGCTCTGCTGCCGGTGCTCATCAACAACAATCCGATCGAGACGTTTCGCACGAACGCCACCCTCGATTTTGCTGGTTCCGCCGTGGGCCGCCCCTGGTACAAATCGGACTACAACAATTTTGCTCCGAACATCGGGCTGGCCTGGGATGTGACCGGCGATGGGAGAACCTCCGTGCGTGCGGGATATTCAGTCAGCTTCGTGAACGACAACGTGATGGCGACGCTACGGAACAGCATCATCACCAATCGAGGGTTGAACACCCAGTCGGCAGCGACCGGTATTAGCGGGCGGGTTTCCGGCGGTCTTCCGGCAATTCCGATTCCCGTATTCAAGAATCCGAGTACGTTTGCCGACCAATATGCCAATAACACGTCGGTTGGTTTCGGAATGCCGGATCCCAATCTGGCCACGCCCTACGTGCAGCAGTGGAATTTATCGCTCCAGCGGGAAATTAAGGGCACCGTGGTGGAGGTTCGCTACCTTGCTAATAAGGCAACGAAGCTGTATCGAGGTATCGATTTTAACCAGGTGGACATTAACGCCAGTGGATTTCTGCAGGACTTCCTGCGCGCCCGAAGCAACGGGAATCTCTCCCGTGCGGCAGGAAAAGGGTTTGATCCTGTGTACAATGCCGAGATCGCCGGCAGCCAGCCGCTCACCGTGTTTCCGCAACTGGGAACCGGTCTCGCGTTAATTTCGGGGGCCACCGGAGCGGCATACCGCAATCTGATCGACCGGGGAGAAGTAGGCGAACTGGCGTTTCAGTATCAACGCGACCGCCGCAATGGGTCCGTCAATTTTTTTCGGAATCCTGTCAGCCTGGGGACGAACCTGATGACGAATTTCAGTAATTCCAGCTATGAATCACTCCAGGTAGACCTGAATCACCGGTTCCGCAGCGGATTCTCCTTCCAGGCCAACTATGTCTATGGGAAGGTTCTCAGCGATTCCGGAACCGAGACCGATGAGCAGTTCGAGGCTTTCCTGGATATCAACAACCCGAAGATTGAACGGGCTCGCGCAACGTTCGATCTGACCCACGCCTTCAAGGTGAACGGAACCTGGGATTTGCCCTTCGGACCCGGCCACCACCTGAATTACAGTCCGCTGGCCCGCCTGATCGAAGGGTGGACACTGGGCGGGACTTCGATCTGGCAGTCCGGCGCTCCATTTTCCATCCTGTCGCAGCGCTCCACCTTGAACCGCTCGGGCCGGTCTGCCGTCAACACAGCAAATACAACTCTGAATAAGGGACAACTGGACGAGATCATGGGGCTGCGATTCAGCGCAGACGGTCCGTTCTTTGTGGCATCGAGCGCCATCAGTCCGACGGAGGGCAGGGGAGCGGCTTCCGACGGTGCGCCGGTATTTCCAGGCCAGGTCTTTTTTAACCCAGGTCCCGGAACGCTAGGCGCACTGCAACGGCGAATGTTCTCCGGACCGTCTGGCTTCAACATGGATCTGGCCGTCGTGAAGAGGGTAAAGCTCACCGAACGACAGTCCATGGAGATTCGCATGGATGCGCTCAATGCACTCAATCACCCGAACTTCATCATCGGAGATCAGGTTCTGGATTCGACCAGCTTTGGACGCGTGACGACGACGGCGTTCGACCGGCGCATTGTCCAATTCGCGCTCAGATACAGTTTCTGACGGCGCGCTGCAGATTCAGCTGCGGCGATCCGATTTCTTCCTGTCCTTGGCTGCCTCATCAGGCAGGGTATGGGCTATTTTGGGCTGACACATCTGGCGCAGCAGCTCGCGGATTTCTTCCGGGCGCATGGGAGCGCCGACAAAGACGCCCATTTGCAGGGCCATCAAGAGCAGGAGCTGCCGGAAAAGGGAACTCATGGGGACACTTCCTCCTGGTTGTTGTGCTTTCGGCTTGGTGTGTAGGTAAGACCTAGGCGAGAGGAGGGGGGCGAGGAGACTGGACCAGCTGCAGGCGGGTGTGGAGCGATCGCGCAGCCGCTAATACAGGCCGCAGTCTGATCTGTGCAACGTCCGGCTGCAATAAATTCAGCGTAAGGAACGCGGCGCAAAGCAGGCAGACGGAGAGCGGGGTGATTGCGACCAAAAAGAGCGTCGCGACGAACAGCATCAACATCAAGCGCTGTTGCATTGCAGCCTTGAGCGTAGCAGAAAGGCTCGACTACAGTATGCCGCGAGTCTTGACGATTACGTTGCTAACAATGCAATCCGCACCGACGCTCCGCCGATGGATTGGGCCCTTGCCAGGAGTGCGGGAAGCTCGCGCCATCAGCTGGATGGCGCTGGCGGCAGCTGCCGTGTTGTGCGCGCTTTCGCTGCTGTACGGATTTCGCGGCGAAACTTTCATGGGGAGGCCGCTGGGAGGAGATTTCGTAGCCTTCTACGTGACGGGAAAGATTCTGAACGAATACGAACCGGCGCGTATTTACGACCTGGACCTGGAAGTGCGGCTGCAGCACACCGCGGTTGCGGGAGTTTCGCAAACCGAGATGCTGCCGTTCGCGCATGCACCTTACATCGGGCAGGTGTTTAGGCCGTTCGCATTGTTGCCTTACAAGTGGGCGTACGTGGCATGGCTGGTTTTCTCCCTGACGCTGTATTCCGCGGGTTTGGCTTTGCTGCTCGGGGCGGCGGAACTTCCGGGCGGGCAGCGAATGACAGGATTCCTGCTGGGGCTTGGATCTATGGCGTTTTTGCTCGAGACCTGGATCGGCGGCCAGCTTTCCGTGATCGGCTTCTTTCTGGTGTCACTGTTTGTCTATTGCCGTTCCAGGCACCGGCAGTTTCTTGCCGGCATGGTGCTGGCACTCGCGATGTATAAGCTGACCCTGGTGGCCATTCCGATTGCGATGATGCTTTGCGGACGACGATGGCGCATGCTGAGTGGCGCGGCTGCGGGTGGCGTGGCGCTGCTGTTTGCCTCGGTGGCCACCGTCGGTGTAAGCGGGTGCCTGGCCTGGTTCGACACGCTGCGATTCTTCCGCGATCTGGCGACGGGTCCCCTTGCGGCACTGCATCGGAATAAGTATGTGGATGTGGGATCTTTTCTGCACCTATTGTTGGGTGATGCTTCGCTGGCGGCTCGGGTGCTCGCCGGATTGTTATCTTTCGCGGCGCTCGGTTTTCTGGCTTTGGCCTGGTGGCAATCCACGGGATGGAGCGCGGCGTCACGCGACCTGATTTGGGCGGCGACGTTCGCCGGGGCGCTCGTATTCAACGTATACACACCCATCTACGACACCATTGTGGCGGGCGCGGCGGTGGCGATGGTGGCTCGCGTGATGCGTACGCGAAACGGCAAGGATGCCGAGGTGTTTGGAGTGTGGCTGCTGCTTCTGTACATCGTGCCGTGGCTGACCCAGTCCTTCGCCGAGTTTTTGCGGTTCCAGCCGATCACGCTGGTGTTGGCAGGCTTCGCCTATTGGTCGCTTTCCCTCGCCAAACGAGAAGAAGCTGCTATTTCGAGGCTGTAGTCTCGAGAAAGTGGCTGCCTCGCACCTTCTATCCGCCCAAAAAGTCTTCGTCCCAAAGAGGGACTTCCAAAGTCCCGGTTCCACGATAGGGGCGTCAAAACATTCCGTACAATTTATGTTTGAGCAAGGGCTCGTACGAAGTAAGCTAATATTTCCAAGCAGAAGAAACTCCGGGAGCCCTTAAGCAGCCGTTCGTCGGTGCCAACTTTTCAAAACCTATATTCGCCTTCAAATCAACAACATAACAAAATAAATCGAACACCCTCGCACGCCCCCGCCCTATCCTGAACCCGAAAAGACAGGCCGAAACCGCCCGTCAAAGAGACCTTATGCCTGAAGACACACCTTCCGTCCCCATGGCGATGCCGCTCAAAGCGGCCGTCGCCCTCTACATCGTGGCGCTAAATTTATCCTTGATCACCGTGCCAATCAAGGTCTGGCCCGTGGCGTTGACCACCGCCGGTGCCGCCGTCTGGTCCCCCTTGGTCAGCGTCACTTGATCGAGCTGCGGAGTGAGCCGGCGTGCTGTTCTTTTTTGGGTTCTCCTGGTTATTAGCCCTGACCGGATTCGCGACATCCAATGCCATCACGAATGATGAAGTGGATGCGTCAAGATACGGTGGCCCGCCGCCACGCCCGCTCGTTCGATACCGCGGCCGCTACCTACACTAGCGCATGGAAAGGCCGGTGAAGCGGTATTCGTATTCCCAATCGTGTGTCGCGGGGCGAGTGAGGCCGGTAGCCGTGAAGGTGCCGGCGTTCGCGAGCGGGCTTACCCGCACGATGACGCTCATCTGATCGGAGGGAGTGACTGGTAGCGAGAATCTGCCAGGAAAGAGTTCGGTGAGCGGCAAGGTTACAGAACCCGCGCTGGCTGAGGCAGCGAACTCCCAGTAAGTATTCTGTGGCGGTGAAAACGGAAATGTAGAGACCAACTGAACACGCACAACCGCGTCGGACGTGCCGCCGGTCCATTCCACCCGGAATGGCTGGACGGAACTGAGGACCGTTCCGGGCGTCAGCATGGTTGTGATGTGGATCGGTTGCGGATATGTAATTGAGGATTGGAATGCGCCGATCACGGGAGAACCAGCAGCGGCAATCTGAAGTGAGCCAGGCTGTAGCGAACCGGGCGGAAGAACTGCCTGATAAACGATTTGTCCAGGCCCGGAACCGGGGAGCAAGGTGATCGCATTGCCGGATAGGCCCTTCAATGTGAGCGCTCCGGCTTCGAGAAGCTTGGCTCCTGCCCCCACGCATGAGGGCCCTTTAGTGTATGATTCCCCGTACCGGATACCACCGGGTTGGAGTGGGATTTGTGGATGCGTTACCAAACTTTCGGGTGCTTCGAAGAGCGACGCCGAGAATGCCTCTGTTGTGGAGGAATCCGAAGCCTGCGGGCCAGTAGTGGCGACTTTTCGCCAAATAGCGGAGACGACGCGTACCGGTGGTGGATTTTGGCACGGTCCGCCCCCCCGTCGAATACTGATGGTTACTGGTTGACTGGTGCTGGACCAATCAACCAGCCGAAGGGGCACCTCGCAGCCCTCCGGGGCATCGGAAGGAAGGAAAAGGTTCAACTGGTTTACACCGACGAACCCCGGAGCGAGTCCGGAAAATTGAACTGCGGCGCCTTGTTGAAATCCATCAAGTCCTAGCTGGCCGACGCCACCACCTTGGGCTGGAGAGATTGGATCGGATTTAGCGGGCATTCCGTCTGGCGGTGGAAAATTGACGGGGCCGAGACCGGTTGCGTAGACCGAAATGTAGCTACCGGGAGAGGCGCTTTGCGCCACGCTGTTTAAGGTCACCGTCCCGTCAGAGGTAACATTTTGGATGGCGCCTGGCCCACAGGCACCCGAGGATTGGGTGAATATTCCAGGAGCGGCTTGCGCCCCTCGTGCGGTTACGGCATCACTGGTGCCGGCTGCGCTGCGCACTCTTACGGAATAGGGGCTTGTCACTCCCGCGGACGGAACTTGAAAATTGATCTGACCCGGAGAGACATAAAATAACGGTGCTAGCGAACCATTGACCAAAACCGACGTCCCCCCTAGCGCCGTTGGTAACGGAGTACCGCTGGCTGACTCCGTAGAAGTAGCTAGATTTTGTCCGAAGATTGAAGCGTGCCCAGATCGGGATGGTTTGCGAAAGACGCCGCGTTCACGACTCCATTGGGAACGATGGAAGGCGTTTGGCCGAGAGCGGGTGAAAGCGAGATTATGAAGAACAATGGAAGAAGTGCTGTCTGAAAACCTGGCATGAGCCTATGGTATGGCCGCGGACCTATAGTTCGTTATTGGATGTTGAGATCGACAGTCAACTCCGCGCCATCATTCGTTTGAATTATGAGTGTGCTGGGCTTGGAGTTCTGGTGGTGGAAACCAGGTCTCCACGGTGATAGGCACCAGACGGTACGATCACCCCCACGAAGAACCGCCGATTGGCGGTGAGTTTTCCTCTTGCGCCCGGCGTGTCAACCCGCTCTTTAGGATCATGAACTTGAAAAGTGATTATGGTTGCATCATGAATGTGCC
>JBDUEM010000329.1:0-7679 GCA_040002435.1 Bryobacteraceae bacterium
GTTACGGCCTCCGTTAGAGTAGCCGCGATTTCCGCCCGAATAGCTGCGGCCGCCATTGCTGTAGCCGCGCGAACCGCCGGAATAGCTACGCCCGCCGTTGGAAAAGTTCTGGCCGCCGCCTGAATACCCTCTGTTCCCACCACCTGAATAAGCCCTGTTCCCACCGCCGGAGCTTCTACCCCCGCCGCCGGAGAACGACTGGCCACCGCCACTACCGCCGGAGTAAGCCCGTCCGCCACCGCCACTGCCGGAGAAGGACCGTCCGCCGCCACCGCCACTGCCGGAAAAAGATCGTCCGCCTCCTCCGCCACTACCGGAGAAGGATCGCCCGCCGCCACCGCCACCGCCGGAGAAGGATCGCCCGCCCCCGCCGCCACCGCCGGAGAAGGAACGCCCGCCGCCGCCACCGGAGCCGCCACCGGAGGAGGATCGTCCGCCGCCGCCACCACCCCCACTATGGCCGCCCGATCCGCCGCCCCCTCTACCTCCGCCCCCACCGCGCTGTGCAAAGGCTGCGGCAGGCGCTAGCGCCACCATTACGGCAGCTAGAAGAATCGGAACGCCCACTCGCTGAACTGCTCCTGGTATCAGGTTTTTCATGACGACCTCCATCGCAATTGGAATAGAAGCAATTGCAAGTCCAATTCGTAAGCGTTGTTACAAAATGGCTTAGCTCATAGTCAACCGTTTGGACGATGGTTGAAAACCACCAGTCGTGGTCAAACGTAACCGGATTTTACAATTGCTACGCCCTCGGGGCTGTTTTTTGGATAGAATCTTGGACAAGAAGCAGAATGTCCACCCGACCAGTTTCCCGCGCACTTTTCTTCCTGACGGCAGGTTTGGCCCCGATCCTGCTTCCCGCACAGGATACCCCAATACAGTTCAACAGGGACATCCGGCCCATCCTGTCCGACAAGTGTTACACCTGCCACGGGCCGGATCCCGGCAATCGGAAAACGAAGCTGCGGTTCGACATGGAATCGGTCGCACTCAGTGATCTCGGTGGACGTTATGCAATCGTCCCCGGGGATCCTGCAAAAAGCGAAATGATTCGCCGCATCACCGCCGAGAACAAGGCGATGCGCATGCCGCCCGTGGCATCGGGTACTTCGCTCACGCCGCAGGAGATCGACCTGCTGCGCCAGTGGGTCCAGCAAGGAGCGAAGTGGCAGAAGCATTGGTCTTTTATTCCTCCGGAACGGCCAGCCCTGCCGACAGTGAAAAACGCCGCATGGACGCGAAACGAAATTGACAGGTTCATTCTCGAGCGCCTGGAATCTGAAAACCTCTCGCCGTCGCCGGAGGCTGACAAAGAGCGCCTCATCCGGCGTGTCACCTTCGACCTGACGGGCCTTCCGCCTACCCCGGCCGAAGTAGAGGCGTTCGTGACGGACGCGTCGCCGAAAGCCTATGAAAAAGTAGTGGATCGCCTTCTCGCCTCACCGCGATATGGTGAACGGATGGCCGTTCGCTGGTTGGACGCCGCCCGCTATGCGGACACCAACGGATACCAGACGGATGCCGAGCGCTCCATGTGGCGTTGGCGCGATTGGGTCATCAATGCCTTCAATCGCAACATGCGCTTCGACGAGTTCACCATCGAACAGATTGCGGGAGACCTTCTTCCCAATGCAACTCTTGATCAGAAAATCGCCACGGGCTTCAATCGGAACCATCGCGGCAATGGCGAGGGCGGCATTATTCCTGAAGAGTACGCAGTGGAGTACGTCGTGGATCGAGTAGATACCACTTCCACTGTGTGGCTCGGTCTCACCATGGGATGCGCCCGCTGCCACGATCACAAGTACGACCCCATTTCGCAGAAGGAGTTCTACCAGGTCTACGCCTACTTCAACAGCATTCCCGAGCGTGGCAAGGCGTTCAAGTACGGGAACTCGCC
Organism: Bryobacteraceae bacterium; assembly: GCA_040002435.1. GTDB lineage: Bacteria > Acidobacteriota > Terriglobia > Bryobacterales > Bryobacteraceae > JANXXV01. The sequence continues at coordinate 1,904 of JBDUEM010000329.1, forward strand.
GCCCGCCATCATGGCGCCCACTGTGCCGCAGCAACACCAGCTTGCGGAAGCTGACGCGAAAGTGGCCGCCGCCGAACAACAGTTTGCCGCGATGAAAGACCAGCTCGAAAAGACGCAATCGGCGTGGGAGAAATCCCTCAAGGGAAAGCCTGCGCTTTATTGGAGCCCGGAGCGCGGGCTGCTGGCGGACTTCGCGCTGGATGCGGAGAATTCCAAACTGACCTGGGAACCGAACGGCGCCGAATTCGGGTCAGACAAAATCCATCCCGCCGCCGCCTTCGACGGTAAACGCACCGCCGTCGCCGGTGATATCGCAAACTTCGACTACTTCGATAAGTTCACGTTGGCTGCGTGGATTCTCCCCACAGCCGGCACCGGTGCGATTCTCACCAGGACCGAGGACAAACCCGAAGACATGGGCTACGGCCTTTATCTCAAGGATGGAAAACTGCAGTTCAACCTCATCGACCGTTGGCTCGATGACGGCGCCCGTGTGGAAACCGAGCAAGCTCTGACGCTGAACCAGTGGCATCATGTAGCCGCGGTCTACGATGGCACCCGTGTGGCGGAAGGCATTCGCATCTACGTAGACGGCGTGAGCCAGAAATTCAAGGTCCACCTGGATGACGTCAACCAGACTTTCGCCACGAAATTTCCGTTTCGCATCGGCGGTGGCAGTGGTCCGGAAAACCGCTTTCACGGACGAATAGCTGACGCGAGAATCTATCAGGTTGCCATCACGGCCGAGGAAGTGGTGATGCTTTCTGATCCTCTATCGCTGAATGAACTGGTCGCTCAGCCGCCGGCGAATCGCACTCCTGCGCAGAAGCACAAGCTACAGTTGGCTTACCTCAGTCTGGCTGCGCCGAAGCCGATTCAGCAAGCTCGCGAAAGGCTCGCCCAAGCGAAGGACGAACGTGTCAAGTTGACGGCAACTTTCCCTACCACCATGGTGATGCAGGAATTGCCCGCGCCGCGCGAAGCTTTCCGGCTGATCCGCGGCGCCTACGACCGGCCCGGCGAAAAGGTGACGCGCCGGCTGCCCGCCGTCCTTCCGCCTCTCCCGGCGGGCGCAAGCAACGATCGCCTCGGCCTCGCCAAGTGGATCGTCGATCCCACAAATCCTCTTACGGCGCGGGTAGCCGTGAACCGTTTCTGGCAGATGTACTTCGGTACGGGAATTGTGAAGACCTCCGAAGACTTCGGCTCGCAGGGCGAATGGCCCAGCCACGCCAAACTGCTCGATTGGCTGGCCACTGAATTCATCCGCACCGGCTGGGATGTGAAAGCCCTGCAGAAGACTATCGTCATGAGTGCTACCTATCGCCAATCATCACGCATCACACCCGAACTGTTGCAGCGCGATCCCGATAACCGGCTGCTGGCGCGTGGCCCGCGGCTGCGCATGTCCGCGGAGATGGTTCGCGATCAAGCCCTGGCCGTCTCCGGATTGCTGGTGGAAAAACTTGGCGGCCCGAGCGTAAAGCCATACCAGCCCGCAGGTTTATGGAAGGAACTTTCCGGGGGTCTTGAGTACGTGCAAGACACCGGTGATGGTTTGTACCGCCGCAGTCTCTATACCTACTGGAAGCGCGCCTCTCCGCCGCCGTCCATGATGACTTTCGATTCCGCTGGCCGCGAGATTTGCAGTGTACGCGAAACCCGCACCAACACACCATTGCAAGCGCTCACCCTGATGAACGACGTCACCTACGTGGAAGCCTCCCGTACCTTGGCACAGCGCATGATGACCGAAGGAGGCACAACGCCGGAGGATCGCATCGGCTTTGCCTACCGCGCAGTCACCGCACGCGTGCCTTCGAGGGCGCAGAAGCAGGTCTTGCTCGACAGTTTCCGCTACAATCTGGATCGTTACCAGACGGACCGCAAAGCCGCCGGGAGCCTGTTGCATGAAGGCGAGTCCCCGATCAACCCGAAGCTGGACAAGAGCGAACTGGCTGCCTACACCACTGTGGCCAGCCTCATACTGAATTTAGATGCCACGGTAACTATCGAATGAAGCCTATCGACCTCACACGCCGCCATTTTTTCAGCCGAGCCAGCACCGGCATCGGCGTCGCTGCGCTATCCAGCCTGCTACAACAGGACCTGGGCGCCAGTGAGAGCGCTTTGCCCGGCATCCCGCACTTCGCCCCGAAAGCGAAGCGAGTCATCTATCTGTTTCAGTCCGGCGCCCCCTCGCAGATGGAGCTCTTCGATTACAAGCCTAAGTTGGTGCAATACCGCTCCAGCGAATTGCCGGATTCCATACGGCAAGGCCAGCGCTTGACGGGGATGACCTCCACGCAGAGCAGTTTCCCGGTAGCGCCATCGATGTTCGAATTCGCGCAGCACGGCAATTCAGGCGCCTGGGTCAGCCAGTTGATGCCGCACACGGCGAAGATCGCGGACCAGCTCTGCTTCGTGAAATCGATGCGCACCGAAGCAATCAACCACGATCCAGCCATTACGTTTTTTCAGACGGGCTTCCAGATCGCCGGCCGGCCCAGCATCGGCGCGTGGCTCTCTTACGGCCTAGGCAGCGAGAACAAAGATCTCCCGGGCTTCGTCGTTATGGTCTCGCAGGGCAGCGGCAACATGGCCGACCAGCCTCTCTACGACCGGCTCTGGGGCAGCGGGTTTTTGCCGTCGAAGTATCAGGGCGTGAAGTTTCGATCCACCGGAGATCCGGTGCTCTTCCTCTCGGACCCTCCTGGTGTAGCCAAGGCTGACCGGTCGCGTTTCATTGACGATTTGGGAAAGCTGAACCAGCTTGAATACGAAGAATTCGGCGATCCTGAAACCACCGCGCGTATCGCCCAGTATGAAATGGCGTACCGCATGCAGACGTCGGTGCCGGAGCTGACTGACATTTCGAAGGAGCCGGCCCACACCTTTGAACTCTACGGACCCGACTCGCGCAAGCCCGGAACCTACGCCGCAAACTGCCTGCTCGCCAGGCGGCTCTCCGAGCGAGGGGTCCGCTTCATCCAGCTATTCCATCGGGGCTGGGACCAGCACAACCATCTGCCGAAGCAAATCGTCGGGCAGTGTCAGGATACGGATCAGGCCTCAGCCGCCTTGGTGCAGGATTTGAAGGAGCGCGGCCTGCTGGATGAAACCCTCGTAGTTTGGGGCGGGGAATTCGGACGTACCGTTTACTGCCAGGGCAAGCTCACCGCGGACGACTACGGGCGCGATCATCATCCCCGCTGCTTCACTATCTGGATGGCGGGCGGCGGCATCAAGCCCGGCATCACCTACGGCGCGACCGACGACTACTGCTACAACATCACGGAGAATCCCGTGGACGTTCACGACCTGCAGGCCACCATTCTGCACTGCCTGGGCATCGATCACACAAAGCTGACTTTCAAGTTTCAGGGCCGGCACTTCCGCCTGACGGATGTGCACGGCAAGGTCGTGAAGGGCGTGCTGGCCTAACCGGCGGTAACCGCGTCGCCCTTCTCCTGCTCTTGGCGAAGGCGTTCCCGTTCATTCACCAGGTCCAGCGCCACGTCGACGATCATGTCTTCCTGCCCGCCGACCATCCGCCGCTTCCCGAGCTCTAGAAGGATCTCGCGAGTGTCAATGCCGTAGCGCTTCGAAGCCGTCTCGGCATGCCGCAGAAAGCTGGAATAGACTCCCGCATAGCCAAGCGAAAGCGTCTCGCGGTCCACACGCACCGGTCGGTCCTGCAGCGGCCGGATCAATTCCTCGGCCGCGTCCATCAGCGGGAACAGGCTGCAATCATGCGCAATTCCCATCCGGTTCGCGACGGCGATGAACACCTCCAGCGGCGCATTTCCGGCACCCGCGCCCATTCCCGCCAGCGAGCCATCCACGCGGGTCGCCCCATGCTGCACGGCGACAATGGAATTCGACACGCCGAGGGAAAGGTTGTGATGCGCATGCATTCCGGTCTGGGTCTTCGAATCCAGCACGTCGGCGAACGCCTTGAACCGGTCGGCAACGCCTTCCGTTAGCAGAGCGCCTGCCGAATCCACAACGTACACGCAGTAGGCGCCGTAGGATTCCATCAGCTTCGCCTGTCGCGCCAATTCCGCCGGCGGCGTCATATGAGACATCATGAGGAACCCGGCGACATCCATGCCCAAGTGCCGCGCATATTCAATGTGCTGCTTGGAAATATCCGCCTCAGTGGAGTGGGTTGCCACGCGTACCGAGCGCGCACCCGCGTGATAGGCGGCATGCAGGTCTTCAACCGTTCCAATTCCCGGAATCAACAGAACCGTTACCAGCGCATTCGTCACGTTCTCGGCTGCAGCCGTGATCCACTCCAGATCGGTATGCGCGCCAAACCCATAGTTGAAGCTGGAACCGGCCAGGCCATCGCCGTGCGTGATCTCAATCGCATTGACCCCGGCTGCGTCCAAAGCCTTGGCAATTCTTCCCACCTGCTCAACCGAATACTGATGCCGGATGGCATGCATTCCGTCACGCAGGGAAACATCCTGAATATAGAGTTTGTTCATTGGATTAGTTGCGCCTCCCTTCAGCCAGGCGTTCGGCCGTCTTCAATGCGGCCGAAGTCATTATGTCCAGATTGCCGGCATACGCCGGCAGATAGTGTCCCGCACCCTCGATTTCCAAAAAGATGGAAGAACGGATTCCCCGGAAGGAACCAAGCCCCGGGATCTTCAACGGCGTGATCTCTCCCACACGCTCAAATTGCACGGGCTGTTTCAGGCGATATCCAGGAACATAACTGCGAACCTCTTCCACCATCCTGTCAATGGAACTCGCAATCAAGCCGGTGTCCACTTCCTCGCTGAGGCAGAAAACGGTATTCCGCATGATCAACGGAGGCTCCGCCGGATTCAGAACGATGATCGCCTTTCCCTTGGCCGCGCCGCCCACCTGCTCGATAGCGCGAGCCGTGGTTACGGTGAACTCGTCGATATTCGCGCGAGTACCCGGGCCCGCGGATTTACTCGCGATGCTGGCCACAATCTCGGCGTAGTGAACTTTGGCCACACGGCTCACGGCTGCAACCATAGGAATGGTAGCCTGACCGCCGCAACTCACCATATTCAAATTCGGTGACACGAAGTTATCGCCGATATTCACCACCGGCACCACATAAGGGCCAATGGCTGCCGGCGTCAAGTCAATCAATTGCTTGCCATGCGGCCGCAGGGATTCGTCGTGCTTATGATGGGCCTTCGCCGAGGTGGCATCGAAAATAAACTGAATATCGTCGAACTCGCGCATCTTCAGCAAGCCCTCGATTCCATCTGAGGTGGTGGGCACGCCCATGCGCTGGGCCCGTTTCAAGCCCTCCGAGTCAGGGTCGATCCCAACGAATGCCCCGACCTCCAAAGAGCTGGACGTTCGCAGCACTTTGATCAACAAATCCGTCCCGATATTTCCCGAACCGATAATCGCAACTTTCACAGCCATAATCGAGGCCATGCTATCACATTCCGTTTTGCCCGCCGCCGCGGCCCATGGCATTTTTCGCCGGGGTAAGTTACCATCTGTCCATGCTGTCACGTCGCTTTTTTCTCGGATCTTTAGCAGCCGGCGGAGCCGCCAGTATGTCGCTCGCCGCAACCAATGACACCAAGCGCTTTGAAGACGTAGAACAACGGATCGTCCGCCGGGATTTCCGCAACCTCTACAAGGAAGATTTGCCGACCCCCAGTATGGTCGTCGACCTCGACATCTTCGAAAAGAATCTGCGCACCATGGCCGATCATTGCCGCGCCACCGGCATCAACCTTCGTGGCCACGTGAAAGTACACAAGAGTCC
>JBDUEM010000330.1:0-7589 GCA_040002435.1 Bryobacteraceae bacterium
ACGTCTCTCTGTACGCCTCCGGCATCTGCCGGATTGTGTCTAAAATCGCCACCGCTTCCGGGCGCAACGCGGATTGTGTCAGCGCATCATCCCGCAGTTCGATTAGGGCCGGGGCGCTTCGGTGATAGTCTGTCGCCCGGTTCCGTGCGATCATCGCCAGCCAACTTCCAAAGGCTCCGGGCTCACGCAGGGATGGCAGACGCCGCATCGCCAGCAGGAAGACGTCCTGCAGCAGATCGTCTACTTCGGTTCGCGGCACACGGGACAGAAGAATCCCGTGCACCATGCGTGCGTATTTTTCATACAGGCGTCCGAACGCAGTTCGATTTCCATCGCGCGCGGCTGACACCAGTCCGGCATCGTGCGAAATCTCTTCCTGCACTGCTTCTTCCTGCAAAGCCAATTACCTGGACTATAAGACGAAAGGTGAGGGGAAGTGTTAACGTGAAGCCGTTAACGGCTCTTGAGCGCGGCGTCGATACTCGCGACGTTCTTCTTCGCGAATTCCGCCTCTTCCATGGAGGGGTTGATTTCCAGCATCTTCAGGAAATGATCCCGGGCTGCCGCGAATGATTCAATACTGTTGTTCTGCTGGCCCTTGCGGCCGTAGGCCAGTCCCAGCGCATAATGCACGTACGGATCTCTTGGATCGTAAGTCAAAGACGTTTGTCCAAACTCGATCGCCTTGTCGTAATGCGACAGCTTCCGCTCGCAGTCGCTTAAACCGAGATAGGCCTCGCTGCGCAATTCGCGCCAGATGTCCTGCAGGTTGGCACGCTTCTTCTTACCGAAACCAGTCAAGTAGCCCAACACGTAGTAATTCAACTTTCCGGCCAGCTTATTGTCGAAATTGCTCAGCCGCAGGTATTCGTGATACTCCACCGTGGCGTCCTGATATTTACCGCTCATCCGCAGGCTCTCGGCAAGCCACAGGTGGGCCTCCGCACCGTTCGGATTCAACTCAATCGACTTGCGTGAGGCCTCGGCAGCGTCGGGATAAAGTTCCTTGCGGCACAGCGCCTGCCCCAGCAGATTAAAAGCCAAGGCGTTCTTCGGATCGCGCTGCACCACCGCGTTCAACTGCCGGATGGACTCGTCCAGTCCGCCGATATCCAGCAGCATGCCGCCGTAAGTGGAACGCGCTTCCAGGTAATCCGGGTCGATTTCGATCGCCTTCTTGTAATACTTCTGGGCCTCCTCCTGATCGAACAGCGCGTTGTAGGTCCGCCCCAAATAAAGAGCCGCCTGGCTGTAGGCGGCGTCTTGTTTCAGAGCATTCTGGAAGTGGGCAACCGCCTTCTTGTAGTGTTCCGCTGAACCCTTGTTGTACTCCTCCATCCCCTTATCGAAGGAGTCCACCGCGGCCTTCGGCCGGCGCCGCAGTATCAGGATCTTCAGCGATACCGTGGACTCTTGTCCCGGGTAGACCGTCTCGTCCCGGGGACCGTCCGGCTCGTAGTCCATCTTCACGCCTTTCACGGTATGGACGCCCGGCGGCAACCCGGGCAGGCGGAGGTTGCCGCCCTTGTTCACTACGCCGATAGACTTGCCATCGACGAACACTTCAACGCCGTTGACATTCGCCTCGAAAATGAGTGCTCCCGTTTTTGGGGCCGGAGGCGTACCCGGAGCCGCATTCGAAGGAATGTAGGCCAGCAGCATGTTCGGGTCGAAACTGCCCCGCTCCGATGTAGGGTTCTGCTTGCCCTGCGTGGCCTGTCGCACTTCGCGGTGGACATACTCGGCCAACTCATCGGCGGTTACAATTCCGTCGTGCGTTTCATCCGCCGCGCCTTCCAGCCCCTTCACCACGTAGTAAGTGAAGATGCCGTGGCCGCCGCCCCAATCCTTGCTTTCATAAGAACGCTCACGGTCGCGGCTGGCCGTCAGTGAGAACAACGACCGTTCCAGATTCTTGAGGCTGCCGTTGATGGTCGCGATATCGGCTTCCGGGTTGATGGATCCGCTATGGCAGGAATCGGTCAGCAGCACCTTCCACTTCGCCTTGATCTTGCTGCCCACCACCGTGCCCAGCGTGTCCATCGGATAGCCGGTAGTCGTCACATGGTCTTTCTCGATATCGTACGGAGCCAGGTACGCCTTGCCGCCATTCACAAAGCCGTGGCCGGCAAAGTAGATGACCACCCGATCGTTCTCGCGCGCCACCGACGGCAGCCACGTTTCCAGTTCCTTGCGCAGGTTCGCCAGGGTGGCTTTCGGGCCAATCAGCTTGTGAACGTTCTCCGCTTTGAAGTTGCCACCCTCCGGACTGATCAGGATGGAGTAAATCGATTCCGCGTCCCGCTCGGGATACTCCAGCTGTGCCGACGCAGGCAGTGTCTTGTATTGCGCCACGCCGATCACCAGCGCATAGCTCCTGGGAATCGAGACCTCACCGGTCGGTGTCTTAATAGTCACCGGCTCGTCCTTCTCGTATTTGAGGTCGCGCTCTTTACCGGGCGGCTTCTGCTGCGCGAACAGGCAAGCCGTCATCAGCATCACGAATAAGGTCTTCATCTATCAGTCACCTGTGAGCCAGCCGGAACTCGTACACCACCGGCCCCTGCAATGGGATGGGAGATGCGATCACCGAAGAGTTCTTCTGCCGCATGAAAACCAGTTCCCGCGACGCCTTGCTGTCGGCCGGCGATTTGGGTCCCGCCGCCGTATCCACACAATCGCCGCGCGCCTTGAAAATCGTATCGTCGCAGCGAGGTTTCATTTCCACGGGAGCAGGGGGTTCGCTCCGCTCCGGCAAACTGGGAGCCGCCAGCATCACCGGACTGACCATCCAGGAAATTACATCGTACCCCTCTGGACCCTCCACGCGGAATGCACCTTGCGTTGCGGGCACCACATATTCCTTGCCTGCGTCGATTTGGTTCACCGACCCGGTGTCCTGCCGGGGGAACAGCAGCGTGCTTGTCCCGGAAGTGCTGTGATTGATCACGTAGAGATAGCCCTTGAAGTTCGACTTAAACCGGAACCGCACCCGATCGTTCGCGGCCAGTACCATACCAGGATCCACCGATTTCCAGGCGCTCCCGTCTCTGCGCTCCAGCGTAATTTCCATCCTGCTCGCGTTCTGGGCGAATCCGCCAGATACCGCAAGCAGGAAAACAAAGGCTAATCTCATGAACTGTCCTTTTCCTGCTGCTTCCTTACTGATGCTTCAGCGTGAGATCGATCACCACACGCGCGTTCGCCGTGCGGTCCGGAGTTGCTACGTACACCGCCTTCTCCTTGCGGTCTCCGGGAGTATCGTCGTCCACCTTTTCGAAAACCAGATCGCGCGCCACCAGTTGCGACCGAAGCCGGTTCACAAAAGGATCTTCAATCGGCTTGCGGCTGCTGGCCATCATGAGAACCTTCGGCGAGGCCTCCTGCGTGTCATTCGACACAGGCGCGGGCGCCTTCGTATTGCCCAGGGAGTAAATCAGTTTCTCCAGATCCTGCGCCGGCTTGCGCGAAAAAACGATGAACAATTTCTCCTCTCCCGGCTGATCGGTAAAATTGAAACGTCCTCCGGATGGAACGGTGTATTCCTGATCTTTAGAAATGCGATTGTTTCCGTTGTCAATTTCAGACGAAGGAAATTGCACCATCCAGGTGCCGCTTGTTCCACGCGAAATGACATACAAGTAGCCGGGATCATTTCCCCGTACGACAACCTTAATCTTGTCTCCGGAATGGAACGTCGTATCGGTGCTCACCTCGTCATACCTGCCGGAATCGCTGCGGCGTAATAGGCTGTACCGTAATCCCAGAGGCGGATACGTCACGGCGCTCACCAACTGAATCCTGTCGGGGCGCTCCCCTGGATCCTGCACAACGGCGTCCTGGTTTTTTACTACCGGCTTCTTGATCTTGGGAATGGTTTTGGGGGCTGGATCTAATTTGGGCGGATCCACCCGCGGCGACTCGACTCTTGCCACAGGCGCAGTGGAAACAGGAGTGTAAAACAACTCGCGAGCGGTCAACTTATGCTCGGTTTGCGCGGAGAGCAGGCCGGCCGGAATCAACAGGGCGGCAAGTAATGGCAGTCTCATAAATGTTCCTATCGGCATATTCAAAGCTCTTTTGTAGTGTGGAGAGATACGGACAATACGAACTTGAATAGTGTTCGCATAAAGATACGTAGGGCTGTTGGCTTCCGGATTTAGTTTATCAGGGTTTCCAGTGATTCGGCTAAGGCCCAATATGGGTATACTATTGGCTGTATCCGGAGGTGAAATGGTGAGCTTTGTTACAAGAGCGCCTTGGTTTTCGGCGATAACTACGTACCTACTCGTGTTTCAACTGGCAGGTATTCCCGCCCTTGCCCAGGACCAGCCTGGGCCGGCAAAGCTGAACATCGTCATCGTAGAAGGCGAGGGCGCGATCAACAGTGTTCGGCAGCGGGTTGCGCGCGAACCTGTAGTGCAGGTGGAAGATGAAAACCACAAGCCCATCGCAGGCGCCGCCATCACTTTCCTGTTGCCCAACCAGGGTGCCGGAGCGTCGTTTGCCAATGGAGCCAGAAGCCTTACGGTGCTGACGGATGACAAGGGCCAAGCCATCGCCCGCGGCCTCAAGCCCAACGGTGTGAACGGCCAATACCAGGTTCGGGTCAATGCATCCTATCGCGGTCAAACAGCCAGCACCACCATCTCGCAGACGAATGCCATCACGGCCGCCGCCATTGCCGGCGGTATTTCTGCCAAGGTTCTGATTATTCTGGCCGTGGCAGGTGCAGCCGTAGCAGGTGGAGTGGTTGCCGCGACGAATGGCGGAGGGGGCAATGGCAACAACAATCCACCGCCTACTCCCACCGTGCTGACACCCGGAACGCCGAGCGTAGGAGCACCCCGATGATTGCCAGATTCTCGCTGATTGCCGCACTTGCCGGCGCATCCTTTGCCGCCGAATCCCAGATAGAAGGGCCCCGGCTCGGGTATATATATGACCAACAGGCTTCTTTGCTGCGGCCCATCCTGGGCATTCCCGGCTCGGCACTGTTCGGTGAACCACTGAGCTCGGAATTGAGGGAAGCCGTGGTGTCGCCATCGCAAGACTACGCCCTCGGTGTCTCCGGCGACGATTCTGCGGTTGCCATCCTCGACCTTGCCGGCGCCAGACTGCGCCCGTTGAAGGGCGCGAGGCCGTCGCCTACGAAGATTGTCATCAGCCCGAACGGCGCCTCCGCTGCTGTTGTCAGCGGGACGCACGTGCAGGTGTTCACTGAAATGCCGGGCAACGCCACCGCGGGAGCGGAATTCGATCTTGTGGCGGAAGCGGCCGCACTCGCCATCAGTGACGATGGCGAATTGGCACTCGCAGTGATCGGTGAATCCGACGTCATGGCGCTGTATTCCTACAGTAAGTCCGGCGCAGCGCACCGTATCCTTGCAGCGGGAAAGATAAGCTCGGTCGAGTTTCTCAATCGTTCCCACGACGCTGTCTTCGCCAATGAGGCCGAAGGCAAGATTGTCCTGCTGCGCGACGGAACCGATGCCAGTTTGGCCGGTGCCGTGGAGGCGCCCACCGCAGTCTCGGCGTCGCTGGACAACCGCATGATCTTCATCGCCAGCGCCACCACCCAAACCATCACCAGCCTTTCCTTAGAAGATGGAACGTCAGTCACCACTCCCTGCGGCTGCGAGCCGGTAGCTTTAGCCCGCCTGCAGGGCGGAACGGCATTCCGTATCACAAACCGCACCGACGGCCCATCCTGGATATTCGACGCCGCCGGCGCGGAGCCGCGCGTTCTCTTTATCCCTCAGGCGGCGGATAGAAATGAATAGACGTACGCTGGCCCTTCTTTGGATATTTGCATCCTTTGGAGGTGTAGCAGCCGCACAACCCTATTCCTGTAACGCATTTTCCAGCACCCAGCCGATTCGAGCCGAGGGCATCGCCGAGTATATTGCGGACATTGTGGTTGTTTGCGGCAATGGATCGACCAACTCAGTGTCTTCGTCGTCACTCATCGTTACCCTGAACGCGAACATCACCAGCCGGGTCGACCAAAACGGAATTTCGGAAGCAATTTTGCTGCTCGATGAAACTCCGTCGGACCGTTCCGAGGGATTCGACATTTTCAGAGGAGTTCAGACCAGCGCCAATACCGTGAGGTTTGACGGCGTGTTCGTCTATGAGCCGGGGAGCGGTGTTACCCGAACGTACCGATTTTCAAATATCCGTGTCGACGCAAGTCAGTTGCCTCCGGGCACGCCGATTCAAGCGCAGGTTACCAATACTGGACAAACTACGCTGCCGGTCGGCCAGGTAACCGCGGCCATCGTTCAGCAGCCGCAGCAGTTTGCGGTGCGCACCTGCGATGACGCGCAGACGACGTTTGTGAATTTCCAGCAGTCGGTCAGCCAGAACGATACGCTCGCTGCCGGGAAGTCCACCACGGGAAACATTCAGTTCAACGTTAAGTTTTCCGGGAATTTTGCGGGGGCTTACCGCAAGCAGTTTGACCAAAATCAGAATCCCTTTGCGCCGGGCGTTCACTACAACACGGAGAGCGATTCGGTGGACACCATTTCCCTGGGAGCATTTCCAGGTGTGGCCACGCAAGGAACGCGGTTGATGTCGAGGTTTAACAACATTCCGGCGGGCGTGCGCCTATTCGTCACCACCCAGCCGCTGGGACCGGGCGGCGCTTCGACCACAACTCTGGCGGCCAATCTCATCTCCGTGGACGCCAATGGAGCAGGTTCCTCATCCCCGGTTTCTGCCACAGCAACGGGAATGTGCCCGTCCTCCGGCGCCACCCAGTTCATCGCAGAGCTGCCAATTGTCGCGGGCAGCGCGCAGGCGGTCTGGGAAGTCACTAATTCCAGCTCCACCGCGCTGGAGAAGGCGAGCTTTGGCGTTGTCGTCGCCTATATTTCCTCTCCCACTACAGGCCTTCCGGCAACCGGAACCGCGATGACAAACCTCCGGCTGGGGCCTGTCAGTACGGTTACCACTGCCAGCGCGACGACTCCGGCCCCGCGATTTGCTTCGTCCAACATCAATACACCGGCTTTTGCGATCAACGGCGCGACGGGCGGCCCACTGACGATCGTTACACCAAGTCCGCTACCGCCCGGGCAAGTGGGAGCCTCTTATTCGCTACCGACTTTTACGGCTTCCGGAGGAACCCCGGCTTACGCATGGGCCCTGGTTGCCGGCTCTACGCCTCCGCCGGGTCTTACGTTAGCCAGCAATGGGACGTTCGCAGGTGTTCCTACTGCCGCCGGCACTTTTACGTTCAATGTACGCGTCAACGATCAGCAGGGCGTGATCGTCACGAAATCATTTTCCACGACGATTTCGCCGACTGCCGCTTTGACCATCACGACAGCTTCGCCGCTGCCGGGCGGACAAGTGAGCGTAGCCTACTCGCTGCCGGCCTTCGACGCCACGGGCGGCATGTCTCCTTATACATGGACACTGGCTGGGAACGCGCCAGTGCCGCCGGGGCTGCTCCTGCTTGCGGATGGAACATTGAGCGGCACGCCAACATCGGCGGGAACGTTCTCTTTTTCAGTTCGGGTCACCGATCAACTGGGAGCTTTCGTTTCGAAGACGTTTCAGATTACGATCTCAACCTCAGG
>JBDUEM010000331.1:0-7585 GCA_040002435.1 Bryobacteraceae bacterium
ACAGGACATTTCTATTTGGCAGAGATTAGGACATTTCTATTTGGCGTTGACAGGCGCTTAAGCGCTTAACAGCCTGACACTAGACGGATCCTCTTGCAAATCGATCCAGAAGCGGTCGTAGAAAAGGTTTGGGTGAGCCAAAGCTGACAATGGCAACATCCAGATCGAAATCCCTGTAGAGTCGCAATGTGCGTTCGATTCCAGAGATGATCCAATCGTTTGGGTTACCGAATGCGCCACCGCCCAGCAGTGTCAAAAACAGTCTGTGATTTCCAGTTTCCTGAGCATTCAGAATCGCGGCACAAATCGTTGCCTCGTACGACGATTCCAGTACGAGCCTTGCGAAGCCCTCCCACGCATTCGCCGGGTGATCGCCGTAGGCCACCGGCAAGGCGGAGCAGTAACACTGGGACACTTGATGTCTGCAACCTTGCAGCGTCACTTGGGTATTCCAATGGATGCCGATGCGAAGCAGCTTTCGAAGATCGTCTCGTTCCTTTTCGCTTGAGGCGTCCAGCCGGTTCGAAATCTGGAGCAGGCCGCTTTGCGATGCCACGGCGTAACCGTTTCTCATCGTCCAAAGATCGTCATGAGAGTTCCCCAAGGCCTCGCCGATATCCGCCAGGCAGTCGATTTGATTGCTTGCGGTCTGGCCGGTCTGACCATTCACAGTCGCGAAATAGTTGCGATAGATCGTACCTGCCCCGGCCGCGATGGCGCACGCTGGTCCCTGCGTCCGATCATGCTCGTAAATGCCCACGCCCTGCTCCGGCGTCACGCTGGGAGAGGCCATTTCCAGCAGGTTGAACTGGGAAGCGACCTGAAATACGGAGCTGGCCAGCGACGCATCCGCATGCAGATCCTGAACGTTGGCAACCACCTCGCGTACAGAGATTCTGCCCGGCGCATTGCCAATGGACCGGACACGGTCCCTGAGTTCGGCTAAAGACGGCGTTTCCAGCCGGCCGCAGACCATGGTTCTTCCGTTGGCGCGGGATGTCAAAATCACACCATCGACGGCGATGTTCTCCCGAACCTGCTGGGGAGATGCCTCGCGAAAGCCCGTCAATGTCTCAAACCAAGCCATGGGAATCCTTTACGAAATCATTATTCCCCGCCGGCGGCAAACCTCTTAGAAAATTCGCTCCTGGCGCTTCAGCGTTCCAAACGAACCGATGTTCGCAATGGCAAACGCCACGCGAAACTGATCGTCTCCCGTTCTGGCGCCGAAGTTGAAGCGGCGGTACTGGACGCTCAAGCCGCAACAGTCGCTGTTGTAGGTCACCTGCGTAGTAGCGTATTGCAAGACCCCGAGACGGTAGTCGTAGATCGCGCTGAAGCCGGTGCTCCATCCGCGCTTGTTGTCCTGGCCTATTCCCACCAGGCCACGAAACTGATTGGCGCTCGGTGACAGAGCATCCACGCTGCGCACCTGGTTATGCCCCATCGAGAGAAAGTAGTTCGAGATGCGGGCGTCCACACTCACACTGCTGTTGACGAAATGGCTGCGCAGCGGATCGTAATCGGTGCGCCATTCGATGCCGATGCGCGGATCAGGCATGGCGCGCAGAGACGACACCACCGGCGAGTAGTTGCGGGGACCGTCCAGAAATGTGTAGCCGGTGAGCGTGGCAGTACTCAGCAGGACGTTCCGCTGACCCGGAACCACGGCACCTCCGAATGTTGGATCGAAGAAGCGGCGCTGCGTCACCTGCCAGCTGAGAACCTCCTCGACGCGGCCATCCGCCCGCTTGGCATAAAAACGGTTGGTGATGGAGAAATCGGCCTCGGTCGTGTTCGACAACAACTCAGACTCGTCAAACCGGATAATACTTTGAAAATCGTCGATGCCACCCACGTAGTGAAACGACGCCCGGGGCTCAATCACATGCTTCAGCTTGCTGCCCTTCCAGGCGGCCCCCAACCACGCCGGCGCCTCATACACCCGCGCCAGCGAGGGTGGGATCAAGTCTAGCGAGAAGTCGCGGGAACTCCTCACGACGCCGTCTCCGGTCACCTGACGATCTTTGTTGAAGCTCGATCCATAATGCGTTTCGCGAATGGAGAAGGACGGCACCACGTGGAAATCCATCCAATGCAGCTCCGTTGTGATGCGCGGCTCCACATCGAACCTCTCCACCGATTGCCGCGTCTGATAGTCCGGTTGGTTGCGGCGCAGCAGAGACGCGCCGGAATCGAAGGAAACCCAAACAGGGAGGATGCGCTTGGATATCTGGTGGTCACGGCTGGCAAACTCGATGGACGGCAGCTTCTGAATCGTGATCTTGTCGTCGCTGGCCGTGCTGAGGAAATTCACGTTCCGCTGGGCTACCAGATTCAGTGTGTAGGAAGACCAGTGCTTAGAGACCACGCCAATGCTGTGCGATTCCGTATTGATGGCTTCGAAGAAAGATTCCGTGAACGCCTGCCGGAAGGCGAACGAACTCAGGTAGTTCAAAGAACCCGATGCATGGAAGCCATAGAGCAAGTCCGCCTTTCCATCGGCGGTCAGCAGCACTCCTCCCTGCTTCAACCGCGTGCCGTCTCCCAACAACTGTCCGCGGTCGTTCACGCCATAGAGCGTCACGTTGAAGTCGGAACGGGCGGTAGGCTTTCCGCGAAAATCTACGTTGTGCGCGACGCCGCGCTCACTGAACAACTGCGCGCGGTAGGTGGCGTCGTAGCTGCGGTTGATGGCCCAAAAGTAGCCGCCGCCCACCATGAAGCCGCGGCGGGAACTGTTGCCGATGTTCGGGGTCAGCAAGCCGCTGCGGCGAGGCGCTTTTTCGAGCGACTTGTAAAACATTGGTGCGTAAAAAATCGGGACGCGGCGCACGCGGAATACCGAATTGCGAGCGATGGCTCGCTCGCCGGGGATGATGTCGAAAATCGGACCGCGCAGGGTCCACCAAGGCGTAGGCAGCTTACAGTCTGTAATCCAACCGTCATGCAGAATGTAACGGTCTGCCAGGCGCTCCGCCCATTTACCCTGGAAGGAAAACGGGTTGCTCGTGGTGAGAACGCCCGGACGGGCCTCAATCTTGGCCGGTGAAGAGCCCCGGATGTTGTAGTACTTCCCCGTCTCGTCCACGGTGTTGTACTCCACACGGTCGGCTTCCAGAATCTCCCCGCCCACAAAGTGCTGGAAGAAGACGTTACCCCGCGCCTCGGCGTAACCGGTCTCATCGTCATAGTCGATTTCATCGGCCCGCAGCAGCATGTCCGTGGTTTCTACCTGCGCATGGCCGCGCAAATGATAGATGCTGCCTTCCTTCTCCTGTTTGTCCAGCGCCTTAACCCGGACCATGCCAGGCAGAGGTGCGTCCGGCCGCGGCGGACGGGGAATCTTAGCCGTTTGTGCCTGAATTTGGAATGGAGAGGAGGCCGTGAGCACCAGGCATGCGAAAAAAAGTCCGTGACATTTTTGCCTAAATATGTTACGAAGATTGAGGACCACTTTGCGCGCCAATAGTTTACGAGGCTTCCATCGAGCAACG
The DNA here is from genome assembly GCA_040002435.1 of Bryobacteraceae bacterium. GTDB lineage: Bacteria > Acidobacteriota > Terriglobia > Bryobacterales > Bryobacteraceae > JANXXV01. Next base: position 3,498 of record JBDUEM010000331.1, read on the forward strand.
TAGCACGATGAAGTAACGGGCCGCAACATTGCCTAAAAAACAAGGAGCGAGTAGGATGACTTGCCAATACTGCACGGCGAAGAACGATCCTGAAGACTCTCGCTGCCAGAGGTGTGGACGCCGGATTCATTCCGCCACGGAACGTCCGTCCTATCACCCTGCCGCAGCCAACAATTCTTCGCTCGCACGTTCCCTGTCACTCGAAACCGACGCGTATCCTGAACTACGCACCAAGCCGGCCTTCGGTCCGCAAATTGTTCCTCCGCAGCCCACTCCGCAACCGCAGGCTCAGGGTGATGCCTATCAGGCTTCGTTGTTCGGCCCGCAACTGTTCGACCCCAGCGAATTGGGAAAGCCGGGACGGGAAACTCCGCGCCGCCCGCCTGCTCCCAAGTCAAAGGTGGACAAGAACGCCCAGCAGAGTCTTGATTTCGTCGGGGCGCTGCCCCTTGGCAACCATGCGCTGAAGACCTCGGTGGAGGCAAGAATTTATTGCGACACCCCCATGGCGCAGACGCCTCTGCGCGTCGTGGCGGCCCTGGCCGATTTGACCGTGGGACTTGTCGGAGTTGCACTCTATTTAGCTACATTTCGGATGATGGGCCAGGAGTTGGTGTGGAGCGGTCCAATGCTGTTGAGCTACCTGGCGGCCGCAGTGGTGATTTCGCTTTTCTACCGGGTGCTGTATTGCCTGGGAAACGGTGACACACCCGGGGCCCGCTGGGCTGGACTGCGGCTGATCGATTTCGATGGACGGCTTCCGACGCGCAAGCAGAGGTTTCAACGTCTCGCCGGCGGATGCGTTGGCGCGCTCGCGGCCGGGTTAGGCCTGCTATGGGCGCTGTTCGACGAAGAACGGCTCACCTGGCACGACCATATGTCGGCTACGTTCCCAACCGTTCGCGACTGACGCCCGTCACGGGTGCGAGATGTAGTCCATGCGCCCGCCATCTACTGTCAGAACCTGCCCGGTGATGAAAGCGGACTGTTCCGAGACCAGAAACGAAACCGCAGCGGCGATCTCTTCCGGCTTTCCTACACGGCGCACCATGGTCTTCGCGGCGACACCGCTGCAGACCTCTTCAATCTGTTCCGGAGTGCGTCCATCGAAAGCCATATCCGTCAGGATGAAGCCGGGCGCGATGGCGTTCACCGTGATCCCATGCGGACCCAGGTCCATGGCGAAGCGGCGCGTCAACGTGCAAACCGCCGCCTTGGTCGCCGCATAAAACGTGGTTCCGGGCATGGAGGTGCCGTGCGCCGCGATGGAAGTCAGATTCACGACCCGTCCGTAACCGGCTGTCTTCATGCCACCGACAAAAGCGCGCGTCACATGCACTAAGCCATCCACGTTGGTGCCGCGCATCGCATTCATCTGGGAAAAATCGAAGTCGTCCAGGTCACCGCGGCTCACCACACCCGCGTTGTTGACCAGGATCTCAGGATCGCCGAGCGTTGCGCGGATCTCCGCAGCCATGCGGGCCACCTGTTCCGGCTCCTGCACATCGGCCTGAATCGCAATGCCCCGCCCTCCGGCCGCCTGGATCGCGTCGACGACAGCGTTCGCCTCCGCCGCGCGCGTTCGATAGTTCACACCCACGGCGAACCCATCCCTGGCAAGACGGAGCGCGATGGCTTTTCCGATCCCCCGCGACGCTCCTGTCACCAATGCTGTCTTCATGAAACCTCCGAGCGGCTGTGCGACGGCTCAATGATGGCGCGCATGGACCCTTTCGACTTCGGCATCCGCCAGTCGGGTCCATAGGCATGGATCTGATCGCGGCCAAACTCGGCCTCCAGCAAACCGCAGGTGATCACCACCGTGCGGCCGTTGGTATCCACTTCCACCGCGTGACGGAAGGCGTCGGGCGCTGAATGCAGGAATAGCTTCTGCAGCATCTCGATCACATAGTCGTATGTGTGTTCATTGTCGTCCAGCAGGACGACGTTGAACAATGGTGTAAGTTCCTCGAGTTTCTCTTTCTCCACCTCAGGAGGAACCGCCGTTTTCTCCATCACTCTTTACGTTCGCTCCAGCGCCGCGAAGATCTCGGCAATATTAGTTCGCAATCCGGACGCCAAAAGTGTGGAACTATCCACGCCCGGAGTAGGGACGCGATAACGCATGACCGAATCCAGCATAAATTTTCCGTAGCCGTCATCGGCAAGTGATTTCAGTTTATCCGGAGTGATGGTTCCTTGAATCTGCGGCAGTGTCTTGTTATTCCTTTTGTCCTTCAAGACCAGATCGGTCAGTTCGGTGATGTAGTTCCCCATTTGATAAAGCCGCTTGCGTGTGTGCTGTACGGCGGCGTGGCCGCCGATGACGTGCTCAAACGGGAACTCGGCAAATTGCAGCAGAGTCGTCTGCCATTCGGTGGGATAGCCGTCGGCGATGTACGGCATGAAGCCGTGCAGGGCATCTCCGCTTGCGATTACTTTCTTCTGGGGGCAGTACACCATGACATCTCCGGACGTATGGGCCCGTCCGCGGAAGGCCAGATGCAAGTCGTGGGACTTGTCATGAATGATGAGGTCCCGATCGAAGGTCACATTGGGAAGTTCCGGGGTGTAGTTCTTCATCTCCGCCAGGTAAGCGGTGGAATCCCGAATCAGACGCTGCAGTGCGGCCTTCTCCTGCGGGTCTTTGGCCGCGCCCAACTGCTCTTTATATTCCTGCAAGGACTTCTCCGTCTGGGCCGCCGACTGCTTTAAACGTTCTGCACCGTTCTCCGATAGAAGCTTTCGCGTCACCTCGGAAGAAACGATATCGGCATGCGGCGCAATCCTGCGGTAGGACGGACTGCCCTGCGTGTGATCCCAGTGGAAGTGGCTGTTCACCAGGTAGCGGACCGGCTTCTTGGTAACGTCGCGCCGGATCTGGGACACCAGCGAGATGACGGCGGAAGGCTTCGAATGAGCATCCACAATCAGCAAGTCGGCATTATTCTCAAAGATGGCCGCGTTGCAATTCAGCAGCGTTTCCGGACGGGCAATCGCGGCGTAGATTCCATCGGCAACTTTTTCGATGTCGAAGAGCGTGGGCAGACCGTCCACGGCCTGGGCCCGCGCATGGTTGGCCCGGAAGACTGCCTGTTCCAGCAAGGCAGCGCCTGTCCAACAGGTGCCCAGAGTCCGCTTCAGGAAACCGCGTCGGGATGGATGTGGCATCGAGTGATCTTTAAAAACCGTGAATGGGCTAGATAAAGATGGTACAGCATTTTGGGTCCGCAGTTACACCGGTTCGGTGCTAAAATGGATTTGTAGCAAGGGGGGCGCAACGGATTCGACGGGATTGAATCGTTGTGGAAAGTCGTGCCGGGTTCCGAGCTCCCGTAAAACGATCGGAAAACTAAAACTGCCAATAACACGCAGTTTGCATACGCTGCTTAATTAATTAAGTGGCCGCTTCGGTTGACGAGCCTGCGCGTTAACTAGTAAGCGTCATTTTGCAGGATAGGCCCAGGGCTTCTGTTCGTAGCCGCAAGCCGAGATTAATCGAACTAGGCCGCTACCGGCTCTTGCTGGTTTCTCCAGCCGGCGGCTGAAACCACCGAACCAGAAACGCACGTAGTCTTTTCACGGCGGGCTTTTTCGGACGCGGGTTCGACTCCCGCCGCCTCCACCAAAGTTATATCTTCTTGCCAAACCATTGCTGTATCCCCCAATACTTGGTGAGGTTAGAAGGTTGTTCCATGCTTACGCTCAGCGGTTCGCTCGAGCTTCACCCTGGCCTTCAGCCTTCGCTTCATTCCTATGAAACAGTTCGCCGGGAGGGTCCGACGCCGTCAACTACTGTACACACGTCGTAGGCGGCGAGACGCCGAGGGCAACGACACGTCACCCATAGGGCAGCGCTCAAGAAGGCACGGTGTGCTGCGACACGGTAGACTTGTCTGATGTGGCCAGCGGGGCAGATTTGGCGCAGGAAGCTGTCCGGGTGCGGAAGTGCCAGGAGAAAGAATAGACCCGTAATCAGCACGTTTCAGTTTAGCGGATACTGAACCGTCTGGTCCCAATGCTATGCATCACAAGATCTTCCAGTTCGATTCTGCAAAATCTTCCAACCGAAGCCTGCGAATCCCGCT
>JBDUEM010000332.1:0-7564 GCA_040002435.1 Bryobacteraceae bacterium
GCAAGTAAGCCGTGATTCTCGCCCGCGTAGTGGGTACGGTTGTAGCCACGCGCAAGGATCCGCGCCTCGAAGGGACCAAACTTCTCGTGCTCAAGCCGGTGTCTCCCGAAGGAATTCCGGAGGCGGGCTATGTCATTGCCGTGGACACGGTTGGCGCAGGTTCGAATGAACTGGTAATCGCCGTTTCCGGCAGCAGCGCCCGCATGGCGGACGGCTGCAAGGAAAAGCCCGTCGACACGGCGATCATCGGCATTGTGGACAAGGTGCATCTGACATGTACTTAGGCCGCGTAGCTGGAAATGTGTGGTGTACAGCCCAAAGCGCAGGTTTAACCGGCCACCGGTTGCTGGTGGTGCAACCGCTTACTCCCGAGTTGCAACCTACAGGAAAACAGCAGATTGTGACGGACTGCACTGGTGCGGGGCCGGGTGAACTGGTCTACTGGACGCGCGGGAAGGAGGCTAGCTTTCCGTTCCTGCCGTCTGAGGTGCCCACTGAAACTACAATTGTAGGTATCGTCGATCACCTGCATGTGAAAAGGCCGTAGATGCTGGTGGCGCGCGTCATCGGCGAGTTGGTTTCCAGTCAGAAGCACCCGAGCCATGAAGGCCGCAAGGCGCTTCTTGTGCAGCCTTTGCACCTGGACGGTACAGACCGCGGGGATGCGGTGGTAGCGCTGGATTCCGTCGATGCGGGTGTGGGCGACCGTGTACTGCTAGTGACCGAGGGCTACAGCGCCATGACCGCTGTAGGACGTCCGGAATCACCCATCGATATGGCTGTGATCGGGGTCATCGACCGGCTTGACCTCGCCCTTGACGGAGGATCGGTCGACAATGCCATCGGTTCCGGAGGCGGATCCGCCGACGCCGCTCTTCCGCTTCCTCTGGAGGCGCTTGGGAGGAGCGGGCAGGAACTTCTGCTTCCATCCATAGCGGTCAAAAAGAAGGCGTCCCGAAAGAAAGAGGCCAATGAGTAGCTTGACCACTTCCGCAACGGTATACATCGTCGCGTAGGACTGGTAGCTGTCGCGCTCCCGCGCGGCTGCCCCCAGCGGCAGAAAATCGAAACTGCGCCCCATCGCATCCATCGCGGGGCGGATGTAGGCAACCTGAATAATCGCGATGAGGATCATGACGCAGGTGGAGAAAATGAGGAACCGGCTGCGGTGTGCCGTGAACAGCACCGCACTGAGAACGGCGGCGCCGAGGCCGATCTGCGCCACGCCCCAGGTTTCAGTGAGGAAGCGATTGAACTGCGAGGCCTGGTAGCGCAGCAGCTGACGCGTAATGTCGCCGCCCAGATCCTCAATATCTTTCGCCACCGGTCCGGGGGGGCTGGCCAGAATCTTGTCCACGTTGCTCAAATTCTGGACGGAAACGAAGCCAAAAATCAGGCTGGCGAGCATCCAGGCTCCCACCAGAAAAGAGGCAAGTCGGCGAGTGTGCATATTGAAGCCCTAAGTCTAACGCAGATAGATGACGAGATGTTATAGTCCCTAGGTGTTAGTAAAGCCCACCGATCAGGATGATCTTCACCGCTTCGGGTACGCGCAGGAATTGTTCCGGAGCATGGGCGGCTTTTCAAATTTCGCCATCTCCTTTTCCATCATTTCCATTCTGACCGGCGCGGTAACCTTGTACGGCTATGGCCTGGAGATGGGCGGCCCTCTGGAGATGACTCTGGGGTGGCCGATCGCCACCTTCTTTGTCCTCGCCATAGCAGCCAGCATGGCGGAACTTTGCTCCGCCTACCCCACGGCGGGAGCGATGTACCATTGGGCGGCTGACCTCGGCGGGCCGACCTGCGGCTGGTTCGTTGCCTGCTTCAATATTTTCGGCATGATGGCGACCCTGGCCGCTATCGATTACAGCTGCGCCCAATTCGTTTTGCCGTTCGCCAATATTCCGGCCTCTCCGTTGAATCTCTGGGCCGCCTTTGCCGTGATCATGATTGGGCAGGGGCTGATTAACCAGTACGGTGTCCGTCTGGTCGCCATTCTCAACGACGTCAGCGTCACCGTTCATATCGTAGGTGTATTCGCCATTGTCGCGGCTCTCTACTTCCTGGCTCCCCAGCAACCGCTCGGTTTCCTTACCCAGGCGGTCAACAGCAATGGGCGCTCACCCTACTGGTGGGTGTTCCTGCTGGGCCTGTTGCAGGCACACTGGACCTACACCGGATTTGACGCCTCGGCGTCCATGTCAGAGGAGACCCACGACGCGCGGGTTCGCGCCCCGTGGGGAATTCTGCTCTCCGTAGCCGTTTCCGGCGTCGTAGGTTACTTTCTGTTGATCGGCATGACACTTTCCATCCAGAGCCTTCCGGCCGTGCTTTCCGCGAAGGACCCGCAGGGAAATGCGGTTCCTCCGGCGATTGCTGTATTCCAGCAAGCGCTGGGTTCGCGCTTCGGTAACGCCATGGGGGCGCTCGCCGCGCTGGCAATGTGGTTCTGCGGCCTGTCCTGCATCACGTCCTCGTCGCGGACTCTGTTCTCACTGGCCCGCGACAACGGCACGCCGAGGCCCGATTGGCTGCGTCACGTCAACCCGAAACACGGTACGCCGGCGCGCGCCATCTGGGTGATCGTGATTGCGTCGGTTTCCGCCATGGCCTGGGGCGGAGCGGTGCCGATCGTCACCTCCTTCGGAACCGTGGCGCAGTATATCGCCTATATCACTCCGGTAATTCTCGCTTTTTTCGCACGCTGGACGCGGCCACAATGGACGTCGCAAGCCGTTTGGAGCCTGGGAAAGTACGGTGCAGTCGTGAACGCCATCGCCATCGTTTACACTGTGGGAATCTGTTTCATACTCGTGATGCCGCCCAACGATCTGGCGGGTAAATCGCTCCTTGGCCTCGTGGCGGCGCTCACTTTGCTTTATATATTTCATACAAGGAAGGCCTATCAGGGGCCCGAATGGTCGAAGCAATGACAAAACTATTTATCAACGGCCGTGCCGAAGATTCCGCCGGCAACGTGACGATTCCAGTTGTGAACCCGGCAACCGGGGAGATGATCGCCACCGTGCCGGATGCGACTGCTGAAGATGTTGACCGCGCCGTGGCGGCCGCCCGGGCCAGCTTCGAGAATAAGGCCTGGCGCGGTAAGGACTCCTCGGAGAAAGAGCGGATCATGTGGCGCTTCGCCGATATTTTGGAAGCGCACAAGCAGGAACTGGCCGCGCTGGAATCATCGGAGAACGGCAAGACTCTGAAGGAAGCACTGCGCGCCGACGTGGCGCCGGCCATCGACGCCCTGCGCTACTATGCCGGCTGGGTTCGCCGAATTTACGGCGAGACCATTCCGGTGGACGGCCCTTATTTGAATTACACGCTGCGGGAACCGGTTGGCGTTGTGGGGGCAATTGTGCCGTGGAATTATCCCAGTGCGATTGCCATGTGGAAGATCGCTCCCGCTCTCGCTTGCGGCTGCTCCATAGTGGTGAAGCCGTCTGAGATGACGCCGCTGACCGCGCTGAAGATCGCCGAATATGCCACCGAAGCCGGCGTGCCGGACGGAGTGCTGAACGTGGTGACGGGCTACGGGGCGACGACCGGGTGCGCGCTCTCACTGCACATGGATGTGGACAAGATCAGCTTTACCGGCAGCATCCGCACGGCGCGCCAGCTGCTGAAGGCGTCGGCCGAGTCGAACCTGAAGCGGATCAGCCTGGAACTGGGCGGCAAGAACCCGAACATCATCTTCCCGGACGCGGACATGGAAGGCGCTCTGCGATCGGCCTTCTGGGGGATCTTCGCCAATAAGGGCGAAGTTTGCAGCTCCGGATCGCGCCTGCTGCTTCACGCCGATATTCACGATGAGTTCGCGGGGCGGCTGGCCGAAAAAGCGAAGGCGATGAAAGTGGGCGATCCGTTGGATCCAAAATCGGAAATGGGCTCGCAGATTTCAGGAGCGCAAATGGAGCGCATCCTGGGCTACATTCAATCGGGGAAAGAGTCCGGAGCCAAACTGCTGGCAGGCGGCGCGCGCGACGTGGACGGGGCAAAGGCGAAGGGCTTCTTTGTACAGCCGACGGTGTTCGCCGATGTGAAGCCAGATTCCAAGATTGCCCAGGAAGAGATCTTCGGCCCGGTACTGAGCGCCATCAAATTCAAGGATGAAGCCGATGCCGTGGAAATCGCCAACTCGACTATCTATGGGCTGGTATCCGCCGTCTGGACGAAAGACATTACGCTCGCGCACCGCGTGGCCAATCAGATCAAGGCAGGCTCTGTGTGGATCAACACCTATAACGGATTCGACAGCGCCTCTCCGTTCGGCGGCTATAAGCAAAGCGGCTTCGGGCGGGATCTTGGCGCATATGCTTTGGATCAGTACACCAATGTGAAATCGGTCTGGGTAGCGCTTTGATTACGGTCGCCGATCTGCGCCAGCGGTTTGAGACTTCTGAAGTACGCCGTGTGAAGCTGGGCGCCTTTGACCTGGACGGCGTGCTGCGCGGCAAGTACGTCAGCCTGGAAAAGTTCTTCTCCGGGGCGGAAAGCGGGCTTGGCTTTTGTGACGTGATTTTCGGGTGGGACATTGGAGATGCACTGCTGGACAATGTGACCTTCACGGGGTGGCACACGAGCTATCCAGACGCTCTGGCGGTCATCGACCTGGATAGCTTCCGCCTTATCCCGTGGGAGCCTGGCACGGCATTTTTTCTTCTGGACCTGTTGACGAAAGATGGAACACCGTTGACATTGTCGCCGCGTCAACTCTTTCGCAGTGTGTTGAAGACCGCTGAAGACCGGGGCTACAAGACGTACTTCGCCGCGGAGTTTGAGTTCTGGTTCTTCCGTGAGAATGCGGAGAGCCTGCGCGCCAAAAACTTTCGCGGGTTGACTCCTATTTCCCCGGGCAGCTTCGGTTACAGCGTGCTGCGGGCCTCGCAAAATTCGGAGCTGGTCACTGACATTCTGGAGAATATGAGCGCCTTTGGTGTGCCGCTGGAGGGCTTTCATACCGAGACAGGCCCTGGTGTGTATGAAGCTGCCATTGCGCTGGACACCGGGCTGAAGGCCGCCGACAAAGCGGCTCTTTTCAAAACAGCCATGAAGGAGATTGCTTCGCGGCACGGATTGACGGTAACGTTCATGGCGAAGTGGAACGCCGAACTGGCCGGATCGAGCGGACACCTCCACCAGAGTCTTTGGAGCGGCGATACAAACCTGTTCCATCAAGGCGAAGAAATGGGCCAGTACATCGGCGGCTTGACTACGTATCTGCCAGAGCTGATGTGCATGGTTTGTCCTACTATCAATTCGTACAAACGGACAGTCCCCGGAACGTGGGCGCCGATCAACGCTACGTGGGGCGAAGACACCCGCACTACAGCCGTGCGATCCATCAAGGGCAGTGCCAAGTCCAGCCGCATCGAGCTGCGGCTGTCTGGCGCGGATATAAATCCGTACCTGGCAATGGCGGCATCCCTTGCGGCGGGCCTGGAGGGTATAGAGCGGAAGATGGTTCCCCCCGCGCCTGTAACGAATGCATACGCAGCGCCCATGGAGGCTCCGCTGCCCCAGAATCTGGGCGAAGCGGTGACGATTTTCCTAGACAGCGCCGTGGCGCGTAAATGGTTCGGCGATCAGTTTGTGGACCATTACGCAGCTACACGCGACTGGGAAGTCCGGCAGTTTGAGAAAGCAGTTACCGACTGGGAGCTGGCACGCTACTTCGAATCCATATGAGTCTTTCCACTTTTTCCTTTCCTACTACCATCCTTTTTGGTTCCGGTGCTATTGAGAAGCTGCCGGAGGAGCTTGCCAGGCGCGGCGTGAAGCGGCCGCTGGTTGTGACCGACCGCGGCTTGGTGAACACGCCTGTGTTCGCGCGCATTCGCGGCTTCATGCCGGATGCGCCTGTGTACTCCGGCGTGGATCCGAATCCCACCGAGAAAAACGTACTCGACGGAGTGGCTGCCTATCACCGTGAGAAGTGCGATGGCGTGGTCGGCGTCGGCGGCGGCTCGCCCATAGACGCAGCCAAGGCGATTGCGTTCAAGACTTCTCATCCGCTGGATCTTGCTGAGTACGACGATCTGATTGATGGCGGCAATAAGATCACCGGTCCCATTCCGCCGTTTATTGCTGTTGCCACCACCGCGGGGACGGGGAGCGAGGTGGGCCGCTCGACGGTGATTACGATAGCGAAGACCAACCGCAAGACCGTGATCTTCAGCCCGCGGTTGATTCCCGGGCTCGCGCTGGATGACCCGGATCTTACGGTGGATATGCCGCAGCACATCACGGCGGGTACAGGGATGGATGCGTTTACGCATAACGTGGAGGCGTATATCTCGAAGGGCTATCACCCCATCTGCGATGCGATTGCACTGGGTGGCGCCAAGCTGGCGTCTGAGAATCTACCGCGCGTCACGAAGGATCCGCAAGATATTGAGGCTCGCGGGAACATGATGCTGGCTTCCATGATGGGAGCTATTGCCTTTCAGAAGGGACTGGGCGCCACGCACTCGCTGGCTCATCCGCTATCTACTGAATTTGGCATGCACCACGGGACTACGAACGCTGTGCTGCTGCCGGTGGTCCTGGAGTTCAATAAGCCGGTTTGTGAGCAGAGGCTGAAGGATCTGGCCCAGGCTTTCGGCGTGGATGATGCCATTGAGCATGTGCGGGAGTTGAACCGTGTACTGAGTGTCAAGCCCAGGCTTCGGGATCACGGGATTACTGAGGAGTCGCTGCCGATGCTGGCGGCGAAAGCGTTTGAGGACGGCTGCCATCAGTTGAACCCGCGGCCTTGCACCGAGGGCGATTTGCTGGCGTTGTACCGGTTGGCGTTTTAGATTGTGGGCGCGCCAGTCCGGGGGCTGGCTGCGGGTCTGGGGACCCGCCATCCAATAGAATTCGGGCGGATGTAAACTGGCGGGATGACTTCATCAGTCGCTGTTGTTCCGATGACGCATGTGATTCCGCAATGGAATCAGGCTGCCAGGAAATCCGTAGACTTCGGATTGCTGCTGCCGGCCGTACGCGCCGCGCATCCGGGTGGCGTAAACGTTATACTGATCGGACTTTCGCCTGCCGCTTGGGCGTCGACCGGTGCAGGCGGCGGCCCGCACATCGCTGCGACGTCAAAGGGAATTATCGCTATCCTGATCGGACTTCTTCTGCCGGCGGTGCAGAAGGTGCAAAGCGGCGATGCCGGCACCAGGGAACTGATCGGGCTGTTGCGCCCGGGCGGTTCGCTTGGAATTATGTTGTGCGACGGCAGCGTGCGTACACTTTTTGGTCCTTCAATTGGCAGTACGAAGGGCATCATCGCGGTTTAACCGAATCTTCATTCCGGCCTGCGTACAGGCATGCTACTCTTTACCAAATGCTTTGGCATTTTGGGAGGGGTATATGAACCGAAACTTCAGGATCATCCTGTTCGCTGCAGCACTGTTTTCGCTGCTTGCGATTTCCAGCAATGCACAATCCACCTTCGGGGAGATCCGCGGAATCGTGGTGGATCCCACGGGCGCGGTGATCGCCGGAGCTAGTGTGTCGGCTCAGAACACGCGCACCGGAGATACACGCAAGGTATCCACCGATT
>JBDUEM010000333.1:0-7556 GCA_040002435.1 Bryobacteraceae bacterium
GCAGTAACAGGCCTACGCAACCTGGGCAAGGAAGACGAAGCCGAACGCTTCGACGACATGACCGCAACGGATTACGCCGAGCACAAGGGCATTGAACTCCGAGAAAACCCAAGTAGGAGAACTACGATCATGGCCAAGAAAACCGCCCCCAGCTTCGCGCCGAACTCGACGAGGCAAACGACTACATTGCACAGCTTGGATCCAAACTTGACGACATTGCCGGCATCGTAACGGACGACGAGGAAGAGGAAGACCCTGAGGAGGACGGCGAAGACGAGGAGGACGACCAGACGGGGGAGTAGCAGCCGCCTGCGGCTCGCGGTGTCGTCAGGAAGCCGCCGATGTTACCGACCGGGGCCTCAGGTATCGCGCCAATTTTCCGGAGTGCCGGGCCGCCTGGTCCGCGGCGTTGTTTCGCTTGCGGCAAGAGAGCGCCGGACGTTCATCACGTGAGCGGCGAGGAATCGGACACCCGACCAGACAATCTGACGTGGGCCTGCCGGCCGTGCAATGTGATTGTCGGCAATGTCATGCTCCGAGCAGGAATCGGACGGCTTACGCGTCAGTATAACCCGCGGGTGACCGGAGCGAGTTCACTGGGCGAATATTTGTCCGCAGTCCGGATTCTCAAAGGTGAAGCGGTCGGCGACGTTTCCGCAGCGGTGCGCACCGTCCACGCTACCAGCCCTGATCAACGTAGCGAGTTTGCTTCGGAGATTTGGCGCATTCGTCGGGAGAGATATGGACCGAGCGGGAGAAGTGGTTCGGTGCCGTTCTGAAGTGCCTGAGACACTGTTGGGGTGATCGGTCTCTGCGAACCTCCGGCGCTTCGCATCATCGGCGGTTTTCACGCTTCGCGGTCGCTTCCTTCGCAAACCCAATCACGCCCTCCCGCAAGTTCTCAGGCCGTGAAATCTTCAAACGTGAGGCAATGGGGTCTTCTATCCATTCCTTTTCGTCGGGCACTTTCCCGTACCGCTCAAGCATTGATTCTGCCCATATTCGCTGCATCCGGCGTGAGGTTAGCGTTGAATCTGCCCAGGCACCGATTCGTTGTGCGATAGCCTCACCAATCTCCAACCCACGATACGCTAACTCAAAAGGATTTCTCCAGTGCGCCGCGGTGCTCAATGTGCGTTCAACGAGAGAACCAAATCTTTTTTCGTCGGTCTGGATAAGCTGGTTGATCGCCTTCAGCGCTTGTTCATCCCCGGCGTAGGAAATCATTGCGGACGCGAGATCAATGAACGATTCAGCCCGTGGATTCTTCCTCAGCTCTTCTTCGATCTTGGACTCAATCAGAGGAACGACAAGTTGGCTGCGATTGACCAAGAGGATCGAAAATTTGTCTCCCTGGATTTCTGGAAAATGCTGGTCCAGCACGGCTTTTGCAAAATCCAGCTGATCACCTTCGGACAGTCGCAGGATGCTCTTGGCATCTTCGTTGTTTATGGGAGCCTGAGCGAAGCATGACTGCAACAGGGAAGCCGTCCAAACCACGAACACCAGATTCCTACGCAAGTGAAATTTGAAGCACCAAGTCATCCGCATAAGTTCACATTTGATTGAGAATTGCTGTCAGCGTACTGAAGAGGCCACCGGGCACCGGTGGCGGATCGTAGAGCGGCATGTACTTGATTTGGTCGCTCGTGTTACCAAGAATCAGAGATGTAACTCCGCTGAATGAATGAACGTATATTCGATTCGGGTCGTCCCATGAACGGTTAGGCTGGGTCCCGGCTGATGTAGTCACGTTGTAGGCGGCACTGTCCTGGCAGACGACGCCATCGCTAAAGGGATTCGTGTCTTTACATCCTGAGCCGAGTCGAGTGGGAGTGCCGATCGCCCGTCCCGATGCTGCAAACCAGACTCTGCCATTTCCAGGGAACCCATAGTTGCTCCACTGGTTCGTTAGCGAGAACAGATAATTCGACAACCGCACGCTACCCGCTTGAGCCCTCCAGTTCCCATCCATCGCTGAAACAATCGCAGAGCAGAATACCAGGCTATCGGTGGGAAGGTATGGGTATCCCAAATTTGGTGTTCCGATTGTGACGAGGTCGATCTTTCGTCCATTGAGAATAATGCGATTGTTTGCGATCATATCTCTGGCGATGAGACCGCCCAAGCTAAAGCCGATCACCACGACATCGCCCGGCGGATTGGCATCTACGATGTGTTGTGCTAAGCGTTGTGCTCCACCAGGAATAGTGCAAGTTGAACCACAAGATCGGGGGTTACTTTCTACACAATCGCTGAAGTCGAATCCATAATCCACCGTGAAGCGGCCAGCAGCAAGTCCATATGGACTCGCAAGGTTGAGCGCCAAATTCTTCATATCCAGGTGTGTCTGGTTCAGCCCATGGACAAGGAACACTGTTTTGGGAGGAGGCAGCGTTGTGACGACGGCTTCGTTCGAGTACCCAGAGAAACCCGCGGAACTTTGGGCCCGGACCCGAAACCTGTAGTTGGTGTTCGGCAGAAGACTTGTAAGGCCAGCGGTGATCAGGGATGCGGCACCGCCGATGTCTGTAAAACTCGCCGAGCCTGCGGCTTGGGATTCCACCCGAATTGCCGTCGCATCACGGGCATTGTTCGTCCACGCCAAGTTCACTTGCGTTGATGAAGGCGCTACCCCGGTCAGGTTGGTTGGCGCGGCTGGAAGCCCCTGCATCGTTGTGGCAGTGGTCTCATTCGAGTAAGGGGACAATCCAGCGCTAGTCTCAACGCGTATTCGGTAAGAGTAAACCGTTGCCATATTCAACCCCAGATCGTCGAAGGCCGTTGCGGTCGGTCCCGGTTGGTTGATCTCAGCATATTGGCCAGTCGAGGCTCGGCGCTCGATTCGGAACCGCAGGATGCCTGTTGCCGTGGAGATCCAACTGAGATGAATTTGCGATGATGACACCGCTGATGCCTGAATCACCGGAGCCGGAGGCAGCGGCAAAGCAGGGGTGGACACAGAGCTCTCGTTCGAGTATCCAGACAAACCGGAAGAACTTTGAGAACGCATTCGGTAAACATAGGCCGTATTGGCCACGACAGTCACATCTTGATATGTCGTCTGTGTGTTCGGGACGGTTGCAAGCGGGGCGTAGGTCCCTGCCGCTCCGGTCTTGCGTTCAATTTGAAAATTCGTTGCATTTGTGTTTGCTGCGTTCCACGTTAGTTTGACTTCTATTTGGCTCACAGCGACCGATTGCACGTTAGACGGCGGCGAAACCTGCGGCGTTGGAACAGATGCGCCGACTGTGTTCGAGTACCCTGAAAAACCGTAGTCACCTTCAGCGCGGATGCGGTAGTTGTATTGGGTCCCCATTGTGACATCTTGATCGGTAAACGTCAGGCTCGCTTGAGTTGGCGGTATCACATTCGCCGGCACGAGGACCGAGGCGATCTCAGAGAATGCACCAGCGCCGACGCCCCGCTCGATGTGAACGCGCATATTCGGTTTGTTATCAACGGCAATTGTCAGCGCGATCTGATTGGACGGTGTGATGACGACCTGGAGAAGTTGTGGCGTTCCCGGCAATGGTGCTGGCGGACCAGCCACCGCAACGGTAAGCTCAGGCTGACTGAACGCCTCTCCAATCTGAACCCCTAGCGGAAGATTTCCGCCAAATGGCAAATCGGCCGGGATTGCCACATTAAGTTGAGCGAATCCATTTACATTTCCAGGTGCGGACCCAGTGTACAAGGACTGAACCAAGCGTCCGCCGAGGCGAACCGACACAGGAAGGACTGTATTCGCGGTAGAGGATGCGATGTTGCCGTCAATACCGGGGGGGTTCGTCTGCCCCTCACCGGTCAGAAACAAAGTGAGATAGGAACCCGGTGTCACAGGATTTGATGTGGTATTTACCGTGCCATCTCCATTGATCGCCGCCGCGATTCTTTTCCCTGACGAGTCTGCGGTAAAGATACCCGGAGCTGAAAGCGCAACTGTCTTTGAAAATGCGTTGGATGCAACGTCGCGGTACACAGCTTGAACTTGTGATGATTGTCTACCAGCAATAGCGTAAGGAACCATTGCGGACAGCTGATTCTGCGATACATAGAGTAGAGGCGCTGCAACGCCATCAAAGAGAATCTGCACTTCTGATAGGCTGGTGGCAATCCTACCTTGACCATCTAAAGTCAGATTCACCAACCCCGCCGGCCCAAGCGAACTGCCAAAAATGGTAACCATCTCACCGGGAGAAATAGGCCCGGTAGAATAGCTTGCGGCATTCGTAATCGAAAGAATCAGCGGTTTTCCGCTCTGTGCAAATGCCTCAGAAGGAAGAACTGCGAATACTGCTATGAGAAAAGCACCGGCCAATCGCGGCATCGAGTACTCCTTTGCGGAAAGATATCCGCGGCGATTTGGTGGATTTCGTCATTGCAAAAACTGCCATCTCTACTCTTCGGGCTAAATTCCGTGAAACCTTAGGCGTTAACAACACAGCATCCGGCGGCCGAAGAGCTTTTGACGCCTAATCAAGAGCCGCCCTCACGCGAACGTTCTTTGGCGAGATGAAAGAGAAACGATTGTTCAGCGCTAGGGCGTATTCATCGGAATCCGGTAATACAACTGAGAATCTGCCGCTCGTACGTTTTCCACTTTGGTAAAGCAGAGTGCCACCATGCCCGTTGAGCGCATTCAGCACTCCGTCTTTGGGACCTATGTATACGTCGATATCGTTATTGTCACCTCCAGCCGCCTCAAACGCCCCAGATATATTGGCCCCGGCACCCGCGCGAAACACCCACCATGCATAGCCCCTAGGTTCCACGCGCTGAATGGTGTTGGCTAAAACAGTCCGCCCGAATACTCCGAGCGGCATAAATATGATCCCTGCAAGGGACCGGCGAGTTAGCATAGATTTCTCCCAAGTATTGCGTTAGGCCTCGGAGCCTCTTTTCTTCCTGACGTTTCAGTGCCCCGCGCCATTGAACAGGTGTTCCTTTTCCAATTGCTTCAGCCCTAACTGGCTGATGTCACGCTTCCCTTGTTCTTCCACGACCTGGAAGAGGTGCAGACGGGGTTTCATATTGAACCCGTTGACACCGGTCGTCTCCGGGTACTGAGCGAGGATGTAGTAGTTTTTACCCGCCTGCAGTTGGATCTGCAACGAATCCTTTCGGGTTGACCAAAACTGATGCCGTCCGGCATCAACCGTTACCGAGAAGTAACGTTTGTTCGCCATCGCTGCTAATTGAACCTCGTCCATGTAGACCG
Source organism: Bryobacteraceae bacterium (assembly GCA_040002435.1). Classification (GTDB taxonomy): domain Bacteria; phylum Acidobacteriota; class Terriglobia; order Bryobacterales; family Bryobacteraceae; genus JANXXV01. Next base: position 5,222 of record JBDUEM010000333.1, read on the forward strand.
GTGGGTTCTTCAGCGTCCCTCTGCCGCTGTTTCGGTAAACTGTGACAGTTGCCTTGGACGTGTCTGACCGATCCTCACATGGGCACACCGCCGCTAGAACCAAACTCAGACAGAGGAGAGTTCCGAGTTTCCTACCAGCCCTCCTCGCCATCGAAGATTCCCGGCATGCCGGCCTCCTTCCAAGTGCCATTTGTTACCTCCGCCAGGACAACTACCGCTCTAAAGAATCGGACTATAGTCCGTTGGACTTTAGTCTGCATAACCGCAGCATGGACTGTTGCAAGGAAAACCCAAGAAACAGATTCAGGCCCAATCCGGCCCGCGGTGGGCATTCGGAGCCGTTTTACGTGCGATTCGGACGGAAAGCGGAATGTCGCAGGAAGAATTGGGATTTCGCACCGGCCTTGACCGAACGTTTATCAGTCTTTTGGAACGGGGTGTCAGGAGTCCAACAATCGTGACGATTTTCAAGCTGGCGGAAGTGTTGGACGTGGCGCCGTCAGAGATGGTGCATAGGATGGAAGCCCTAATTGCCGGAAGCAAAGACGAGAAGGATTGACTGCTGATGCCTCATATGGACAGTGCTTTGGTACGCTATGTTGTTTTCGTCCGTTCCCCTGATAGATTCTCCCCAAATAGTAGCGCTCCGGATCGTATGTAGAGATGTGGGGTTCCATGCGCATGGAGACCGGCCCGAACCCCTGCAACAACGGCAGTGGACCGGTATTCGATTATGCAACAAACCTGAGGGAATACAAGGATTGCTCTATGGCAGCGAAGATCTTCGCGAGGAGGCTCCTCCGCGCGGACAGATTGGAGAAAAGTAAAGATCTGTCCGCGAGAAGTTCGGTAGGAGTAACGGACAGTCTATCGGCGGGATTGGTCGAAAAGATTACGGCCCCAGCAGTCCCTTTATCCGTTTCTTGACCATCTGCTCCTTAGGACTGCGACCACTGCCGCGGAGCCAGTCTTCCAGCTTGCTCATCGGTACCTTGTGCTCGGTTTCCGGCTGACATGCAGTCACGGTGAAAGATGGTCATCCGGCCTTTCGCTTGCATGCCGAAATTCATCGACGGGATTTATGGGGAAGCCGAAGGATATGCCCACAAGGCCGCCGAGAGCTTACTCGCTGGCGAGGTTCATAACACAAAGGCCATGCACTACGCCGCGAATATCTGCCATGAGCGGGCCGAACGCGATGTCAGGGAAGCCAAAGACCTCAACGAGAAAATAGCTGGGACTGCTTCAAGAGTAGGACCAACACAACGTCAGGACACTACCCAGAATCACAGATTTTGTCCAAAGCGGAAGAAGAGGTGGCGACAGTCGCGGCACCGGTACTTAAACAAGAAGAACAATCGAAAGGACTTTCGCCGTGAAACCGCCGGATTGAGCTGGCCGAACATTTTGCCATCCGCAACGCGGACATGGAAAGGAAGTACCCTTCTTTTGAAAGTTGTAGGGCACGGAATGTTGACCGGTTTCACCGGCATCTGGTTTCATATGGAGTCGGCAAAGATACCACATCGCAGTTCCCTAAATCTCCTGACACTAAATCCGTCGATTTGAAGTCTCAACAGCAGGAGCGATGCTGAAGCGGCTAGAATCCCCCTTACGGCATTGCATTCCTGTTAGTATTGGCGCTGGTTCCGAACCGACAGCCAGCGCCATTGTTAGCATTTCAGCGGGCCGTGTCCCCAAACATGAGCGGTTCCAGCGCGCACATCGGGGGGCAAGGCGGTCGGCGCTCCGACGGATCAAAACGCGTGCTCCGTACTCTGTACCTCCTGCACTCTCGGCTTGTTGCACCAGGAGAGTACAAGAAGGCTTCGGACGGGGTAGTGTCCTGAGGTTGTGTTGGTCTCGTCTAACGCCGCAGCGGAGTAGGGGTGAGGGTGACGACTGTGCCCCAAAACCCATAGCACATTTCAATGAACCGAAGGAACTGGGTTAGGTCCGCGGGTTTGCGCATGAAGCAGTTGCCATTCAGATCATAGGCGGCGCGGCTATGATATGAGTTGTCTAATACGGCAACGAGTCCAGTTGTCGCATAGGCAAAATGTGTTGCGTCTCTGGCTGGCAGACCATCATGGTGAATACCGCTTGGGGACCCGGGGAGAAGGCCCCTCTCTCGGAATGCGGCGACAGCCACGCCCCTGGCTTCGAGTAAGGACAGGCCTTGCCCGCGGGCAAGTGATGAAACTGGCGATTTCATCCGCGCCTAAAGGCGCGCAAGGTCTTTGTATCCTTCATGCGAGTCGGTCGCCTGTTCGGCGACAATTAGATTTCCTGGCGTGTTGCCGGGAGAAATAGTTGTCGTCAACCCAAAGAAATA
>JBDUEM010000334.1:0-7531 GCA_040002435.1 Bryobacteraceae bacterium
TGCCCTCGAAGGCGCTGCTCGCCGCGGCGGAGGCGGCTGCCGCCGCTCGCCGCGCTGCCATGTTCGGTGTCGACGTGAGCGACGTCGACGTCGACATCGCCCGGGTCCTGGGTCACGTGCGCGGCGAAGACACCCGTAGATCTACACTGCCGATGGGCCCGCCAGCAGGACACACCAGGGGCGGAGCAGCGACAAGGAGATGACAAAGGCCGAGCAGAGCGATAAACGACGAACGCATTGCCAAGCTCCATTGTACCGCTGTACTTACGGGATTCGATGGCTTTTGAAATCTAGCTAACAGTCCGCTTCAATTCGAGACTGCGCTGCCGGTGCCACTGTAGCCTGCCGTGATAGTCGGCGTACAGCTTGGTAAAGGCCGCCCAGAAATAGCCCGAAACGAACAACAGCAGGAAGGGAATCGCCAGATAATTCATGCTTTCCACTGCGAACAGGATCATGAAAAGAAAGTACGATCCGAACAGGATTTCCACGTACGGCAGCCAGCCCGTCCGGCTCTTGTACTTCACATTTTCGAGCTTCATTTTATGTTCGCCGATGGCGTACTTCGGCGTTCTGGCAAAGGCCGTCTGCACCCGGCACAGTGCTTCCATTACGGCCTTGGTGTTGTTCAACGTGAGCGCGACGCCGGCGGCCATCAGCGCCGGAATCATGAAGATGGCCCGCTTCCAGGTCTTAGGGTACAATTCGCGGTGCGCCAGCATGTAAAACGCAGTGATCGACCAGAACGACGCAATGATCAGCGGCATGTCGATCAACACCATCTGCAGCCAGCCCATGTAAAACCGGACAATCATTACTGGAAGCATCAGCGCCGACACAATGATCATCAACGGATAAGAGATGTTTGGCGTTAAGTGTGCAATGGCCTCCACTTTTACCCGCCGCGGTAAATCCGCTCTCAAAATTCCTGGCAGCAGCTTTAACGCAACCTGTGTCAAACCCTTCGACCACCGCGATTGCTGCACCTGGAAGCCGTTCATATCCACCGGCAACTCCGATGGGCATTCGATTCCAGGAATGTAGACGAACCTCCACCCTTTCAACTGGGCGCGATAGCTCAAGTCCGAGTCTTCCGTCAGCGTGTCGTGCTGCCAGCCTCCAGCATCGTCAATCATTGCCCGGCGAAGAATGCCGGCGGTTCCGTTGAAGTTGAAAAATAGGCCTTCCCCGGCGCGGGCTCCGTGCTCCAGCACAAAATGCCCATCCAGCAGCATGGCTTCCACTTCGGTCAGCACATTATAGTGCCGGTTCAAATAGGTCCAGCGTGTCTGGACAACTCCCACTTTCGGATCGGCGAAGGGGTGGATGGCCCGCATCAGAAAGTCGGTTGGCGGCAGGAAGTCAGCGTCAAAAACCGCCACAAATTCACCAGTGGCCGTTTCCAGGCCTTCCTGCAGGGCGCCCGCCTTGTAGCCGTGGCGGTTGGACCGGTGCTTGTATTCAATCGGATGACCAAGTGCCTGATACTGTGCCACTAAAGCTTCAGTGAAGGGATGCGTTTCGTCGGTGGAGTCGTCCAGGACCTGAACCTGAAACAGGTGCCGCGGATAGTCCATCTTCAGAGTCTCTTCAATCAACCGTTCCACCACATACTTTTCGTTGTAGAGAGGAAGTTGGATGGTGACTCTGGGCAGTTCGTCGAAACGGACCGGCGACACGGCAGCCATTTTCTTCTTGTGCTTCAGGTAGCCTCGTATCATTTCGTAGCGGTGCAGACCGTAAAACGAAAGGACGATAAGGACCGAGAAGTACGGAATCAGTATGGCCCAATCAAACCAGTTCAGCGTGTGAATCCCCGCGAAGGTCTTATCCGACAGGGACGCCATTGCCTGATCCAGCCGTTGACTCGCGGAAATAAACGCTAACGGAATTAGTGTTGTTACCATGGGCTGATCTTCAAAGGTTGATTCTCAAGTGACAAGGGCAATGGCGGCGCGTGCAATTCCGTTCCAGTATATCGCCGCTGTCATCGTGATTGAGGCCCTGCTGCTCCTTCTGCACCCGCTGGCCGACCTGGGCAGCAAGGTAACAGAAGCCATTACCCTTATCATACTGACCCACCTAGTATATCTCGTTTCCGTCTTTCTGATTCTGAAAACTCCTTCATCTGTTTCGCTGCACTTCATTCTGCTGGCGGGCATGCTGTTTCGCTTGACAGTATGGCCGCTTTACCCTGCACTTTCCGACGATCCATACCGCTATCGCTGGGAAGGAAAGGTTCAGGCGGCAGGCGGCGATCCCTACCAGTCCCGGCCCATCGACGCTAAGTGGGCGTCGATTCGGGACAAAACGTTCGCGAAAGTCGGATCGAAAGACTTCAAGAGCGTCTACGGTCCTTTGATCGAACAGGCTGAGCGGATCATGTACCTGTTGTTACAGAAGTTTAGCGTGAATCCGTTTGTTCAGGTCTTTTGGTTCAAGCTGCCTGCGGCCGTCTTTGATCTCGGCATTATCTGGATTCTGGTCTTACTCTTGCGGCAGCATGGGCTGCCTTCCAACCGGGTTTTGATTTATGCCTGGTCACCGCTGCCGCTGCTGGAATTCTGGGGTACCGGGCACAACGACGCGATTGCCGTGTTTTTCATCGCCCTCGCACTGCTGTTGGCAGGCAGGCAGCAATGGATTTGGTCTTTCGCCTCGTTATCGCTCGCGGTGGCCGCCAAGATCTGGCCCATCCTGCTCTTTCCGGCGTTTATCCTGTCCCCAAGCGGCGGGAAGCCGCGATGGTTCCAGTGGTTGATCGTGGTTCCCATTTTCGGCTTTTGCGCCCTGCCCTATTTCGGCAATGTGACGGAAAATGCCCAGTTTGTCACCGGCTTCGTCGGCGGATGGAGAAACAATGACAGCCTGTTCGGGGCAATTCTCTGGTACGCGGGCGGAGATCTCTATCGGGCCAAATACACGGCCACAGCCCTGATCATTGGTTTGATATTCGCGTTTGCGTGGTTCGTCAAACCACTCGAAAAGGCGGTTCTCTACTCGCTTGTAGCGATCCTGCTGATCTCGGCGAACTGCCACCCCTGGTATCTCACCTGGTTTGCTCCGCTTCTGGCAGTTTTCCCGTCCCCTCCATTGTTCTTATGGAGCGCACTCATGCCATTTAGCTACTCGGTCCTCATCCGCTGGCTCAACCTCGGCGAATGGGACGGATCGACGCCGATTCGCTGGTACATCTATGTACCGCTCTTCTCGTTCGCTGTGCTTCGTGCCGCCGTACTGCGGCTGAAGCGCTAACGAAGCTCTTACTATGGCCCGAGCGATCTCTCGTTTAGAAGCGGTGATCGTCGGCTGACGGGCCGTAGATCGCCGGCACCTGCGCGTCGTTCAGTCGAAGATACACGGTAAGTTGACCGCGGTGGTGGGCCAGGTGGTTGAAGTTATCCAGAATAAACAGGTAGCGCGGATTCTCCATTGCTACCTTGCCGCCCTCCAGCAGTTTCCATTTCGACTGTAGAAACTCGTCGTTGGTGCCGGCCACTGCCTGTCGCGCCTCTGCCACGGCTTTATCGTGAGCTTTTACCAATTCCTCGTTGGAACTGAGAGTCCGGGCTGCTCCATTTCCGCTACCCGCCTTGGGCGTAATATCCATTTCGTCCTGTTTCACTATTAAGGAAATCCAGGAAGGCATTGTTGCCACCATGTGAGCGAGCTGGCCGAGCGGCATCGATTTTGGATGTGGCTTCCAGTCGTTCTTTCCCTCCGGTACCCGTTCCAGGGCACGCCGGGTGATCTCCGCTTCCCGGTCCAATTGTTCGAGAATGACTGAAGTGAGTAGCATTCAATACCTCCAGCCTGTAGATGCCTCCGGCGATCTGCTGTTTCACGACGAGTCCGCCATGGACGGTGCGCGCCCTTTCGAAATCCGCTAGTCTAGTAAATGTACTCAACCAGTACCGCGGATTGATCGCACTCGACAATGGATAGACACGTCAGAATTTTAGGTGTCCTGAATATGCTATACGGCATTCTGGGCGCGATCGCATCGATTGTGATTTTAACCCGGTTCGGCGGATTTAGCGGGGTCTATGCCGCCTTCAATGAAGACATCATCGGCTTGATCGCGGCGATCCTGGTTGTTTTTCAATTGCTGATAGCACTGCCGTGCATCCTCGCAGGATTCTACGTGCGATTGCTGCAGGATTGGGCCCGCGTCATGCTGATCATCGTCTCGGCGATCAACGTTTTGAATGTTCCATTTGGTACGCTCCTCGGTGCTTATGGACTTTGGACTTTAATGACGCCGGAGACCGATCCGCTTTTTCAGAATGCGGCCGCGGAGGCCACGAGGAAAACGGTGCGGGCGCGGGACGCGCGCAGAGCCAAAGCGACCTTACTGGCTGAGAACCCCGACGCAGGCAAGAAGAAGGGAAAGGCGCGGGGGGCTGATACTTCTATCCTCCCCTCTACATTGGATTAGACATCGATTGAGAAGATCGGCTATTTGCCTGGCCGCGTGGCTGGGCTTCTGCACGGTGCTTTTGGCCCAACGGATCGATCCGCCTCTCAAAGTGGAGACCGTCGTGGTCACGGGTTACTTTGACCCTGTTCCGCTCGAAGAGGCAGATCGTGCGGTCCGCTCCATCGATGTAAAAAATCTTGAGCTGATCTCCAATACTTTTGCCGATGTTCTGCGCCTCGACTCTTCGCTTGATTTGCGCCAGCGCGCGCCCGGAGGGCTTCAATCCGACCTGACCATTCGCGGGGGCAGCTTTGGTCAGACGCTCATTCTGTTGAATGGGCTTCGCTTGAATGACGCGCAGTCGGGCCATCATAACCTGGATGTCCCAGTCCCGCTGGAGTCCATCGAAAGGGTTGAGGTTCTCAAAGGCTCCGGCTCCACGCGCTACGGATCGGATGCAGTCGGCGGTGTCGTCAACTTCATCACCCGTCAGCCGGATGCATCCGAGATCCGGCTGCGGACCGCTATTGGTAATTTCGGCGTCAATCAACAGCGCGGCGTGCTCTCCTTTGTGCGGAATACATTCACCGAACAGCTAAGTTTCTCGCGCGACTTCTCTTCCGGGTTTCAGCCTGATCGAGATTATCGAAACCTCTCACTTGCTTCGAATACCCATCTGAGAACACGAATCGGCGCTACCGACGTAACGCTGGCCAACAACGATCGCCCTTTCGGCGCCGATCAATTCTATGGCAACTACAATTCCTGGGAACGGACGCGATCCTGGTTCACCTCCATCCGGCAGACCCTTGGGGAACGGACCGAGGCCTCCTTCGCCTATCGCCGCCACACAGACCTCTTTGTTTTGTACCGCGACCGGCCGGAGGTCTTCACCAACCGCCATGTGGTGGAAGGCTTTCAGGCAGCTCTCCGGCGCAGCGACAGGTTAGGAGGAAACTCCGTATTACACTACGGCGCCGAGGGCTATCGCGATTCCATTGACAGCAACAATCTCGGCCGTCATCAACGTTCGCGGGGCGCGGGCTACCTGGCCCTGGATGTTCGCGCCTTGAAGCGATTCTCCTTCAACGCCGGCGTACGGGAAGAAATCTACGGTTGGAACCAAACCCAGTTCAGCCCTTCGGTGAGCGGCGGATACTGGCTGTCCTCCACCCTGAAGCTGAGAGCCAGTGTGAGCCGCGCTTTCCGCCTCCCCAGCTATACCGACTTGTACTATCACGATCCGGCAAATGTAGGATCGCCGAACCTCCGTCCTGAAAAGGCCTGGAGTTACGAAGGCGGACTCGATTGGGCAATACACGGGAAATGGAAGGGCGAACTCAGCGTTTTCCGCCGCCAGGAGACCGACGGAATCGACTACGTACGCTACTCCGCCTCAGACATCTGGCGCGCCGCCAACTTTCAGCGCATTGCCTTCACGGGTGTGGAAGCCTCGGTCCGGCGCGAACTTCGCCCCGGCGGTCTCATTGAATTGCAGTACACAGGATTAAACGGCGCGCAGAGCGCTCTCGCCGGGGCATTTTCGAAGTATGCCTTCAACTATCCCATCCACAGCGGCTTAGGCGGATGGCAGGGCTACTTGCCGTGGCAAATCCTGGCTCGCGCCCGCTTTGGAGTTCTGCAGCGTTTTGGCAGGGATCCCTACGGAGTTATCGATCTCTACGCCGCCAGTACCCGCGGCCGCATTCATCCTTTTCTGCAACTGACCAATGTGACGGATACGGTATATCAGGAGATCTTCGGCGTCTCCATGCCGGGCCGCGCTGTCCTTGGGGGCATTGAATTTAAGGTGTTCACCTCAAAGAAGTAGGCTAAACTGGAATCGGATAAACCGACCGTTTTGTACACGCGTATTCTTCTCCTCCTTGTCCTGGTGCTGCCTGGCGCTACCCGCGCCTTAGCCGCGGGTGACAACCAGCTTGACGGCAATCCGGCGCTGTTCGCGGTGATGGCCGCCCTGCAAGCCGCCGGCTTCGCCGCCAACGGTTCAATGTCGCCGGTGGGCGAGGCCGTGCAGGCGCAGTTGGCGGGAAAGAATCTGCAGGTCATTTCCGAACTGACGAACTTTGTCGCGACACACAAGAAGGCATCTTTTGGCGCTAACTTAGCCCAGTATGTCTCGTTCGCGCTCTCTGTATCCGACCCGCCCGAATTCCATTCCAAATTTCAAGCCGGCGAGGTGCCGCCGGATGTCGTTGCATTGGAAGGGTTTGATAAGCTGATGGTGCGGTTTTACGCTGACGCTGGGATTGGTTCCCTATGGCAGAGAGTTCAGCCGCTGCTCGATCAGACTCTGGCGCGCTACCAGGAGCCGGTCAGCCGGACGATTTTTGAGACCACGGGCTACCTCCGCAATCCCACCAGCGGTTATATGGGCCGCCGTTTTCAGGTCTACCTCGACTTGCTCGGACGTCCGGGACAAATCCAAACCAGAAGCTACGGCGACGATTATTATATTGTTCTCACTCCTGCCGCGGAACCGCAGACCGATGAGATCCGTCACGCATACTTACACTATTTGATGGATCCCCTGGCCACCAAGTTTTCCGAGGCTGTCTTCAAGAAACGAAGCCTGGAAGACTACGCAATGGGCGCGCCCGCTTTGGACGAGAATTACAAAGCAGATTTCCTGTTGTTGACAGTGGAATCTCTAATCAAGGCTATCGAGAGCCGCCTGATACGCGCGCCTCTCGAAAAGAAACAGGCGATGGTGAAGCAGGCACTCGAAGAGGGCTTTGTGCTGACCCCGTACTTTGCCGAGACCTTGCCGGCTTATGAAAAGCAGGAAGTGGCCATGCGGCTCTATTTTCCCGACATGATTGCCGGCATCGACGTAAAGAAAGAAACCGACCGTTTGGATCGGGTGAAGTTTGCCGCCACTCGGCCGGAAGGAAAAATGGCCGAACCGCTCTCGGCTCCCAAGCCGGTTCCGCAACTGTCCCCGGCGGCAAAATCTCTGGATATGGCCGAGCAGCTTTACTCAGAGAAGAAGTACGACAAGGCGGGCGAAGCGTTCCGTAGCGTGTTACAGCAGACCGAAGACAAAACACTCCACGCGAGGACGTATTATGGTCTAGCGCGGATTGCGGC
>JBDUEM010000335.1:0-7489 GCA_040002435.1 Bryobacteraceae bacterium
ACGGTATTACAAGGAGATTACAAATGGAAAGAGACAGCAACACTAAGGGACCGATCACGAGGAGTCCTGGCGGGTATGAAAACACCAGGGCCGGCGGCAATGGCAAAGCGGCGCGGATTCTCGCGCTGGGAATTTTGTTGATTTCGACTCTGCCGGCTATGGCCGCAGACCGGAACTTGAAGGCAGACCTCAGCCGGCTTGTGGTTGTCGGGGACTCGTTGTCCGCCGGGTTCCAAAACGGAGGCCTTCTTGATATTCAGCAGGTGAACGGCTATGCAAGCCTGGTGGCAAACCAAGCCCACGTCCCGCTTCCCCTGCCACTGATTCTGGCTCCCGGTATTCCGAACGTTCTGACGCTGGTGAGCCCTGGGCCTCCGCCGGTAATTGCCCCCTTACCCGGAACCTCGGGCGGCCGCCGAAACCCCATGGAGCAAGCCATGGATCTGGCCGTCCCCGGCGCCAATGTGCAGGATGCGCTGACCACCCGTCCTCCTTTCACCTTCAACAACATTACCGATTTTGTATTGGGCCAGCCGGGAGTGTACTCCGGAATTTCTCGCAGCCAGGTGGAATGGGCCGAAGCGCTTGCGCCGACCACGCTCTTTGTCTGGCTCGGGAACAACGATGCGTTGGGTGTAGTCTTCACCGGAGACGTCTCGGCCCTTACGCCGCTGGCAGCGTTCGAGCAGTCCTATAAGAGCGTAATCGCCCGCTTGGCGGCTACCGGCGCGACGATGGTGCTGGCAAACATTCCAGACGTCACCGTCGTCCCCTACCTCACTTCCGCCGAGGAAGTGGCGGCTCAAACAGGCCTACCGCTGGCAGTGATCGGACCCATACTTGGGATCGGCCGCGGCGACTATGTGACGCCCGATGCGTTTCCGTTGATTGTGGCGCGGCTCGGCAATCCGGCACTCGGAAAGCTGCCGGGAAATGTCGTCCTCGACAAGGCGGAGGTGGGAATCGTTCGCGACCGGATCGAGGACTACAATCTTGTGATTGCCAAGCAGGCGCGCAAGAACAACGCGGCGCTGGTTGACATTCACGAACTTCTAAACCGCATCCAAGCGAAAGGCTATGTGATTGGCAATCAGACGCTGACAACCGATTTCCTGGGCGGTATCTTTTCGCTGGATGGAATTCATCCCACAAACACCGGTTATGGAATTGTAGGGAACGCCTTCATCAAAGAGTTGAATCGCGAATTTCAGGCAGGTATTCTTGACATTCCACTGGGGCAGATTCTCAGTGGAGATCCCCTGGTTTTGCAGGGTGTCCAGCGGCGGCCTTCCCATGAAGAACGGGTCAGCCGGGAAACTGTCCGCAAGCTTCGCGGCGTAATGGCACATTGATTTTGAGCTAAGGAGGGCTGCCGGTTTTACGACCGGCAGCTCTACCCATTCTCAGTCACGACAGCGCCAGTAACCGCGGCAGAATCTCCCCGGATGTTCCCCGCAGCGCGTAGTCAACAGTATCGGAAACAGGAGTTTCTTCCGGATTTATTTCAATCACCCGCGCACCGGAACGCCTGGCCAGTGGAACCAGAGACGCAGCGGGATAAACCACGGCAGAAGTGCCGGCAACCAGCAAGAGTTCCGCGGCGCAGACCGCCTCTGCCGCACTCCGCCAGATCTCCGCATCCAAGCCCTCGCCGAACCACACCACGCCCGGACGCATCATTCCGCCACATGCACACAGCGGCGGTAAGGCCGGAAAGGGCACCTCGTGGTTCATGCGCTCTTCCCCACAGGCAGTACAGCGCAGACGCCAGATGCTGCCATGAACTTCCAACACCTTGCGGCTGCCGGCGCGCTGATGCAGTCCGTCCACGTTTTGTGTAATCAAGGCGAACGAAACGGAACGAGCTTCCAGTTCGACCAGTGCGGCGTGCCCCGAATTCGGTTGCGCGGCTGCAATGATGCCTCGCCGCCATTGATACCAATTCCAGACCAGCTCAGGGTCGCGGGCGAAGGCTGCGGGCGTGGCCAGATCTTCCGGCCGGTAATTCTTCCAGAGGCCGCCGGGCCCGCGAAACGTGGGAATGCCGCTTTCGGCCGAGAACCCCGCGCCAGTCAGAACGCAAATTCGAGACGCGGTTTGGAGAAGCTGGTGCGCGGTTTCCAGAGAGTCCATGAAGTTCGCTGTTTCTTCTACAGCGATTACAGCAGCACTGAATAAATATCAGTCGTTCGCAAAATTTCTTGAGCCTCGCCGTAACGTCCGCAGGGGTCGCGACGTTATGTAATTAACCCCGTTACAACGGCGGGCGCATACACCCCTACACCCAAACTTGCGCCCGCTTCCCTCAATTTATTCCGAGAACATTCCTTCAAACAGCGGCGAGCTGAGATAGCGTTCCGCCGAGTCCGGCAATACCACTACAATCGTTTTCCCTTTCATCTCCGGCAATTTCGCCAACCGCACTGCAACCGACGCCGCAGCGCCGCAGGAGATGCCGCAGAGGATGCCTTCTTCCTTGGCAAGCCGGCGCGCCATTTCAATCGATTCCTCATTGGTGACCGATTCTACGCGGTCCACCATGGAGAGATCGAGTGTGTCGGGAATGAAGCCCGCACCGATGCCCTGGATTTTGTGCGGACCAGGTTTCAGATCCTGCTTACTCAGCGCTTGAGCAATTACCGGGCTGTTGGCCGGTTCTACCGCCACCGACAGAATTTTCTTCTTCTTCTCATTCTTGATGTAGCGGGAAACGCCGCTGATTGTGCCGCCGGTACCCACACCCGAGACCAGCACGTCGATTCCGCCTTCGGTATCGTCCCAGATCTCCGGGCCGGTGGTCTTGAAATGGATCTCCGGGTTCGCGGGGTTCTTAAACTGCTGCAGCAGAACGTAGCGTTCAGGGTCGGTCGCCACCAGTTGCTCGGCACGCGTGATGGAGCCTTTCATTCCGCTGGCTCCTTCGGTCAGGATGAGGTTCGCTCCCAGGGCCTTCAATACCTTCCGCCGTTCAATGGACATCGTCTCTGGCATGGTCAGCGTGATGGGATAACCGCGCGCGGCAGCGACAAAGGCGAGAGCAATCCCCGTGTTTCCGCTGGTGGGCTCAATCAATTCTTTGCCGTGCTTTAAGATACCCCGTTTTTCGGCGTCCCAGATCATGGACGCTCCAATACGGCACTTGACGGAATAGGCAGGATTACGGCCTTCAATTTTGGCCAGCAGGGTTACGGCTGCGCCATCATGAACGCGGTTCAGCTTGACGAGAGGCGTTTTGCCGATACTGAGGGAATTGTCCTGATAGATCATGTCTTCTCCTAGTGTTCCACACTAAATATCCCAGTTAGGGACGTATTTACCCTGCCGTTCACGCCACTGTCGGGCCAGGTCAGCAAAGTTGGTCTGGTCGATGACAGAGGAGATGGCCTCGTCCACCTGGCGCCACATATCCGCGAAGGGCGAGTCGGTTTTGTGTTTGCCGTCGCGCTTGGCATCTTTGGCGCCTTCCATGTAGCGGACCACTTCGCCCACGGTGATCTCCTCCGCTGGACGGGCAAGCAGATACCCGCCTTCGGCGCCGCGCCTGGATTCGACGAACCCGCCCTGTTTGAGCCCGGCGAGGATCAATTCGAGGAACTTCTGCGGAATTTTCTGCCGGCGGGCAATGTCGGCTATTTTGACCGGTACGCCGCGGTAGTGCGTGGCCAGATCGAGGATGGCCTGAAGTGCGTAGTCGCCCTTAACCGAAGTGATCATAACGAGATTGGCGAATCACCTTATCGCAAGTAGAGATTAGCGGATTTGATCGGGGATAGTCAATCCGACCCCCATTGACTTCGGGCTTGGGTAAATATATTGTCTTTACTGATAAATTGCCTCGCATTAAGGATCCTCGCGTGAAACATTGCAAACTGCTCCTCTCGGTTGTCGCCGCTTTCTTTTAGTTAGCGGCCGCATTACAGGCCCAACTGGATACGGGTACGATCACCGTCATTGTGAGAGACGTCTCCGGATCGGTTGTCCCCGGCGCGAATGTGGTGCTGCGAAACGAGAACACCGGCATCGAGGTCCGCACCGGCACTACGAACGAACAGGGAGACTTCAACGCCGCGCTGATTCCCAGCGGCAGCTACTCGGTCCATGTGCAACTGCAGGGCTTTAAGGCATCGCAGCAATCAGGGATCTACCTGCAGGTGAATCAGCAACTTTCGGTTCCCGTGGCACTGCAGGTCGGCGAGGTGAGCGATCAGGTAACGGTCACCAGCGTTGCGCCGCTGGTGGAATCCACGTCGGGCGCCATTCGCGAAACGGTGGATCGCGTGCGGGTCTCCGAGCTGCCGCTGAACGGACGCAACGTGCTGCAGTTGCAGGTATTGATTCCGGGATCGGTAAGCGCAGGCTCGCTGGACCAGGGCGCCGGCACGCCTGGCTATGCCGTGAACGGCGGTATCGGCGGTTCGAATATGTATTCTCTCGACGGCGGCGAATATCAGGATGCGTACTTCAACGCGCCGCTGCCCTTTCCCAATCCGGACGCGATCCAGGAGTTTACGATCCAGACCAATTCCTATAGCGCCGAATTCGGGCGCAACCGCGGTGCGTCCATCAACGCGGTGACGAAGTCGGGGTCGAACGAATTCCATGGCGGCGCATTTGAATTTGTCCGTAACGATCACCTGGATGCCCGGCCATTCTTCTCGACGGCGGTTCCAGTTTTCAAACGCAATCAGTTCGGCGCACAGCTAGGGGGGCCCATACGCAAGAACAAAACCTTCTTCTTCGCCGCCTGGCAAGGTACGCACGAACGTGGAACGCCCACGACGAGCAACGCAACGGTCTTTACGAACGCGATGCGCGGCGGCGACTTTTCGCAATTGCTTCCCGGCAAGGTGCTGATCGATCCGTTGTCGAAGACGCCTTCTCCGGGAAACATTATTCCCCCTTCGCGTTTCAGCAAGCCCGCCGTCAACTTCCTCAATAAATTTGTCCCGCTTCCCAACCTCGGCAATAACTACGTGACGCCGCTGCCGTCTCCGAAAGACGGAAACCAATACCTGACGCGCATCGATCATGAGATTAGCCACAAGGACAACCTGTACGGAAGGTATATCTTCAACGACGATTATCTGTTCAGCCCGGCGGGGAATCTTCCGAACTGGGGAATCGACCAGACGTTCCATCGCCAGGGAGTGGTGGTAGGCGAGACTCATCTGTTCAGCCCGTCGCTGATCAATAGCTTTCTATTCGCCTTCAATCGCACCTACTCCTACATTGTGCAGACACCGGACTTTCAATGGAGTGACCTGGGAGCGAACATTCCGGCGGCGAGTCCGGTGACGCATAGCTGGCAGAGCCTCACCATCAGCGGATATTTCACAGCGACCACGGGAACGTTTTGGGACCTGGCGCGGAAGACTTACAACGTGAGCGATTCGCTGAGTTGGAACCATGGCAGGCACTCGGCCAAGTTCGGCGCGCAGATCTCCCGCTATCACGTCGATCAGGTAAATGAATTTTTCTCCCGCTTCGGCGGTACCTTTAACGGATTTGCTACGGGCGACGCCGCCGCGGATTTCCTGCTGGGCAACATGAACCAGTTGCGGACGGTTGGCGTTTTAAGCAACAACTTGGATCAGACGAACTGGCAATTCTTCGCCTCCGATGACATCAAGGTAAGTCAACGGCTGACGGTTACGGCAGGGCTGCGCTGGCAGCCGGATCTTCATTTCACCGAAGCCAGCGGGAAAGAGAGCTCGTTCCGCCCGGGACTGCAGTCTTCGTTATTTCCGAACGCGCCGCTTGGCTTGCTCTTCAAAGGGGATTCGCAATTGCCGGGCAATGTGATCAAGCCCAACTGGCTGAACTTCGCTCCCCGCGTTAGCTTCGCCTACGATGTGTTCGGCAAAGGCAAGACGGCATTGCGGGGCGGATACGGAATCTTCTTCGATGATTTCGCCTCCATCCGGCTGAATCGTTTTCCGCTCATTCAGCCCTACGTTTTGGATACGACTGTCTTTGATGTTCCTTTGGCGGACCCGTTTCTGGGCAAGAGTCCGTATCCGTTCGTTCCGCCCACGACGGCAGACCAGAAGAAGGCATACCAGTTTGTGAGGCCGGCGGCCACCACGTCGTTCAACGCGGACTTCCGGACCCCTTACGCACAACAGTGGAACTTCAACATCCAGCAGCAACTGCCCTTTGAAACGGTACTGACGACGGCGTATGTGGGTTCCAAGAGCTCACGGCTATTCGGCTCGCACAACATCAACCCGGCGGTCTATCGCCCGGGTGCGACCGCGGGAGATACGCAGGCGCGGCGCATCTACCAGGATTTCGGCACCATTGAAGACGAATCCACGGTGGGCTATTCGCAATATCATGCCTTGCAGTTGAGCGCCAACAAACGTTTCTCGCGGGGCTTCACGATGCTGGCGGCTTATACTTTCTCGAAAGACATCGGCCTGACCTCATCGCAGGGCGAAGGTTCGCTTGGGACAAGGGACCCGAACAATTGGAACCTTGACAAAGGACTCATGCCGACCGACCGTACGCACATCCTCGCCATCTCGTCGGTGTGGATACTGCCGACTCTGAGCGGGAAGAAGGCTCTCAACGCGGTGGTGGGCGGCTGGCAATTGAGCGGCATTCTGACCGCGAACAGCGGTGCGCCGTTGAAGGTGAGCGCGGGAGTGGACCGATCCCTGAACGGACAAGGACTCGACACGGCTGACCTGATTGGCGGCTGGCGCGTCAACCAGAGCAGATCGCGGGGACAGGAACTGCTTCGATGGTTCAACACTTCCGCGTTTGCGCTCCCGGCGTTAGGGACGTTTGGAACCGCGGGCGTGAACATCGTGCGGGGCCCGGCGTTGTCGAATTTGGATTTTGCCGCGTTCAAGAACTTCCAGTTGAAGGAGCGGTTCAAAGTGCAGTTCCGCGCCGAGTTCTTCAACGCACTAAACCATCCGGTGCTGGGGAATCCGAATACGACTTTTACCAACGGTAATTTCGGGAAGATCCTGGGGACACAAACCGCCCCGAGAGTTGGAGAGGTTGGCTTAAAGCTCTCCTTCTAGCCACGGGTAGCACACACGCTATTTAGCCGGTGCAGTCCCCCTCACAAGCGGAACCGTCGCGGCGAAGGTGGGTCCATCGGTTGTTAGCCAAGTCCGCAGATAGTAGGTCTGGGGTTGGTCTTCGGGCGGTGCATTCGCCGGATTGCGCGGAGCCAAAAACGTCTTGGTCCATTCATCGTCCGCGAACACTTCGTGCGCGGACGGATCAAATGCGCGGCCGTCAGACCACTTCCATACTACGTTGCCGTCCGCGTCGACTAGAACGGCTTCGTATTCCTGGCCGCTGCGGAATGACAGTCTAATTGGAATTCCTGCGTTCGTCTGTAAACGCAGCGTCACCTGGGAGGAATCGCCGGCCGGTGAGCCCGACAGAGAAACGGAAAACCTTCCATGCGCCGCGGCGTCGATCAGGATATTTCCAACGCGAGCGTAGACCAGGTCAAACCGGCGAGGCC
>JBDUEM010000336.1:0-7398 GCA_040002435.1 Bryobacteraceae bacterium
AGAAAATGCGTCTGGGGAAACGGCGACCCTGCTTTTACGCGTATTCCGAGGGTTGCCAGTGTTTCCCCGGCCGCGCTGGCCAAGGCTACATCGCCAATCCGAAGCGCCTGTAGGTTCACGGCGACGGAGGTCTGTTTGACGCCGGCTTCCACTTGCCGCAATAAAAGATTCGACCAATCGCGGAATCGATAGTGAAAAACGAGCTGATTTTCCGGCAGCCCATTGCGCTTGGACTGCTCCAGGCGCTCCACGCAATGCGCTTGAATACCGCGCGCTACATCCAGCGAAGGCAGCGCCAGCAGCGGCAATTGCGCCGCTTCGCCCGAAGCCGCCAGCAAGACCGGGCTGTCCGCCACGGGAACATACGGGTACAGGCTGTTCTTTGTCAACGAAGCAAAAATCATCCGCTCTCCGCGGACGCTATTCGTGCGGATTTCAGACAGGACTCTAACCACCTCGGCGCCAAGAGACTGTCCTAAACGCGTCATGTTCTCCGAGTCATCTTCTGTCGGGCCGATTCCGGTAACGGGATTAATGTCCCCGCCCGCCGCCTGCAAAAATACCGCGGTTGCTCCCGTTGCGGCTTCGATCAGATCCCTCGCCGGGCCCGGGAAATCGGGCGACAGGCCCAGAAATTTCGGGCCCATGGTAACGGTGTGGCAGCCGTAACTGAAAAGGACGGCCACCGGCTTCCCACTCAACTCATCCACCCGAATGACGCCAACAGCCGGGTCCATCGGGCCGCTCGGGTTCTCTCCCAGGAAAATTTTCCCGCTCTCATCCAGCTCCCGTCGGTTGACGCCGATGTGAGATGAGCCCGTTCCAGTTCCAATACGTGCCGGCCGCATTTGCCGGTCCGCGGCTGCGGCGCAGCCAATCAACAGCCGCTTCAGGTTTTCCAGATAAGATCTTTGTAAACGGTGCTGATCCTCGCTCTCCCACGAAAATTCCCAAGTGTTCGGTCCGCAGTGCGTATGGCTGCAATTAATAAGAACGCTCTCTACTGTAGTGCCCAACGCTGAGGCAATCTCGGTGCGAATCTCATCCACCGCGGGGTTCAGAATTGAGATCAGATCGCAGCCCAGAATCGCAATTTTCTTCCCTCCACTGGCCAGCACAACGGCGGTTGCCGTCAGCGGGCGCTCGATGCTATTCGCCACCCCGGCGCGCGCGAAATATCCGCACATGGTGATACCCAAAGGAGGCGTGATATCCACGCGATAGACACCGGCTTGTAAGGAGTTGCCCATAGGATTTGATTATGTCGCGAGGCTGGTACTTCTGAAAAACGCCCCTCCGAGAAGATTCCCGCTATGTTCACTGGGGTGAACAGAAAGTTCCGCAACGCCCGGCGGCGCGTTGTAGCGCCATCCTCCTTTCCATACACTTAGGAAATTACGATAATGAGCGTACAAACAGAGACAACGGAAACGCAAAGGATTTTCGACCAGGCGTTGGAAGCTATCCCTGGTGGAGTCAACTCCTCCACGCGGGCGCTCAATCCCGCCCTTATCTGGCGCAGCGCGCTTGGTTCCAAACTGGAAGACCTGGAAGGCCGGCGGTACATCGATTACCATGCGGCGTTTGGTCCCATCATCCTGGGGCACAATGATCCGGACGTCAACCGCGCCGTCGTCGAGGCGCTGCAAGGACCCGACCTGATCGGCGTCGGCACCACGGAACTGGAAGTGCACCTCGCTGCCAAGCTGAAACAGCATATCCCTTCCGCGGAAAAAGTTCTTCTTTGTAACAGTGGCTCCGAAGCCACTTTCAACGCGGTCCGCCTGGCGCGGGCAGTCACCCGGCGCAAGAAACTTATCAAGTTTCAGGGCTGCTATCACGGCTGGCACGACTATCTCTGCATGAACGTAATCAGCCCCACTGAAAAGATTGGACACTATGATTTCCATTCCGCTGGAATGTTGGAAGAAGCGGCGATGCAGACGCTGGTGTTGCCTTTCAATCGAATCGATGCAGTGGAGGACACCCTGCAGCAGTATCGCGGCGAAATCGCGGCTATCATTCTGGAACCGATTCCTCACAACATTGGCTGCGTCACTCCGGTGCCGAACTTCCTGGAAGGCTTACGGGAGCTCACCAGGATTCACGGCACTGTTTTGATCTTCGACGAAGTGATCACGGGCTTCCGTCATGGTCTTGGCGGCTATCAGAAGTATGCCGGCGTTACCCCTGATCTCACCACGGTGGCAAAGAGTATGGCCAACGGATATCCAGCCGCCGCGCTCTGTGGCCGTGCGGATTTGATGGATCGCTTCCAAACCAATCGTGGTGACGTCTTCTTCGCCGGAACCTATAACGGACACCCGGTCGGGGCCGCCGCCGCTCTCGCCACCATCCAAAAAATGGAGGACGGTCAGGTACACGAGCGCATTTTCCGCCTGGGAGGTTACTTCGCTCGTGAGTTGCAAGCCATTCTGGATCGCGCCGGTATTCTCGGACAGGTGGCACATTTTGGATCCGTGGTCGTGCCCTATTTCTTACAAGGCGCCGTCGAGACCTACACGGACTTGCTCAACAATAACTCCGCAATGGACGTCAGGTTCCGCCGCGAAATGGTGGACCGCGGATTCTTCCTCCTGCCAATGGCTTTGAAGCGCAATCATATTTCGGCGTCTCATACGCAGGAAGACTTGGACCGTACGCTGGAAGCGGCTGAAATGGTCTTCAAAGCCATCGCGCGGGAGTAAGATTTGGATATGGAGGACGCTTCTTTGATGAGCAGGCTTCTATTCATCGTGTTCCTGCCGGCACTTACTTTGGCTGGCGCTACATTTGAAAACGATGTTCAGCCTATCCTGCGCGCAAAATGCGCCGGCTGCCACGACGGCGCCACGCGGACCAGCGGCTTTTCCATCGCTTCACAAGACGCGGTCCTCGCGGGCGGAGCTCGACACGGAGCGGCAGTCATCGCGGGAAAACCCGCCGAGAGCGTCCTCATCCGAATCTTGCGGGGCGAAATCAAACCGCAGATGCCCCTCGGCAAGGCCTTGTCAGCGGCCGACATCGCGACGATCTCTTCGTGGATCCTCGAATTAAAGCCCGAATTGACCACGTCAAAGAATCGGCCTTACTGGGCCTTCGTAAAACCGGTAAAACTTCCGGTGCCCACAGTGACCGGCGCGACACGCAACGAGATTGATTCGTTCGTCCTGAAGAAGCTCGCTGAGAAGGGACTCTCCATGGCGCCCGAGGCGGACCGTCTCACGTTGGTGCGCCGCGTCTACTTCGATCTGATCGGACTCCCGCCGACACCCCGCGAGGCAAAGGCCTTCGTTGACGATCCATCTCCCGCTGCTTACGAAGACTTGGTAGACCGTTTGCTGAAAGACTCGCGGTATGGCGAGCGTTGGGGGCGTCACTGGCTGGACCTTGCGCGATATGCCGACACCAATGGCTATGAAGGCGACCCCGAATGGCCCCACGCATGGAGATACCGGAACTACGTAATTGACGCCTTCAATAACGACAAGCCCTATGACCAATTCATCAAGGAGCAGATTGCCGGCGACGAGTTCTTCCAGATTGTGTCCGCCGTCCCTGCCCCGCCGCCCGAACCCGAGCAAGCCGTCGCCCTCAGCTTTCTGCGGCTCGCCCCGTTTAACCGGACGCCGGTGAGTGAAGAGAATCGGGATTCCTGGTTAAGCGAAATGACGTCAACCGTCGGGTCCGTATTTCTGGGCATGACCATCGGGTGCGCCAAGTGTCATGACCACAAATACGATTCAGTGCCGCAGCGCGATTTCTATCGGATGAAAGCTTTCTTCTCCACGGTCACTGTCCCCAGCACCGGCCGTGCGGGTGGAGCGGAACCAGCTGAATTCTACCGTCCCGGGGAGAAGGAGTGGGCGGATAAGCAACGCGAAAAGGAAAAGCAGGAGCTGACATCCACGCAGGCTGATTTTGACAAGTTCCTGGAGCCCTTGATCGCCAAGCTGACCGAAGCCAAGAAGCGGGAAGACGCGAAATTCGAAGGGAAGCTCGCCGCCAAAGACGTCGAGAAGGAAGTGAATGCCGACAATAATAACGCCGCTGGGTTCGACAAAAAGCCTGAGATTCTGACCACGGC
Source organism: Bryobacteraceae bacterium (assembly GCA_040002435.1). GTDB lineage: Bacteria > Acidobacteriota > Terriglobia > Bryobacterales > Bryobacteraceae > JANXXV01. The sequence goes on from JBDUEM010000336.1 coordinate 4,088, forward strand.
GGACAGAGCGGAATGGCGAACGTATAACGAGAAAATCACGCGGCTGAAGAAAGCGATCGAACGTTTGGAGCCAATGTGCATGGGCTTGCGCAACTCGGACGGTCCCCCGTTCGCGCCGAGCCCGCCCGCCACGCACATCCTGATACGGGGCGACTACGATCATCCTGGGGAAGTAGTGGAGCCTGGGTTCCTCAGCGCCATCGAAGGAAACTCCAATCCCGCTGTCTTGAAACTCGACCGTTACAAAATGTTCCCTACACGCGGCCGCCGTATGACGCTTGCCGAATGGATCGCCAATCCCGATAATCCCCTCACTGCGCGCGTGATGGTGAACCGCATCTGGCAGTTCCACTTCGGCCGCGGCATCGTTGAAACGTCCAGCGATTTCGGACGCAACGGCTCCCCGCCGACAAATCTGGAACTGCTCGATTGGTTAGCGGTCAAATTCACAGAAGAGAAGTGGAGCGTCAAGAAGATGCACCGCCTGATTCTTACGTCCGCCACGTACCGTCAGGCGTCGCTGTATGACGATTCCAAAGGCCTCCAGGTGGACCCAGAGAACAAACTGCTGTGGAGGTTTCCTCGCCAGCGTCTCAGTGGCGAAGCCATTCGCGACGCGGTGCTCGCGGTAAGCGGCCGGTTGAATCTTGAGTCCGGCCGACTGCCTGTATACCCGCCATTGCCCGAAGGCTTGGATGAGGGCCAGAAGGTCCAGGGCGTGAATACGTGGGAAACCTCCGATGGTCCGGACGGGAGGCGGCGCAGCATCTACGTGTTCCAACGCCGCGCATTGCAGTTGCCTTTCCTGGAGACGTTTGACGCACCTGTGCTGAACACGTCTTGTGACCGCCGCAGACAATCCATCACCGCGTTACAGGCGTTGACCATGTATGACAACGATTTCGTGAATGGAGAAGTAGGCTACATGGCGGAACGTATCCGCAAGGAAATTGGCCCCGATGTCCGCGAGCAGGCGCGATATGCATTTGAACTGGCATTCAACCGAACTCCCAAGCCCAAGGAATTGGAGGGCGCGCTGAAGCTGGTGGCCGAGACCCGGCCCGCCGCGAGCGGCCTCATCGCGCTATGCCGGACTCTCTTGAATGCCAGTGAGTTTATCTATATCGATTAAAGGAGAGCCAATGTCCGCATCACGACGCGATTTTCTGTGGCGATCTTGGAATGGAATCGGAGGGCTTGCCCTATCGCAACTGCTGAAGGAAGATCTTTCCGCGGCAACTTTGATCGATCCCATGGCGGTGAAACCTCAACATCTTCCTCGTAAGGCGAAACGTTGCATCTTCCTGTTCATGGCTGGGGGCGCCAGCCAGATGGATACGTTCGACTACAAACCGAAATTAAAAGAGTTCGCCGGAAAGCGCCTGCCGAAGCTGCCGGGCCTTTCGGGAGAAATCGAGGGCTTTCTGAATGCGCCGCACCGTGTGATCCCAAGTCCATTCGAATTCAAACAATATGGCCAGTCCGGCAAGTATATCTCCACGCTGTTTCCGGAGATCGGGCAGATGGCGGACCAACTGGCATTTGTTCATGGCATCAAAGTGGACAACAACAATCATGGACCCGCTACCATGCACGTAAACACTGGCTCCCAGTTGCAGGGCGGAGCGTCAGTGGGTTCGTGGATCAGCTATGGATTGGGAAGTGAGAATCGAAATTTGCCGGGTTACGTCGTCATCCAGGATCCCCGCGGCTCGCCGGTGAACGGCTCGGCTGTCTGGAGCAACGGTTACCTGCCCGCCTCCTACCAGGGCACGTTGTTTCGCTCCACCGGGTCTCCCATCCTCGATCTCGCCTTGCCCAAAGATGTCACGCGGGATCAGCAGCGGCGCGAATTCGATTACCTGGCGCAATTGAACCATCAGCACTCCGCCGAGCGGGGCGGCTCCGCGGAACTGGATGCAAGAATCAACGCATACGAGCTCGCCTTCCGGATGCAGATGGAAGCTCCTAAGCTGGTTGATCTGGGAAGTGAACCGGAGACCGTACGGAAATTATACGGCCTCGACAACCCGGTTACGGAAGGGTTCGGACGCCAGTGTCTGCTGGCACGCCGTCTGGTGGAAGGGGGTGTTCGTCACGTTCTTCTGATCCACGGAGTGGAGATCGGGAAATTCAGTTGGGATGACCATGGCAACGTCAAGGAGAGGGTGCCGCAGCATGCGGCGGAAGTCGACCGGCCCGTGGCCGCCCTGCTGAAGGATCTGAAAGGAAGGGGCCTGCTGGAAGAAACACTCGTTGTCTGGACTTCTGAGATGGGCCGGACTCCTTTCATCAACGATCTTACGGGCGAGAAGCCCGGCCGCGATCACAATCAATATGGCCTGACCGTGTGGATGGCGGGCGGAGACGTGAAAGCCGGGACGACCGCCGGTGCGACAGACGAATTTGGACTGCGCGCGCTGGAGCAGCCTATTCCCATGCGCGATGTACATGCAACGGTTCTAAACCTCATGGGGTTGCAGGATGACCGCTTGACTTATCTCCATGCAGGACGTTACCGCCGCTTGACAGATATCGGCGGACAAGTCGTTAAAACCATCGTTTCATAAAGGACGGTTCGTGCGAATACTTGTGGCATTGTTGCTGCTGCGCTGTCTCAGCGCAGCGGAGAGTTCGAAGTGTATGCAGCCGGAGGCCATCTGGAGTTTCCGGGCGCTCAGCGATCCCCAGATCAATCCATCGGGAACTCGCATCGCGCTGGTGGAGGAGCGCACCGATATTCAGAAAGATTCCCACTTCACGCGCATCGTCATGGTAGATGCCGATGGCGCGGGCAGGAAGGCGCTGAACGAAGGAGACATTCACGAGTCGAGTCCGCGATGGTCTCCAGACGGTCAGCGGTTGGCGTATGTTTCCGACAGGTCCGGTACAACGCAGGTGATGGTGCGCGACATCGCAACCGGTAAGGACATTGCGATCACCACCGGTCCCGGAGGTCCGTCCCTACCTGCCTGGTCGCCGGATGGCAAATGGATTGCATTCCTGCGCTTCGAAAAAGAAGCTTCTCCCTGGAACCCAAAGTTGCCGCAGCGGCCGGCGGGAGCGAAATGGGGCCCGCCCGAAACCATAGTGACGCAGCTTCGATGGGCCTTCGATGGCCGCGGTGTGCTTCCTGACGGAGCACACCGCATATTCGTCGCACCCGCTACCGGAGGCGCGCCAAAGGTCCTGACACCGCATGGCTATTTCCACACGTCGTATGTTTACGATCCGGAGATCACCTGGAACAGTGCCGGCAGCGCGGTAATCGCGCCCGCTGTGAAGAGTAAGGAAGGATGGGATAACTTCAC
>JBDUEM010000337.1:0-7389 GCA_040002435.1 Bryobacteraceae bacterium
TCCTCCAGCAAAGAAAAACGACCGGGCGCGAGAGATGCTGATCACGATCGATCTTGCTACGGGAGTCATCCATGTCCATGACGAGAGTGACGTAAATCAAAACCCGGCGGCCGCCAGTGCGGCCGCCCCGTGATGCCAGATTACTGCGGCTTACGTTCGACCATCTTCTCCATCATCAGCTTGTGCTGCCGCATTGTTTCCGGATTGGAGTCGTCCGATATTGTGTAGTCGGCAGGCACTTCAAACAGGGAGCGCGAGGGCTCGGCGCGCTGTAGCCCCTTCAAGGAATACACGGTCTCTCCCATCCGCGGATCATTGTTGCTGGACATGATTACCGTTTTCAGCTCAGGTGAATACCAGCGCTCCGAAACGACGTCGATGGGGCGCTCATTTCCAACCTCGCCCGCCGGTATGGTGAAGGTGGTCCGGGATCCTTCCGCCTGTACTCCCTCAATCAGCCGCGATGGAAGTTTTTCGTCCTTCACCTGGGGCGCTACGGAAGCCTGTGAAGTAACGCTGTGAACCATTTCCCCTTTGGAGAAAGTCATTCCCGCAGCAGCCACGCCCGCAACGCCGGCCACCCCGCGCCCATCTGCAACGCGAGTAAATTTGCCCGGGACCACTTTTCTCGCCGTCTTGCTGTTGGAGTCCAGAATATAGTTCACGCCGGATACCGGATCGTTAATGAAGACGTTTACCGGCGGCGTGCCGCTGGTTGCCCATGGACCGATGGCGGGAAGCGACTGCTCGCGGCGCGTACGCCCCTCGCTGTCCCGGTAGAGAGACGCAGTCGTCTTCCGCGTAATGCGGTTGCCGTCTCCGAGAAGCTGCGTCGTCTCGGTGACGGCTCCGGCCGAATACGGCGCGCCCTTCACCAGCCCGCCTTCAAAACTCATCTCAGTGGAAAGAAATTGGACGGTTGCACCAGCCGTCGTTCCTCCGTTGAAAAACATCACGTCACCGGCTGCGCCGGCTGAGGGTGCAGGCAGTGCCTGCGTAAACACCAACTCCCTCCGCTCCTGCGCGAAGGCTGCGCCGCTCATCAGGGCCGAGACCGCACCCGCAATTATCCATCGCTTTCTCATCGTAATTTACTCCTTATGATTTCAGCCCAAAACTTGAAATTACTGCACAAAACGAATTGCCCGCGCGATACCGTCCTCGCCCACCAGCACATCCGCCTGTACGGTCTGGACGATCCGATCCTGGTTCACTGGTAATCCGAAGCTCCGCATCGATTCCCTGGGCAGCCGCACCCGAACCAGTTGCCCGCGGTCTTCCGCTGTAAACACCGGCGCATAGGGCACGGGTAGAAACTCCGTTGCCACTTCCTGAACCGGCGCCGAAAGCTGCTTCTGACGGCGCGCCGCTCGCTTCGCCTGGCGCACCGGCGGCCGTACCTCCGGAGCGGGCTCCTCAGCGGCGGCCGCGGGAACCGGGGGCGCAATCGGGGCATGAACCGCAATCGCAGGCTGCGGCTGGGGACGGCTGCTAACAGCCACCACGATCATCACGGCCGCGGCCGCGAGACCCAGCCATATCAGCGGCTGCCTGGCAAGCCCGGATTCTTTTCGTACTCGCCTGCGGCGAAACTCGGTAAGCAGGGCGGTCTCCAGCGAAGCTGGCGGACCTTCCCCGGCTGACTTTTCCCGCAACACACGCAGCCCTGCAAGGAGGGCTTCTTCATCGCCCGGTTTCATACAATGCACCTCGAACTGACCCGTAACTTATCCGCCAGCATCGCCCGGCCGCGGCTCAATCTTGATCGCACGGTGCCCACCGGCACATCCAGCAAGCCGGCGGCATCGGTGTAGTTTATCTCCTGCAAATCGCACAGTACGACTACTTCGCGGTAATTCGGCGGCAGGCTCAACACCGCCTGGCGGACGGACTCTATCGTTTCGCTGCGCGTCAGATCGCCCAGCGGGGTTCCGGCCGCTGTCGCCACGAAATCGTCGTCGATTGCCACAAAGGCACGATCGCGTTCGAGCATCCGCAGCACTTGCTTACGGGCTATGCCATAGAGATATCCTGCCAGAGGGCCGCGCGTGGCGTCGAAGCCTTCCGCGTTGCGGATCAGGCTCATAAAAACCTCCTGCGTGACTTCCTCGGCCACCGCCGCGCTGCCGGACATATGCAGCGCGAACTTATAAATCTGCGTCTGCCTGCGCCGGTACAATTCAACGAAAGCCTCTTCATGCCCATCCGTCGCAAGACGCAGAAGCGAGTCGTCCGAATGATTGAGAAAACCCGTCATCTGCGTCTCATTGGGCTGATAACTTGTATTCCGGGAAGAGGCCGGGATAGTTCCAGATTATTACGGCGAGAATTCGAAGGAGTAGCTGGCAACCGGAGTTGCCAGCCAGGAAACGGGGGTGCAGCTAAAAGTCGTAGCGGAGGACCATCTGCATAATACGCGACGAGCTGCCGCCAGACTGTGTACCGAGTGTCTGGCTGAACTTGCCGAAGGTCGCAGGATTGTTGATGTTGAGGTTCGCAGTTGCCAGGCCGAAGTTCGGATGATTGAACAGATTGTACGCTTCGGCGCGGAAGGAAACGGAGTGGTGCTCGGTAATGGCGAATTTTTTCACCATGGAAACGTCCGTCTCAAAGAAACCGGGATTGCGGAAGACATTGCGTCCCGAATTGCCAAATTCTCCAGCATTGGGAAAACCAAAAAGCGCGACTTGTTCCGGGGTGAAATAGAAGACTCCCGAACCCTTGCGCTCCACGCTTCCGATGTTGCGATCCGTGCCGCTGTAGACCGCATAGGTGCCCGCCGCGGGTATGCCGGTGACCGCGGTGGTGAGGCGTTGCGAATTGACGGTGAACGGTTGCCCGGATTGTGCAATCTGCAGCATTCCGAACGACCAGCCGCCGATTGCCGTATCCAGCAGCCGCGGCATGTTCGATCCGAACTTCTTCCCTTTTCCGAACGGAACCGAATAAAGCGCCGACAGATTGAAAGAGTGTGGCCTGTCGAAATCGGAACGCGCCCGGCTCAGCGAGAGGTTGTAGTTGTCGATCGGTCCGGGCAGGGCGGTCGTATTGAATCCGTTGCCTTCGGCTGACGTGTTGTCGAGACTCTTGCTCCAGGTATAGTTGGCGGACCACTGCAAATCGCCCGCGCTGCGCCGTAAACTCACCTGGAGAGAATCGTAGGCGGACCTTCCGTTGTTGGTCCCGAGCACCACCTGATTAAACTGCGGATAATTGCGGAGGTAGTTGTCCGGGATGCCAGCGGCCGCGTAGCGCGTGAACTGGCCCCGGTCCACAGTATTGGCAACAGTGCCCACCAGGCCGCGGCTGAAGTTGGTCGCGCCCAGGCTGGTGATCGCTGCCGCGGGTGTGCCGTAAAGCTTGACGAAAACATTGCTGGCCGGAACGGCGGTAGCGCTGTTGGTTTGGAACGCCTGGATTTGTTTGAAGTCGTTCAGGAAGCTGCCGAAGATCTTTGGCTGATTGACGTCCTGGAACATAAACAGCTTTACCCCGCGATTGCCGATGTATCCCACCTGCAGAATGGTGCTGCGCAGGATCTCCCGCTGCACGTTCAGAGCGTAGCTTTGAACGTAGCCGCTGCGGAGGTTGGGGTTGGCAAGAATCAAACTGGTGGAGCGGGTGTTAGCCAGGGTCAGAACAGGGGCCGGCGGTTGCGACGGCAGCGGATATTTATCGTTGAACCGGATATCGCCGCCGTTCTGATTGGGAAACACAGGAACCGCTTGCGAGAATCCCGGCGTGCTGCCATCCACCTGATTGATGACCGCGCCCACGTTGCGGTCATAGAAGATACCCCAGTTTCCACGAATCGCCATCTTGCCATCGCCACCCGGATCATAGGCGAACCCAAACCGTGGGGCAAAGTTGTTGCCGTCTCTTTTATAGAGCGGCCCGGCCGGAACGATCGTCAGATTGGACGATGTACCGAGGGTGCTGACCGAGGCCGCCTGGTCGATATTGCCCTGGAAGTTATCGCGTTCGTATGGTACGCCGAAGTATTCATAACGAAGGCCCAGGTTCAAGGTCAGCTTCCTGTTCACGCGCCAGTCATCCTGGAAGAAGTAACCGCTCTCATGAAGAATGAAGTTGCGGACGCGAGGCGATCCGGCAGCCTGGAATGTTTTCAAGTTGCTGTAGAAGGTTTGCGTCACCTGGTCGATCCGGCCGAGCACGTCGTTATAGAGCAGCTCAAAGGTATTGCGATCCGAGGCGGACAGACCTGGGGGTCCCACCGTGGATGGTACGACGTTTCCGTTGCCAAGGCCCGTGGTCACATTGGGATAGACTCCCGCATAGTTGTAGCCGTACTGCGTGGTGAACCGGATGTTTGCTCCCGCCTTAAACGTATGCTTGCCCCAGACCTTTGTGATCGTGTCCGTGATGTCGTTCACCGGAGAGTTACGGCCTTGCGAAAACGGAGAAAACGGGACGTCCGTGTAGAGGTTCGTAATATACGCGGGACCCGCCGGGCGGTTCGGCCGAAGGAAGTCCGTGGAGGCGCTCTGATGTCCAATTACAAATTCATTGATGAGCGTGGGACTGATGGTCCAGTTCGAACCCGTGGAAAAGCCCCAGCGATGTCCGCCCTGCGTTCCCTGCGGCTGCCCGGGGAAAGTGGCGTCGGCGTTGTTCAGGTTGTCGATTGACGACGTGCGGTACCAGCTCCAACGAAGGAACAATACGTGATTGCTGGTAAGGTGATGATCGCCGCGGATCGTAAATTGGTCGTTGATGGAAGACACCGGATTGTTGAATCGGAAGCCCGCAGAGTTCAGTCCATCGCCCAGGTCGTTGTTATTCGGAAGCGGGTAGCCGGCGAATATCTTTGCTACGGCCGGGTCGACACCGATACCGCGGGGGTCCGCCTTTGCAAAGTCGTAAGACTGGACCACTCCCCCGACACGATATTTGAAAATACCGGCGATGGCTGACGGAGTTGGGATGGTGCGATTGCGGATGACTTCCTGGGCCGTCCGGGTACCCTGATAATTCCCGAAGATGAAAGTCTTGTTGTGAATGATGGGCCCGCCGAAGGACGCCCCGAACAAATTCTGAATGAACTTCGGAACCGCGCCGCCGGACTGATTATTAAAGAAGTCGTTTGCGTTAAGGACCGTGTTGCGAAGGTAGTCGTAGGCGTTGCCATGAAACTGATTGGTGCCGGAGCGCGTGATCAATTCCACCTGCGCGCCGGCACTGCGGCCATATTCGGCCTTTCCGCCCTCTGTTACCACGCGGAATTCGCCAATCGAATCGCTATTCACCGCGGTGAGTGAAAGACCGAGGCGGGGAACCAGCGAATCGTTCACGTCGATGCCGTCGAGCTTCGAATTGTTGCTGCCCTGGCGCAGACCATTCACGTGTGAAAAGCTGGCATCCTGACCCGCCCGAATATCGATCTGCACTCCGGGCTGAAACACCGCGAGCGTTATCGGGCTGCGGCTAAGCTGCGGGAGGGTGTCGATGTCGCGCATCAGGACGGCGCTGGAGACCTGTGAATCCGTCGTCTGCACCGAGAGCGCGGTGGCCTCGACAGAGATACTTTCCGAAGTCGGCCCGACTTCCAGCTTCACGATTTGCGCCACGGTAGCGCCTACGGAGAGTTCAATCCCATTGAGCACGGCGGTGCGGAAGCCTGTCGACTCTGCGGACAAAGTATACTTTCCCGGCTGCAGGGTGGGAAAAACGAACGAACCGCCGCTGTCTCCGGTAACTTCGGCACGGGCCTGCGTGTTATTGTTGACGACGGAGATTTTTACGCCTGGGATCGCGGCACCGGACGCATCTTGAACACTTCCCTCCAGACGTGCGTTAGCGGTTTGCGCAGCGCTCGAGACGGCTAATAACGCGCACAGGATGACAGATCTAAGAGCACAATTCGCTTTCATCGGTTCCCCTTCACAAGAACTTCCTTCCGGGCCGCTTGAGCGCCGAGAGGATGAACACACCGAGTGATAGAATTCAGGGGAACTGGGAACGAAACACGGCCCGGTAACAACTGTATCGATAACAGCGCTGACAGGTCGCACGTCGCCACACGGCGAACGGGAACGCGTTCCTCTACCCTTTCCCCCAAAAGACAATAAAACGGTTCCTTCGATTGTACCAGGATTAAAACATCGATTAGGTCCGGGTTGCGTTCGCGTTTTCCTCAAGAGTCCGCCCAACAGGCGGTGACGGTGATGCAGAAATTCAAGCAGCAATAGCTGCTTCTTGGCCTTCAATTCGCCTTCGGATTGACACGCGCCCGGTCAGGGAAAGATCACGAAAATCTTGAAACTTTCCGCACAGCCCAGAGTCAACACACCACCGCTCCACGGGGAAATTGTGAAAAATATTGAGGATTGTGTCGTTCTACACGTTGAGGATGATGACGCGACGGCGGTGCTCTTTCAACTGGCCATGAAGGAAGCTAAGCTCAAACCACTTCTGTTCCGCATGCGCGACGGGGCGGAAGCTTTAGATTTTGTTCTAAAAACAGGCCAATATCCCGCCGCGCCGCAGCCCGACCTCATTATCCTTGATCTGAATCTACCCAGGATGACGGGACTGGAGGTGTTGGCTGCAATTAAGGGCAATCCTCACTTGCGCGACATCCCCGCGTACATCTTAACCACTTCCATCGATTCACGCGACGAAGCAAAGGCAATGGCACTGGGCGCGACGGGTTATCTCACGAAGGGCGACTCGTTGGAGGCGTTCACGAAATCCGTCAAGAGAGCTTGCCAGTCACTCACAGGCGGCTAATATCCCCTGGACTGCCGGATATCCCGAATCGCCTCGTCGTGGCTGTCAGGCAGTATTTTCGGACTGAGCGTGACCACAGTGCCCCAGAACTCGTAACACATCTCGATAAATCGAAGGAACTGCCCCAATTCATCGGGCTTGCGGATGAAGCAGTTTCCGTTTAGCGCGTAGACTTTCCGAACTAGTTCGGGATCGTCTGTACCCGAGGCGACCACGATGGGAATGTGCATCAAGCTGGGGGTGCCCTTGATCTCCTTGAGGACATCCAACCCAGTAATTCTCGGCAGCGACAAATCGAGAAAAATGAGATCAGGGGGAGTGTGCCCGCGTATTTGCCTTGACCGCGAACATACTTCAATGCGTCTTCGCCGTCGGTGACATAGACAAGACCGCTGGTAATACCAGCCGCCTTAAATGCTTCTACCATCAGGCGTTGTTCGGCTGCGCTGTCCTCAACTACAAGAATTGTGATGGTTTTTCCACCAATGGGCGTCACTGTTCTCCTCTGTCGGAGAAAGAGGAGGGCCACCTGGACTGTGGAAGACGCTCTTTATGCGGCACCACTAGGTAAGCAGAAAAAAGGACTAGTACTACTGGGTCATAAATGATTGAATAGTTTGAAGTTCGCGATTGTGCCGC
>JBDUEM010000338.1:0-7365 GCA_040002435.1 Bryobacteraceae bacterium
GCCGCGCAAAACCATCGAAAATATCGCCCAGGAAGGCACGGTATGACGATTCACTCTGAACCTCTACGCTCGAATGCGTTCGGGTTCGCGCATCAGAAATGGGTTCTCCCGCAGGTTACACGTGCTAAAAAGGGGCACTCGGAAGGATAGAACATAGGACCGTAAGAATGTTCTACTGTCTACGGGCAAATGGCTTTTCCCCCGAGCCGTCGTCACGAGTTTCTCTCCCCAAATTGTGTTTGCGTCTGAAATCAGCTGAATTCCAGGCAAAACTCATTTCTGTCCCGGACCGCGCTGGTTCGGTAACTGGTTGTTGTTCGTCGTGCCAGCGATCAGCGTGTGCTTCGGGATCTTCCTTCCCAAGGCAAAGCCGTCGAACTGCGTGTCGAGGCGTGTCGAGGCGAGGCGATTTCGCTGCCGTGATCGGGATTGCCTCCGCAAGACCCTCATCGAGCAAGTTCCCCCGGTTACGGTGAGACGGGGCGGCCCTGCCGCTACTCTGACCCAAACCAACCTTGTCTACGAAATGGTCGCCGCCAAGGGGCGTCAGCAGCGGGTGTGGATGGCTGAATCCACGCCACTGGAACTGGAAATGGACGACCAGCAGATCGACATTGACGGAGTACGAAGCCAAAGGCGGCGAAAAGCTCAACATGACTAATCCCCAGCGGATTGGCATGGCCCACACCCGGATGGTGAACAACGAAAAGACGCTAGAGTTGCTCCTGCGCTATGAGACCAGCTTCAGCCGCATGCATGATCGGGCCATGAAAGCCCTCTTTCGTCTCCGCGAAGAATCGAATTTGCGAAACGACCCCAACCCCGATCCGCCGCCCCAACCAAACGCAAGCAATCCAAGCCGAGACCCTGCGGAATGGTCTTCGCAGCCGGCGCAAATTCTGACCCCCGAATCGGATCGAGTAAAAGAAAATGCTCCTCCCACACCCGATGGAGCCGCGGTCGTTCCGGTTGAGCTACCCGAGGCCGTTAATTAGCCGCCACCACGTTCTCCACGCGCGTCATGGGCGTAAGTTCCTTAGGGGACATCTTCGCGTCGAAGACGATATGGAAGAAGCCGATCATCATTTCTTCCCAGCTTTGGTCTCCCCAGATGACATCCTTGGTAGCATCAGCGTTATCCGGATTGTTGGGCGAGTTGTCGAAGTGCGCCGTGCAAAGAATTTTCGTCCCCTTCGGCAGCACCATCGGCTTTTCCAGGTCGTACCAAAGCTGCCAGTTGAATTTATAGTTGGGAACGCTCAGGATCTTCACTGTGTCACCGTTCGGATACTGGACGCGATAGTCGAAGTCCTTGCCACGTCCGTGCATGTGCGGATGAAGAGCGTACAAAGTCGCCGTAGTCCCGAGTTCGAACTCGGCATCCACCTTATAGTTCGGATCGCCTGCCGGAATCTTGAACTTCGTATTGATGGCGGACATCATCAGCACACGTTCTTTGGGCGGCTGTTTTGCGAACACCAGTCCGATTCGCGTACGGTCAGTACTGGCCGTTCCGTTCGTTGTGTAATGAACCTGGATGAAAATGTCGGAGCCGGCCTTGACCAACTTTGCTTGCCCCTCCGGAAATCCCTCCGGCGGCTGACCGGGAGCGAAGCTCGCGAGCATATCGCCCGGACCGTCCACGTTTTCCTTCTTATCTTCCGAGCTGGCCTTGCTCGGAACAAACGGAATGCCGGGCTTGGCATCCTTCAACCACTGCGATCCAGGCTCGCGAATGTACGCGATCACATGATGGACGTGGGCGCGGTCACCGGGCCTTGCTTCGGCAAACTGTACCCATTGGTCGGTCTGGAATGGCGCGGGGATCAGCACATACTGATATTCAATGGTGCCTGATGCCGGAATCGCAAAAGGTGTCGGTAGCTCAATCACCTTGTCCGGTTTTGGAATCGCCCACCCCTCGGCGAACTCCACGGGCTCGGGCATGTCCTTTGGATCGCCCTTCGGAGAGCCGGCATCCACCCAGGCGGCGAGGGTATCCACATCCTTTTGCTGCAGCGAACTATCGTTCTTGAACTTGCCGTAATGTGGATCGGCGAACCAAGGCGGCATCTTGCGCGTCACCACGGCAGCCTTGATGGCCTTGGCCCACGGGCGCGTCTGTTCATACGTAAGCAGCGAAAACGGCGCTGACTCTCCAGGCCGGTGGCAGCCCTGGCAGTTCTTCTGAATGATGGGGGCGACGTTCCTGGTATAGGTCGGGGTCTCGGCCAAACAGCCACCCGCCAGGAGGAGAGAGAACAGAGGTGCCTGCAGCCTGCGTATCGTCATGATGGAATCCGTCCCGAACTCCATAGTCACACAGCCGGAGGAGTTTCGACAATTGCCTCAGCCGCCGGATCCCAGTAGAGCTTTTTGCCTTCCTGCTGCGCGCGCGCCGCCATGATGACCGCAACGGATTGTGCGAAGCCATGCTCCACGGTGGCGTTGGGCTGCTTACGGCTGCGCAGGCAATCCAACCAGTTCTTCATGTGCGTAGGATTCTTATCGGAGGTAAACGGCAGGGGGCCATACGTTTTCTCAATGGCGCCCGTCAGCATGCGCTGCGTGAACGGCAGGCTGCGGAGTTTCTCGTCATCCAGCTTGAGCAGCTTCTCCGGACGGCGAACAAACGGATTGCTCTCATGCGTTCCCTTGTCTTCCACCAGCTTCCACCGCCGGCTGCCTTCGCCGCCTATGTTGATGAGCGTCGCCTTCTTCCCCATGATTCTCGTGGAGCTGTCGGAATCGTTACCGAAACTGGTGGAGTAACTCACCAGGAATCCCTTCGGGTACTCCAGCAGCGCATGAAACGTGTCGGGCGTTTCCCGCCCGTCGGGCCAGGCGTATATACCACCGTGGGCAACGGCGGACTTGGGGAAGTAATCGTCCATCAACTGGTGCACCATGTCGATCCCATGACTCATCCACTGGTCCGGAATACCGCTGGAGAACTCACGATAGAGGCGAAACTCGAAATAGGCGCGCGGGTCGAAGGGGCGGTGGGGTTTATCGAGCAGCCACTTTCGCCAGTCCGTATCCTCCTCGCGGATCTGCTTCACTTCCGGCCGTCCGCGCCAGCGCGGGCCATGGAAGTTCCAGACAATCTCCACTTTGCTCACAGGTCCGACTTCGCCGGCCGCAATCCAATCGCGCGCGGCGATCTGGTACGGTTCACTTCGGTGCTGGGTTCCGATTTGTACGATGGCATCGCATGCTTTGACGGCATCGCGCACGGCCTTCGCCTCCTCCAGCACGTTCGCCATCGGCTTTTCACAATAGGCGTCCTTGCCCGCTTCGACAGCAAGTTTCAGCAGGGGAGCGTGCTGGAAGTCGGCTGTGGATATGAGCACTGCGTCCACGTCTTTAAGATTCAGCAATTCTTCGCAATATTGGAAAGGGCGCGGCGTCCGGCCGAACATCTGCTCGCCCTTCTGCACGGCACGGTCCAGGTTGGTCTTCCACAGGTCGCAGACCGCAGTGATTTCCACCTTGTGACTGTCTTTTAGATCCCCCGCGATGGATGCCAGTTCCCGCCCGCGGTTGCCGATGCCGATGTGTCCAAGGGAGATGCGGTCATTCGCGCCAAGGATACGGTTGTACGAAAGGGCTGAGGTGCCGAGCGCGGCCGTACCGGCGATGAGGAACGACCTCCTCTTGACTGTTTGCTTTACGGGGCCTGCCCCGGCGGTCCGGCCGCTCTGACTTCCCATTCTGTTACTCCATCGTCACATTGACATCATCGTCAGATTGACATTATCACTTTATCGCTTCGTATATGGCTCGCATTAGCTGGCTGCCGAAAGACAGGCGATCCTCTACGGTTGGCAGGTGACCCAGACGATCGTTGAAGGCGATTCGCTGTTCCATCAGGAAGCCGGGAATCTGGAAATCTTTGTAGAGACCTTGAATTACGTTCATGCGGCCGGCCATTCCCGCTGTGGTGGTGGTCTCGGTGGCGAATAGCGGCCGTGTGGGCGCGAAGGTGGTCAGCTGCTTCAGCGCGGCGAAAAAACGTTCCCCCAGCGGCTGGAATCTACCAATGCCTTCCAGGTATTCGCTGGTTTCGGTGTTATGCAATGAAAAGAACAGGTCGATTGTGTGGCCGGTTTTGATCCACTGCGCAATGGCATGGCGCTGGGCTGTGATTTCCGGCATATCCTTCTCGGTGGCTGTGTCCCAGTTGCGATTGAGGTCGTAGCCTTTCCTATTGAAGCGGACGCCGCCGTCGGCCACCCCGTCAGGATCCGCTACGGGCAGAATCTTCCAGGTGACGGACTCCCGAAGCATGCGTGCCTCGTGGCTGAGCAGGCCACGAATGGCACCTTCGCCCACCCAGGAACTGCCGCTTTCCCAACTGTGCTGGCGGAACATCAGCCAGACCGTCTTGTGCGCAGAATCGCCGGAAGAGATGGTCCAGAGCAGCAGGTCGCGCCCTTCCACCGACTTCCCGATTGTCTCTTGGTGAAAGGCAGGGTCCTTTGCAACATCGGCGTGCAGCCGCGCCAGGTTTTCGTTGGTGTAAGGCGGCGTGTGGGCGATCCAGAATCGGCCTGACGCGGGCTTGATGCGCAATCGCAACCCGGGTTCACCGGCGTCGTATTCGAACGTCTTCACGTGTGTCCAAGTTCGACCGTCGTAACTGATGACGGGCGGAGTGTCGCCGGTAATGGCCCCCGTGTTCGGCTTGAAGTTGTATTCGCCGGGGAGGCTCACCATATCGAGCGTCAGTTCGGCGCTTCCCGCGTCATCCATCCGGAAATAATACCAACTGCCCTGCCGGTTCCGCTTGTTCTGATCGGCTTGGCCCGCTACGTGAAGGCGGAAGTGGTTTTCGTCCACTTTCTCAATCTGCCCTAATGAGCCGCCCTCAAAGTCCGTGTGGACCGAAGCCGCCCGCAATAAGCCCGCAAGGAGGAGGACCGACAACTTCATTTAGAGCAGTGTACCCTCAAGCGGATGGCTTCGGGTAACATCGAAGGACATGGAAATGAGAACACTTGGGAATACCGGCCTGCAGGTTTCCCGCCTTGGATTCGGAGCGGCTCCTCTCGGTAACGAGTACGGCGGCATGGAAAGCGCCGAGGCGAAGCGGGCCATTGATTTAGCGATAGACAACGGCATTAATTTCTTCGACGTCGCGGCGTACTACGGCAGAACGCTGGCCGAAACCAGGCTGGGCGAAATGTTGAAGGGCCGGCGTCATGAGGTGATTCTGGCTACAAAGTGCGCGCGTTATGGTCTGGCGGAGTTTGATTTTTCAGCCGAACGTGTGACGCGGAGCGCGGACGAATCCCTGCAGCGGCTGCAAACTGATTACCTGGACATCCTCCATGTCCATGACGTGGAATTTGGAGACAAACGGCAGATTGTCGACGAGACGATTCCCGCACTGCGGCGGGTGCAGCAGGCAGGAAAGGCGCGCTTCATCGGTATTACCGGCCTTTCCCTGCGAATGTTGCGCGAAGTGGCGGCCGAGGCGCCCGTCGATTGCATGCTGACCTACTGCCGCTACAATCTGCTGAATATCGACGCAACTACAATGGATCCGAACGGCTTGATAAACGCATCTCCCATGCACATGGGATTGCTGACACCGAACGGTCCGCCGCCGTGGCACCCCGCCACGCCAGTGGTGCGCGAGGCGGCGCGGCGGATTGTAGAGTTCTGCCAAAGTCAGGGAGTTTCAGTAACAGATACCGCGCTGCAGTTTGCGCTGAGTAATCCCAAACTCGCGACGACCTTTACGGGAATGTCTACGACAGCGGAAGTCCTCCAGAATCTGAAAGCGATGGAAGGTACCGCGGACCCCGAAATTCTAAAGGAAATTGAGATCCTCGCTGAACCGGCACGAGGCCGAATATGGAAGGCGGGACGGCCTGAGAATTACGATCCTAATATGGAATAGCGATGTCACACACCCACACCACCTTATCTGACGAGTTGGCCGCTTATCTGCGGCGGGTATCGTTGCGCGAGCCGGATGTCATGCGTCGTTTGCGTGAGCGGACGGCGTCCGTTCCTGAAGCGCGCATGCAGATCACACCGGAGCAAGGGCAGTTCATGCAGTTGCTGGTGCAGATTCTGGGAGCGCGGAAGACGCTGGAAGTTGGTGTTTTCACCGGCTACAGCTCGCTTGCAGTTGCTCTCGCGCTGCCGCCTGATGGACAGGTGACGGCGTGCGATGTCAGCGAGGAATGGACGTCTATCGGAAAACCATTCTGGCAAGAGGCCGGCGTATCAGAGAAAATCGACTTAATTTTGGCGCCTGCGGTCGAGACCCTTGATGGATTGATCGCTGCGGGACAACAAGGCACCTACGATTTCGCATTCATTGATGCGGACAAGGCAAACTATGATCGCTATTACGAGCGTGCGCTGGTGCTGGTGCGGGCAGGCGGTTTGATCGGGATCGACAACGTTCTTTGGCATTCCAAAGTGATTGATTCCTCGGTGAACGATGCCGATACGGTCGCCATCCGCAATCTCAACGAGAAGATCCACCAGGACCGGCGGGTCGGCTTGAGCCTTCTTCCCATTGGCGATGGATTGACGCTGGCACGAAAGCTTTAATCGAACATGGGGCGCTTCGCACGCTACGGCCTGGCCTTCGGTTCGGTAGCTTTGGTGGTGTGTCTGAAGCTATACTTCGCCCGATTTCTGGGAGAAGGAGTGCCCTTCCTTTTGTTCTTTGGCCCCGTTGTGCTGACGGCGAGTTATGCGGGCAAGGGGCCGGCCTTGGCGGCGACGGTTTTTTCCGCGGCAGCGGCCAACTATTTCTTTGTGGCTCCGCTTCATGGATTGGGAGTTCCGGCCGCCGGCACAATTCAAACCATCGTGTTCGTGGTGGAAGGCGTGTTGATCAGCGAGTTCGCCGCCCGGTGGCGGCAATCCGAGACCGAAGCCCGCCTCCAGACGAATCTGCTGCGGACAACGCTTCTCAGCATCGGTGATGCTGTTGTAGCAACAGACGCCGCCGGACGCGTGACCCTGATGAATCCCGTGGCCGAGGAACTGACCGGGTTCGGCCAGGAGGAGGCCGAAGGCAAACCGCTGGACAACGTTTTCCGGATCATTAACGAAGGCACTCGTGAGATCATGGCGAACCCGCTTCTTCGCGTACTCGAAACAGGAGAGATTGCGGGGCTGGCGAATCACACGCTTCTCATTTCCAGGAAAGGTGATGAGATTCCAATTGACGATAGCGGCGCGCCCATCCGCGGATCGGACGGGGTACTAGCCGGCGCGGTGCTGGTTTTTCGGAATATCACGGAACGCCGAAACGCGGCACGGGAAATTGAGGAAGCTGCGCGGCGGCTTTCCTCGGTTCTGGAGAATATCGGCGACGGATTCGCGATTTTGGAC
>JBDUEM010000339.1:0-7312 GCA_040002435.1 Bryobacteraceae bacterium
CTCAATCCACCCAGTGGAAAGAATTGGACAGGGGACTTCGTATGACTCTTGGTAGTGTCTCGCGCTACGTGCGCCCGGCAGGTGTGTGCCGTCCGGTGATAAGTTTTGCAATTCGATTCGCCGTAACTTTGATGGTTGCGGCCGGGGCCATGATGGCCCAAACCGGCGGCGGCGCCACATTGGTGGGCACCGTGAAAGACGCAAGCGGCGCAGCCGTTGCGGGAGCCAAAGTAACGGTCGTGAATACGGCCACTTCCTTTACTTCAGAAACCACCTCATCTACCGAAGGCGCCTACTACGTTCCGTATCTGGCCCCCGGCGATTATCGCATCAAGGTGGCTTCGGCGGGCTTCAAAGAATTTGTTCGTGAAGGCATCACGCTTCGGTCGGCAGAAGTTCCGCGCATCGATATCACGATGGAACTGGGCTCGGTGAATGAAAGCGTCACCGTAAACGCCTCGGCCTCGCTGTTGAATACGGAAAACGTTTTGACCGCGGCTGTTCTTCCGGCAGACGTGCTGGTGGAAACGCCTGGCGTGATGAAGCGGACGGTGTACCTCCTGCAGTACATTCCAGGGGTGGTTGGTGTGGTTGGTCAGGCGGGCTTCCATATCCAGGGACAGGCGCAGAACGATATCGGATTCTCATTGGATGGAATCGCCGCCAAGTCGCCGTATACGGGAACTGTGAACCAGGTGGATGGAGTGATTCAAGGCAGCACGGATGCAATGGAAGAGGTGAGAGTGCTCACCACCGGCGTCTCCGCTGAGTACGGACACTCGGCCGGCGGTTCCATGAAGATGGTGTACAAGTCGGGAAGCAACTCACTGCATGCGTCCTTCGAAGATCGCTATCTGAACGGGAAGTGGGTTCATCGGAATTACATTACGCAAAACCCGCTGCCGGCCCAGGCTCCGTGGTATTACGAGACGTTCGATCTTGTGGCCAGTGGTCCGGTCGTGATCCCCAAGCTCTATAACGGCAGGAACAAAACGTTCTGGCTGTCCGACTACGCCATCAATCACGAGCACACCATCAATCTGACAGTCGGCACCGTGCCGACGCCGGAGATGCTGAACGGCGATTTTTCGTTCAAGGACGCGCCGGGCGGCGGACTGCCGATTTATAATCCATACACCACGCGGCAGGTGGGCACCACCTGGGTCCGCGATCCGTTCCCCGGCAATGTCATTCCCAAGAACCTGATGGATCCGGTGGCTCTGAAGTTCCTGGCGTTGAATATCTGGAAAGCGCCAAGCCAGGTGGGCTCTCCCGCCAGGACGGGACCGAATGGCAATCTGCAGAACGTTAATAGCTGCCGCTGCCTGCATCGGGATCGCTGGGATGAGAAGATCGACCACCAGTTCTCTTCGAACCAGAAGATTTTCTTCCGCTATTCGCACGGCCACAACCGGGGCCAAAACGGCGACAATTTTGCCGCGCCGGAATTCAATGCCTCGCGCGAAATCAACCCCACAGACAACATCAACGGCGTGATCAGCTACACGTCAGTGATTTCGAGCACCATGTTCAACGAAGCCCGAATCGGCTATAACCGCCGCGCTTCTTCGAATCCGGAACGACCGGAATCAGCCAAGACGGCATTGACCATTCCCGGCGTCGCAGCGGAGACATTCCCGTACTTCAACATCGGATACGGCATCGCTTCCATGGGCTATACGCGGCAGGTGGGTGAAGACAAAATTTTCCAGGATAACCTGACGCGCATCGCGGGCAGGCACACTCTGAAGATGGGTTACGAAATGGTGCGGACGGCCTACAGCGACAAAGCGGGATCACTTCCATCCGGCCAGTACAACTTCGCCGGGGCCACCTCGCTTCCCTTCACGCCGAACACCGGGAACGATTTCGCCGGCTTCCTGTTGGGAGCGGTGACCAGCGCGACGTTTACCAAACAATTGGCCATTTTCCTGCCGCGGCAGTGGGACCAGGAACTATATTTCCAGGACGACTGGAAAATATTGCCCAACTTGACGCTGAACCTTGGAGTGCGGTGGTCCTACTTCTCGCCATACCGGACCAAGTACGATCAGCAATCGCAGTTCGACCCGAATGCTACTGATCCGGTGAGCGGACGGAAGGGCGCCATTACGCATCCGACTGGGGCTATCGGCAATCGCGATCTGAATAACTTCCAACCGCGCCTGGGACTGGCTTACAGCTTCCGCCCGAAATGGGTTTTCCGCACTTCCTTCGGCATGATGACTGTGGATAGCGCCGGCCAAGGCGGTTTCGACGAATACGCCGGCAACTTCAATATTCTGCAACCGACCGGCGATCCGAGACACCAGTTCACATTGCAGAACGGTCCCGGGGCGATCAACTACGTTGTGAACCCAGACGGCACCGTGCCTTATACCGGCGCCAACTTCGGCAGCCGCAATGCTGTCTGGCGCGACCCGAATCTGCACAATGCCTACGTCATGAACTGGTCCGGCGGGTTCCAGTATCAACCTGGCGAGACCTGGCTGATCAACGTCCAGTATCAAGGTTCAGCCGGTGTGGGATTACAGCGGAGTTGGAACATCAACGGCATTCCCTTGTCGATCGCTCTTGGTGGTGACCGGGCGTTGCAGGATACGGTTTTCCAGTCCCAACAGAACTACATGAACTATCCGCAGTTCGGCACCGTGAACTATCTGTCCAACTTCAATCACAACACCTGGCACAGCGGAAATATCTCGCTTGAAAAACGTTATGGCAAGGGATTGGTGTTCAATACCAGCTTCAACTTCTCCAAGTCTCTAAGCAATGACGATTCGCTGACCTATTACAACCGGCAGGGTACGGCGCGGACATCCTACGACCAGCAGAAATCGTTCGGAGCTTTCGTGGTTTATGAACTGCCTGTCGGCAAAGGCCAGAAATGGATGAACCACGGCGGCATCATGAACGCGGTCATCGGTGGATGGAAAGTCAACATCAGCGAAAACGCACTTTCCGGTGTACCGCTCTCCATCACGCATGCAAACAGCCCGAACAAGTATTTGACGGCCTCGCGAGTGAACGCCCTGGTGCCGGTTCAGGAGGCGAGGGTGGATAATTGGGATATGGGGCAACGATTTCCCACTGCCGCCCAGACCCCCTACTTTAAGATGAGTGCGTTTGCTTATCCGGATGCGTATACGATCGGCACACTTGGTTCACGCGTCCTGAATGCACCCGCACTCTATTGGATGCAGGTGTTCGCTACCAAGACCTGGGATGTCGGCGAGCGCTTGAAGCTCAGCGTGCGGGTGGATGGACACAATCTGCCCTGGAAGAATCCAAATCTGGCGGCGCCCAATACACAATACAACCTGAGCAACACCGGCGCGTGGGCAAGGTTTACGGGCGTGGTGGGAGATTTCTCCAACTTCGGCACCGCACAGGCCAACGTGCAGATGTCCGTTCGGGCGGAGTTCTAAAATTATGAACGAAAACGAATCGAGAAGAGATTTCGCCAAACTGGCACTGGGAGGGGCGGCTCTATTGTCAGCCGCCGGCACCAGTTCCGCCAAAATGCCGCAAGTCCCGCCGGGCATCAAAATCGGGACCAGCGCGGGTCAGCCCACCGAGGAGAACATGCTCTACCTCAAGCAACTTGGGGTGAAGTGGGTGAGTCTTGGGGTGAGGCCGGAAGACGCCACTGCCGAGGGTTTTATCAAGATACGTGAAACCTGGGAAGCTAGTGGGTTCAAGGTCTATAACATCGGAAGCGGTGTTGGACCCAGCGGCAGCCTCCACAACATGGAAGAGGTGACGCTGAATCTTCCAGGCCGCGATAAGAAGATTGAAGAATACCTGAATTACATTCGCTATCTGGGTAAAGCCGGGATCCCTTACAGCACTTACGCGCACATGGGAAACGGAATCTGGCGCAGCGGCCGCGAAGTGTTGCCGCGCGGCTACTCCGGTTCGACACTCGATTTGTCGAGCCCCAACGCGAAGGGGACCTGGGCTGGTAAGACTTTTTCGCGCCCCCTCTCGCACGGCCGCGAATATTCAAAGGAAGAGATCTGGGACAACTACACCTACTTCATCAAGAAGGTGGTTCCGGTGGCGGAAGAGGCCGGCGTGCGAATCGGTATCCATCCGGATGATCCGCCAGAGCCAGTACTGGCGGGTGTTCCGCGCTGCATCTTCTCCAACTTCGAGGGTTATAAGAGGGCCCTCGAGATCGCTAACAGCCCGAATATCGGTGTGTGCCTGTGCTGCGGGTCGTGGCTGGAAGGCGGCAAGATGACGGGCAAGGATCCGGTGGAGATGATCAAGTACTTCGGCCCCATGAAGAAGCTGTTCAAGATCCACTTCCGTAACGTGAGTGCACCGCTGCCGCATTTCACCGAGACGATGATCGACGACGGCTACTACGACATGAGCAAGATCATGAAGGCGCTGGTCGAGGTGAAGTTCGACGGAATCATGATTCCCGATCACGTTCCGGGATTGGGCAGTAACCCGAGCACGGAAGGTGCGGGCGGACGGGGCGGGGCAGGCAGAACGCCGGGAGAATTCCGGCCGAATCCCTCCTTGGCTTACCTGCTGGGTTGCATGAATTCCATGCTCATCGCGGCGCAGGGAAAACAGGCGTAGGCTTCCCGGGTGTATAAGGGAGACGAGGTTTTATGAAAACTATTCTCAAAACGACGCTGCTGGCTACCGCGGCGTCGAGCCTTTTTCTCACGGGGGTGTGGTCACAGGATGCGGCGCCTGCACGTCCTGCCGCGCGGGCCAATCAACCGCCGCCAGCGGTGGTATGGGCGCCCAAGTCTGTGAAGCCGACCGGATGGGCCGCGCCCAACAAACCGCATTGGAAGCTCGCCCAGTTGCTGGCCGACCATAAGGGACAGGCTAGCTGGAAGCAGACCGTGGTGAGCGACGACTATCTGCACGGCGACTACATTCAGATGGCGCCGGGCGAAAAGACGCCGCGTCGCCTGCATCCGGACACGCGGGAATGGTGGGTGGTGCAAGATGGACAGATCCGCTTCATGATCGACGGGCAGGAACCATTTGTGGCGAAGAAGGGCTTCCTGGTGCAGGTTCCCTACCGCACGGTCTACAGCATGGAGACAGTAGGTGACACTCCTTCGCTGCGCTTCGAGGTAAACATCGCGAATGCGAAGACGATGTATCCGGCAGACGAAAAGCCGCCGATGCTGGACGGCTTCGAGTTCATCAAGACCACGGTGGCCGGAAAGGGCAAGTATGATGGCGGCAACAAGCCATTCATCGATTTCGCGGGCGTTGTGGACGGGACCGAGAAGCAGCGCCGGTTTATCGCCGACGATCGGGCCGTGTCGAACATTATTTACGGTGATGCCACCAAGCAGCGTCCGGTTGCAGATGCTGACAAAGGCCACTTCCACGAGGAATGCGCCGAGTTCTGGTTCATCCTGCTCGGCAAAATGGAATACAAGATGGAAGGCGCGGGGATGATCCTGGCCGATCAGGGCGACATCGTTTACGCTCCGAAGATGACGTGGCATCGTCCGCGTTTTGCCGGCGACGGATTCGCCTGCAGGCTGGCCATGAATGGTTATCAGGACATCGGCCACATGTTCGAGGCGAAGACTGATTCGACCGGCGGCAAATAGAACTGCGGGAGGCGATGGGCATCGTCTAAACTGCTAGTAATGTCCAAGCTTCTGAACGCGCGCCTCAGCGCGATGATGTTTTTGAACTATGTGATCTGGGGCGCGTGGTACGTGACGCTGGGAACGTATCTCACTGCTACGTTGAAATTTTCAGGAACCGAGGCAGGCGCCGTATTCGGCACTACGGCGCTTGCCTGCATGATCTCTCCTTTCTTCGTCGGGCTGATTGCCGACCGTTTCTTCTCCACGGAAAAAGTTCTGGCTGCGCTGCACCTGGTCGGCGCCGGATTGCTTTATGCGGTCTCGCGGGCCACAGGTTTCGGAGGAGTCTACACACTGCTGCTTCTTTATTGCCTCTGCTACTTTCCTACAATCGCCCTCACCAATTCCCTGACGCTGCGACAGGTGACGAATAGCGGCAGCGAGTTTCCGTTGATTCGTGTTTTCGCGACGCTTGGATGGATCGCGGTGGGGCAGACCGTCGGGCAGTTGGGCATTGAGACTACAGCCACTCCGTTTCTGCTGGCCGCGGGAGCTTCCGTCGTCATGGCGGTCTACTGCCTGACCTTGCCGCATACACCTCCGGCGGGAAAAGGGCAGCCGGTGACTGTCGGCAGTCTTCTGGGTTTGGATGCACTCGCCATGTTGAAGCGGCCATCGTTTCTGGTGTTCGTGATCGCTTCGGTGCTGGCGTGCATTCCCCTCACCTTCTACTTCTCGTTCACGAATGCCTATTTGAACGAAGTCGGCGTGGTGAATGCGGCGGGAAAGATGACGTTGGGGCAAGCGTCGGAAGTGGTGATGATGCTGTTGATGCCGGTCATCTTCCGGCGGGCCAGTGTGAAGATCATTCTCATGCTTGGTCTGCTGGCCTGGTCTGTCCGCTACGGTTTGCTTGCCTATGGAAATCCGGGTGCGGGGATGTGGATGTTCTATGTTGCGATTCTGCTGCACGGCATCTGCTACGACTTCTTCTTCATGACCGGTCAGCTTTATACGGATCAGGAAGCGCCGGCGCATCTTCGTGGTACGGCGCAGGGATTGATCACTTTCCTGACTTACGGAGTGGGCATGTTCATTGGCTCCCTTCTTTCGGGGGGTGCCGTGGACTTCTTTACAACCACCGTCGGTTCGACAGTCACGCGGAACTGGAACGGGTTCTGGATGAGCTCCGCCTTGAGCGCGTTTGTGATTCTGCTGCTCGTCACTGTGTTCTTCCGGAGTAATGCGAAGATTCAGACGGGCGGCGCTGCCGTGGCGGCGGGGGACTGAGCATGAAACTGATCGCCTCCATTCTGACCGTTGCGGCTTTCGCCTCCGCGGGCTCGCTTCAAAAGGAACCACTACGATCCGATCTGGCGAAGTTGACCTCTGGCTTCGACGGGCGGGTTGGCATCTGCGCGCAGGACAAGAGCGGCGTGGTTTGCGTGAACGGCGACCAGCGATTCTCGCTGCAAAGCGTGATGAAGCTGATTGTCGGCGTCGCCGTGATGGACGCCGTGGATCAAGGCAAGATGAAGCTGGACGATGCGGTGCTGATTCATCGCGAAGACCTCAGCCTGTATGTACAGCCCATAGCAAAACTGGTTGGCGACAAGGGCTACACGACTACGATCGGCGATCTGGTGCGGCGGGGCATCGTCGATAGCGATAGCGCTGCGGCCGATATTCTGGTTGCGAAGCTCGGCGGTCCGAAAGCTGTGCAGGCCTTT
>JBDUEM010000340.1:0-7299 GCA_040002435.1 Bryobacteraceae bacterium
GACCTCGCGGGCGCGGCGAAGCATCTCTTCGGCTCGCGTGTTGTCCCCGGACATGCTGTAGGCATGCGCGGCGTTGATCAGGACGAAGGGCAAATCCGGTCTGATGGAAAGCGCCTTCTCGTAGTAGCTCAGCGCTTCGTGGTAGCGGCCCGCGGCGGCTTCCACGCCGCCGAGTCCATTCCAGGCGTCGGCGGAAGCGGAGTTCATCGCCGCGGCCTTTTCAAAGCGCGCGCCGGCTGCGGTGAGTCTTCCCGCATCCAGCTCTATTTGCCCCGCAGCCAGCAAAGCTAGTGTATTAGCGGGGTTTTGCTGCAGTGCGGCTTCGAGATAAGGCAGAGCCGCGGCGCTGAAGCCCGCTGCTATAAAGGCCGCTCCCAATCGAAAATAGTTGCGGTGCGGCGGAGCATAGTAGCGTCCCGGAAACGGCAGAGCCAGCCGTCCATGTCCCGGGTCGGAAAGCAGGGCCAAGTCAACCTTTCGTTCCGCTTCCATGGGCTCACTGGCGTACACCTTGTGCACCTGGCTTCGGCCGTCGATGAGCACGTTGAGCGGCCCATCCAATGGTTTGCGCCAGTCGAAAAGATACCGGCGCAGAAGCGCCACTTCCGGGCCACTGTCGTCGATGCGAACGACTGCGGGACCGGTACGAGCGGCCGGCAGCGGAACGGGGTCCAGCAGCCAACTGGAATGTGCACGCGCGCGATTGTCAGCTTGCAGAGGCTCGCTGGGCGGCAACGAGCGGGGCAGGAACGCTGTTGATTCCGTCCTGGCAAGACCTTCCACGATCTTGTAGCGATGTCCCGCAGCCAGATTCTCGAAGGTCTGTGTCCCGCCGGATGGCCAATTAATTTTGACGGTTTTGGCGATGGCTATGGAGCCTAGTCCAAAATACAGCCGCTTTGTGTTTTGTGCAATGTAGCCTGATCCCGCCTGTAGAAACTTTACCTGCCCATCCACTTCCACGCGCGCGCCGATCGCGTCCCGGTTCGAATTGGTTCCCTGCAGATCGAACGCGATGGAATGCTTAGCGGCGCCGCAATTGTTCTGAAGCACCCGTATTTGCGGGGCGAGACGGCTCTTCAGTAGAATGTCCAGATTTCCATCGCCATCAAAATCCGTAACCGCAAAGGTACGGCTGTCCTCGGCGAAATCGAATCCGCTCACACCAGAAAAGTCATAGTAGCGACCGTCCCGGCGGACGTAACAAACATTGGGCTGGCGGCCGCTCCAACTGTAGTCTTCGCGAATCAGCTGGTTTAAAACGTTCCAGCCGTTCTCATAGGCCGTCGATCGGCGTGCGTCGGTCGGAGACTTGGCGACTACCTGACGCCAGAACAGGCTCTCAAGATCGATTTCGCTCTCATTGGTCAACATTCCGCATGCGGCGAGAATCTCCGGAGATCCGTCGTTGTCAAAATCGTGCGCGTCGGCGGACCATGCCCAGCGGCCCATCTCCACACCTTGCGCGAGGCCCGTTTCGGCAAACGATCCATCGCCGCGATTGCGGAAGAGCGAATTCCCTTTCGTATGGCGGCGCCAGGTATCGGCAAGGGCGTCTTCGCGCAGCGGAAATGCCGCGTCGTGAGTGATGCGGTCGCCAGGTGCCGTCCACATGTTCGCCGTGTATAGGTCGGGCTTTCCGTCTGCGTCGTAGTCGAACCAGGCCGCGCTCATGCCCGGGCCGAGATCTTCTACGCCGGACGCCGCGGCCACATCACGGAACTTTCCTTTGTCGTTTTTGTATAGGTTGTTGCGGCCAAAATCGTTCGCCACGTATAGGTCGGGCCAGCCGTCGCCATCATAGTCGCACCAAGCGGGAGCGAAACTGTACCGATTATTGTTTTGATTGAGGTCTACGGCCTCCGTGACGTCGTCGAACGTGCTATCGCCGTTATTCCGGAACAGAAAATTGGGCGGGCCGTTCTGCGCGTCGAAATACGGAACGGGATAACGATACTGATCTTCTCCTTGAAAGTAGATGTAGGAGCAAAGATACAGGTCAACCTTGCCGTCCAGGTCGAAATCGGCCGCAGCCATTCCTGTGAATGTCCCTTGGGGCGCGGTCCGGAAACGGAATGCATCGGGTTTGTTCGTGTATTTTCCGCTGCCGTCATTCAGGAAAAGCAACGGCCCCGAGGCGCGTAGGACGATCAGATCCTGAGCGCCGCTGTTCCGCAGATCGAGAAACAGCGCGCAGGAGGTGTCATCGAGGACGTCCACGCCGGCGCGTGAAGTAACGTCCTGGAGTTGTCCGCCTACGTTCTTATAGAGCCTGTTCGGCAAGCCTCCAGGCTGGCAAACGTAAATTTCGTCCCAGCCATCGTTGTCGATGTCGCCGACCGCGATGCCGTTATTCCCGTATACGTCGATGCCGGTGGCTGCGTCCAGGCGCGCGCGCCAGTAGGGTACGCCTCGGAGCAACTGCTGATGAAAGGATTCGGTCCGCTTGAAAGCGTGTGCCGTGATATCGCGGAACCGGGACTCGGCCGCGGTGGTCAGGGTCTCCTCGATGGGGGTAAATTCAAGCAGCTTGCCGCCCGACCACACCTGCCTCCACAACCCGACGCGGTATTGGCCTGCGCCTGCGATCTCATAGCGCACCAGGCTGCCGGCGAGCGGGTAAAAGCGGGCCGCTCGAACGGCGCCCAGGGAATCCACCCAGGCTTGCAAGCCGCCGGCAAAGGCATCCTTTCCGAATTCCGCGACCGCCACGTCGGGAGCTATTTGCCGGTATCGAGCCGGCATGGGTGAGGATCCCCGGAAGCCTTCCGCTAGCGGAAGCGACCTGGTTTCCAAGAGGCGATTCAACTGCGAGGTGATAGTGGCCGCCTGCGCTTCCACCGCGAACTCGTCCGTGCCCGGCGCAACGAAACGGTAGATGGAGTCGCTCACGCGCCCTGCCGATTTGGTTGCTGTCGGACGAAGAAGAGTCCCCGCCGCCGCGGATGCCAGGAAGTGACGGCGGTTCACAATCCGAGCCAACCTTTAATGTCCGCGGGTTTCAGAGGGTCGCCGTGTGTGAAATCCGGGGGGGCAATTACGAACGCCTCATCCATTCCCACGGCGGCAAAAACGTAAACTGTGTTGCGCCGGTACTCTACGTATTTCTCGAATTCCTGCCAGATGTATTGGTAGAAAATTTCGAGATCCACGTAGGTGCCGAGCGTGTCCGTTTGTGTGGGAATCGGCGTTGCGGTCTCCTGATTTGCGTAGATCAGCAGGCTGCTGAACGGCTTCACCTTGTTGCGAATGCCGAAGGCGATCACCGTGACCGCCGGCCGCGCGCGGCGGATCGCCTGTACCGAGGCCCACTCGACGAACGTGTTGTTGATCAAGAGTGTTCCGTTTCCGGCAAGAAGAATGGATCGGGCGAACTCAGAGAGGACAGGGTCGGCGGCGATCACGCCCTCGCCAGCGCGGAGCTTGAGCTGCTTGAGACGTTCGCCCAACTGCCGCGGACCACGAATGTCTCCCGCATTTACGAGCTGATTCACCTGCTCCATCAGCCTGGTGCGATAGCCGCCGAGCCGCTCGTAGCTGAGAGCAACGCCTCCGGGTAATGTTGGCATCTCTGCCGCGCCAATCACCCAGGCATCATAGGGGGACTGCGCCTTTGCGGCCGCGTATTGTGCCGCAATCGATAGAGCATCCTTCCAATCGACAGCGTTCACCGCCACGCGCTTTCCTAATCTTTCAACGCGTTGCCACATGCGGTCCGGGCCAACGGGAATCTCGGCCGGCGCCGTTACGAGTACAAAACGCGGCCGCCCCGTTCGCGCCACTTCGGCGTCCAGCATGGGGTCCAGGCGCGCGAACACCCCCGCCACCGCCTGGCGCCATTCGGGATAGTGCGCATTCCGGTTGAGAAAGTCCACCTGATCAAGCGTGAATACGCCTTTGGGCCAAGTCTTCTCGTTCACTCCCATTTTCTGCTCCGCCTGGCGCAGGGGCACAAACAGATCGGTAACTAACGCGGGTTCGGAGCGGTCGAGCAACGCAAACAGCCGGTCATAATAACTGCGCTCGGCGGGGAACAGGAGTTCCCAGTCCTTCACCTGATCGAAGAAGAAAGCCGCGAAAGAGACCGGAAGTCTGTCAAACAGGCCATGATCGATCAGGCGCTGAAGAGCGGACGAGACTTTGGGTTGTGAGGGCATTACGACGATAGTTCGGGTATCGGACGGCCGGCCATATCACCCGCCTTCACACCCAGCAAACCGGCGGCGGTGGCACTCACATCCACGTGATAAACGGGACGATCCGTTTCCCCGCGCTGCACGCCCGCACCCATGGCGAGCATCCACATATTGCGGCAGGATATGTCGCCGCTTCGATGATTCAGAAATCCGTTGGAGGCGTTCTGGTCACCGTCGCGTCCCAGTTCCGGCAGCACGAGAACGGTTGTTTTGTCCTTGTAGCTGGGATTGCTTTGCACCTCGTCCCAAAGCATTCCCGTCAGTCTATCGGTCTTGGTGATGGCCTGAAGATATAGCGAATAAGAACCCCAATGGGCGACATCCATGTCCCAGAAGTTCACCAGCATCACTCGCGGAGCAAACTCGCGCATAACTTCGCGCGCCATGAAGAATGTGAGCTCGTCGCCTGAGGAAGGGGATTCGGGACCATGAATATACTCGACGAGACCGCGAGTGAGAGTATCCCGCACGTGTTGATCAAGCTGTTTCCCCGCCTTGAAGATAGTCCAGCCGACGCCTTCGTAGCCTTCGCTCAGAATGCCTTCCAACTGCCGCATCACGTTATCGCGGCTGGCTACGCCTTCCTTTGGATGATTCTTCACCACTTCCTGCACAGCTTCGAGCAACAGCTGTTTCGGGAGCACCACATTGGCGCCGAAGGGCACACCGAAGTCACGGCTGCCGCTGGCGCCCATGCTGGCGAAGCTCTTGTTCGTCGCAATGGCCCAGGCGTCCACAGGACCGGCTCCGGTCTGCTTGCGGTACTGTTCGAAAATAGTCGGACCCGAAGGAGGCTGAAAGCCGAAATCGTCCACTCTCTGCCAATTCCCGGTAAGGATGCTGGCGGTGGAATTGAAGTGGGACAGGACCCCGGCGTTGGTGCAGGTTTTGAAGAAATGCCCGTTCGGCCGCATCTCCACCAAGCGCGGAATGTTGCGTTCGCCTTCCGGCGTAAAAGTCTCCGCATAGCGCACTCCCCCGCCGAAGGTGACGATGATCACCTTGCTCGCCTGATCGTTACGCTTTGGCGCCGGACGGCACCATGCGGGTAACACGCGATTCGCGATAGAGAGTCCGGCGAGCTGAAGGAAGCGGCGTTTCGAGAGGAACATCTAATACTCCGTGATCTCGCCGCCTTTGATTTTGCGTTTGATTTTACCCCCGGCAAGGTCCTGAGGCGTATCGTAGCCCGGAAGAATCTCGCCGGTGGGAGAGTAATACGGGCCTATATCGCAAGCCATGCTACCTTTACCTGTTTCGACGAATTTGATGGAAGTAATCAGCTTCGCCGACTTGTACCCGTAACGCGAGGGGTCAATCAACCGCAGAGGCGCGCCGTGGCGGTCTGGAAGCGGTGTGCCCGCCATGCCCAGGACAAACATCACCCGCGGCTTCAGCAGGTCCTCGATGGTGAAGTATTCGTACCATTTGTCAGCGCAGTCGATGCGCACGGCCTTCGCGGTATTCTGCGGCTTCGTCATTTCCAGGAGATGACCGAAGCGGAAGCCGTCCCAATCAGCCCTTCCGGACCAGCACTGCACGCATTTCATGCGCGAATTCTGCTTCTCCCGCGGCAGTTTGTGAAGGTCGGCGACGCTTAGCGCCAAGGGTTTGTTTACCAGCCCCGAAACATTTAGCCGGTATTTGATTTGATCGACGGGCGCAACGGGGCTGTACCACATCAAGCGGAAACCAAACTCATCGGGCTGGTCCGTTGGAAGAAGCAGGCCGGGTTTGTCTTCCGCGCCGGAGAGCCTTGCGGCAGCCAGCGCCGAAATGAAATGCCGCCGGTTCATCTGGAATTTGTCCTCATTGTACTCGAAGCATACCCGCGGCCTGTTTGCCGGCAACCGCCTCTTCCCCGGCCAGCAGAGCCGCGTGGCGAGCACGCTCGGCGGCGGCTTCCTGCTTTCTGCCAAGGCGGTCGTAGACACGGGCAAGCCGGTAGTGCGGGGTGGAACTTTTTGAATTCAGCTCAATACTTCGCGCCAATTCTTTGGCTGCATCCTCATACGACCGGCGTTTCTCCAGTGCAATTCCAAGTTCCAAGTGAGATTCCCAGTTGCGGCTATCCATGGCGATGGATTTTCGCAACAGAGCCTCAGCGGCGGCGGGATCACCGGAAGCTGCGTTGATCGCCTTGGCGTAGAGAAACTGACTCACCGCGTTCTTTGGTGTGGCCTTGGAGTATGCTTCGAAACGCGCCTCAATCTCCGGCAATCGCAGGCCTGCGTGATCGATGATGCGTCCCAGGAACGTATAAGGCTGCTCGACTTCCGGGTCTATCGCGATCACACGAAGGAACGAGTCCACGGCATCGTCGAAGCGGCGGAGCCCATAGTAGGCAACGCCGAGCGCCAACTCGAGCTGCGCGCTTTTGGCAAAGATGCGCTGGCTTGGTTGCAGTGTGCGAATGGCTCCATCGAAATCCTGATGCAAAAGTTGAATCTGCGCAAGGTCAAAATAATACTCCTCCGCGTATGGATCGAGCTGGATCGATTTGCGCAGCGCAGGAATGGCTTTCGCCGTGTTCCCCGATGCCTCATAGGCTTGCCCAAGTGCTGCGTAAACGGCCGCGTTATTGATGCGGCCCGCCGCTTCTTCGCCAAAAGCCACGGCCCGGCTCGCGTCGCCCGCTTTCACATAGAGAAGAATCGCCGGCCGGATAGCATCCGGATTATACTTTGCATATTGCTCCTCGCATCGCGCGGCTCCCATCAGATCGCCATTGCGGGCCTGGAATAAGGCGAGTTGATGGAGGATTCCCGGTTCGCGCGAAGCCAGCCCTTTCACTTTGCCTGCAGCTTCAAGCGCCCGTCTGTTCTCTCCAAGTCCGGAGTAGGTTTGCGTTAAGGCGAACCAAAGCTGAGGACTATCGGAGTTCAACTTTTGGGCGGCCTCCAGGCTGGTTCGCGCATCCGTAAAGCGCTTTGATTCCAGCGCCGCCACTCCCTCATGCAGAAGAGAATCGAAGCCGGAAGCCAGCAGTAGAAATAAGAGGAATGACACAGCTTGAATCTTCAGTATGGCAAAACGAGAAGGGGCGGGACGTGAAGCCCGCCCGTTTTTGCGAGTCTTTTAGAACATGAACCGGAGAGCCAAC
>JBDUEM010000341.1:0-7224 GCA_040002435.1 Bryobacteraceae bacterium
CTGAAGGCCACCTGAGGCGGGGGAACTTACCCGAATCGGTGGCCTTTTTCGTTTTCCCCTTAACAAATTCACCAAGGATTTTAAAAGCAAATGAGCAACCTAATCAGCGGCGCCAAAATGTTGTTGGAATGTCTGGTTCGTGAAGGGGTGGACTGCATCTTCGGTTATCCCGGCGGTGTGACGCTTCCCCTTTATGACGCGCTTTACGACCATCCGATCCACCACGTTCTGGTTCGCCATGAACAGAACGCGGCTTTCGCAGCGCAGGGCTACGCACGGTCCACCGGCCGTGTCGGCGTCTGCTGCGCCACCTCCGGTCCCGGGGCTACCAACCTCGTGACCGGTCTGGTGGACGCGATGATGGATTCCATTCCGATTGTTGCCCTTACCGGTCAGGTGACGAGCAAACTGATCGGCAGCGACGCGTTTCAGGAAGCCGATACCTTCGGCATCACGCGATCGGCGACGAAGCATAACTTCATGGTCAAGAACATCGGCGAACTGGCGCAGATTGTTCATGAGGCTTTCTACATCGCGGCTTCGGGACGTCCGGGCCCGGTGCTGGTGGATATTCCGAAAGACGTGTTCCAGGCCATGGCCGCCTACGAGCCGGTAACCTCTATCCATCTTCCCGGCTATAAGGTCTTCACGGAAGGCCACAGCGGACAGATCCGGCGCGCTGCGCAGATGATGTGGGAAGCGGAGCGGCCTTTCATTTACGCCGGCGGCGGGATCATCGCGGGCAAGGCCTCGGCTGAGCTGAAAGAATTAGTGGAACTGCTGGACTGCCCCGCGGTTTGTACCCTGATGGGCCTGGGCGGACTGGCTTCGGATCATCCCAACTTCATCAGTATGCCCGGCATGCACGGAAGCTACGCGGCGAATATGGGCATGACTCACACCGATCTGCTGATCGCGCTGGGCGTGCGCTTTGATGATCGGGTGACGGGCAGGCTGGCGGCTTTTGCACCGCATGCGCGTGTGATCCATGTGGACATCGATCCGGCCGAGATCAGCAAAAACCGCCATGCCGATATTCCCATCGTGGGCGATGTGAAGCGCGTGCTGAACAAGCTGAACAAGGTTGTGGCGGAGCTGAAGGAAACCGAGGCTCCGAAGAAGAGTTCCGGGCGCAAGGCGTGGTGGAGCCAGATCCGTAGCTGGAAGGAAGAGCATCCGCTGGTGGCCGTGAAGTCCACGACGGAGATCAAGCCGCAGCACCTGATGTCCGAGATCGACCGGATTTCGAATGGCACTGCGATCGTGGCCAGCGATGTGGGACAGCATCAGATGTGGGCGGCGCAGTTGATCCGCTTCAATGAACCGAACCAGTGGATCAATTCCGGCGGCCTGGGCTCCATGGGCTTCGGCCTTCCCAGCGCCATGGGAGCGCAGGCGGCGAACCCGGGCAAGCTGGTCTTCGCAATCGTGGGAGACGGCGGGTTCCAGATGAGCATTCCGGAACTTGCAACGCTGGCCAATTACGGTTTGAACGTGAAGATCATTGTCATGAACAACGGCTACCTGGGCATGGTGCGCCAATGGCAGGAGCTGTTCTACAACAACCGCCTGTCGTCGGTGGAGCTGAGCAGCTTCCCCAACGCGGAGATGCTGGCGGGCGCTTATGGCTTCAAGGGAAAGACGATTGAAAACGTGCTGGATCTTCGCAGCGCGCTGGAAGAGTGTGTCGCCGAGCCCGGTCCTTACCTATTGAACGTCAAGGTGACGCCGTTTGAGAACGTGTACCCGATGGTTCCGGCGGGCGGCGCAGTGAATGAAATGGTGTTGGGACCTCCCCAACCAGTGGAGGTCGTCTAAGGAAACCCAATGCTACAGATCATCTCAGTCTTAGTGGAAAACAAACCCGGTGCCTTGATGCGGATCACGGGCCTGTTCACGGCGCGGAACTACAATATCGAGAGCCTGACGGTGGCGCGCACGCTTGATCCGACGCTGTCCCGGATGACGATTGTCGCCGATGTGGATCCGAAGATCCGCGCGCAGGTAATCAAGCAGATCAACAAACTGATCAACGTCCTGCAGGCCACCGACCTGACGGACTCCCCGGCGGTGACGCGGGAGATGGTGCTGCTCCGCATCCGCTCCACCATGGAGTCCCGCACCGCGATCTTAAAGGAAGC
Source organism: Bryobacteraceae bacterium (assembly GCA_040002435.1). Taxonomy (GTDB): domain Bacteria; phylum Acidobacteriota; class Terriglobia; order Bryobacterales; family Bryobacteraceae; genus JANXXV01. The sequence continues at coordinate 2,142 of JBDUEM010000341.1, forward strand.
TGAAATTTTCACGGCGCGGGTAGTGGACTCCACCGTGGACGGATTCGCCCTGGAAGTGACGGGCGACCCGGAAAAGCTGGACGAATTTATCGATGTCATGCGCAGCTACGGCGAAATCCAAGTAACCCGCTCCGGAATCCTGGCCGTTTCGCTCGATATGAAAAAACTACGCCTCTCCGCACCCATCCCAACCGGGCAAGAGCTGGAGCCGGCCACAAAATAAAGGACAACTTATGCCAAGAAGATTCTACGAAAAAGACGGAAACCTGGAAAACCTGAAAGGCCAAACCGTAGCCATCATCGGCTACGGCAGCCAGGGCCACGCACACGCCCTCAATCTCCGCGACAGCGGCGTTGACGTCATCGTCGGCCTTTATGAAGGGAGCAAGAGCTGGGCCAAGGCGAAGGCCGCGGGCCTGAAGGTCGGGACCACCGCGGAGGCCGCCAAGGCTGCCGACGTGATCATGATTCTGGTCTCAGACCACATTCAGGCCGATCTTTATAACAAAGACATCGCGCCGAACCTTTCAGCGGGCAACACGCTGATGTTTGCGCATGGCTTCAACGTCCACTTCGGCTTCATCACTCCGCCGAAGGATGTGGATGTGAGCATGATCGCGCCGAAGGCTCCGGGCCACCGCGTCCGCGAACTGTTTACGGAAGGCGTTGGCGTACCCGGCCTGATCGCCATCCATCAGGATGCGAGCGGGAAGGCGGAAGCGCGGGCGCTTGCCTACGCGGCCGGCCTGGGCTGCCTGAAAGCGGGCGTCATCGAAACCAATTTCCGTGAGGAGACGGAGAGCGATCTGTTCGGCGAACAGTCTGTTCTTTGCGGCGGCGTCAGCGAACTGATCCGCGCGGGTTTTGAGACCTTGACGGAAGCCGGATACGCTCCGGAGATCGCTTACTTCGAGTGCCTGCATGAACTGAAGCTGATCGTCGATTTGATTCAGGAAGGCGGCCTGGCGTACATGCGCTATTCGGTTTCCGACACAGCCGAGTATGGCGACTACAGCCGTGGCAAGCGGATTGTGAACGATGAAACACGCAAAGAGATGAAGAAGATTCTTGCTGAAATTCAGTCCGGTGAATTTGCCAAGGAATGGATTGGTGAGAACCGCGCTGGCCGTCATAAGTTTCTGGCCATGCGGGAAGAAGCGCGCAATCAACCCATCGAGAAGGTCGGCGCTGAACTGCGCAAGATGATGACCTTCTTAAAGAAGAACAAAGAAGTCGGGGTACCGGAAGATCAAGCCGTACCCGTAGCGTAAACAGGAACCAGTCATGAAAATCCAAACCTTCGATACAACTCTCAGGGACGGCACGCAAGGCGAGTCCGTCTCATTCTCCGTCGAGGACAAGCTGCTGATTAGCCAGAAGCTCGACGATTTGGGAATTGACTATATCGAAGGCGGCTGGCCGGGCTCGAATCCGAAGGACAAGGATTTCTTCGTTCGGGCCCGGGACCTGAAATTGAAGCATGCCAAATTGACGGCTTTTGGCAGCACGCGCTTCAACCGCAATACCGTAGAAACGGATCCGAATGTGAATGAGTTGGTGAACGCCGGAACCCCGGTGGTCGCCATCTTCGGGAAGAGTTGGGACCTGCACACCAAGCGGGCCCTGGGTGTGACCGAAGAAGAGAATCTGAAGCTGATTTCGGAAACCGTGGGGCACCTCATCAAGCATGGCAAGGAAGTGGTTTACGACGCCGAGCACTTTTTTGACGGCTATATCAACAATCCGGCGTTCGCGCTACGGACTCTGGAAGCGGCGCAAAAAGCGGGCGCCAGCGTGCTTTGCCTTTGCGATACCAACGGCGGGACGCTGACCTCGAAGCTGGCCGAGATTGTGGATGTGGTGCGGGCGCGATTTGATGGCGTCATCGGAATCCACGTCCATAATGACGCTGATGTAGCAGTGGCGAATTCACTGGTCGCTATTGAGCATGGCGCGACGCACGTGCAAGGCTGCATGAACGGCTATGGCGAGCGGACGGGGAATGCCAATCTGTGTTCGATCATTGCGAACCTGGAACTGAAGCAGGGCTATTCGGCCATTGGCGAAGGCAAGCTGGTGAATCTGACGGCCACAGCCCGGTACATCGCCGAGCTGGCGAACCTGACGCTGCCGAACAATCAGCCGTATGTAGGCCAGTCGGCGTTCGCGCACAAAGGCGGCGTCCACGTGAGCGCCGTATTGAAGGATTCGGCGACTTACGAGCATATCCAGCCGGAACTGGTGGGCAACCGGCAACGGGTGCTGCTGAGCGATCTCTCGGGCAGGGGCAACGTTTTCTATAAGCTCAACCAACACGGTTTGGGTGACCGGCTCAACGACGATGCGCGGCGCGAGTTGCTGGAGCGCATCAAGCTGATGGAATACGAGGGCTACGAACTGGAAGCAGCTGAGGGGACCTTTGAACTGATGGTCCGCGAGGCGCTGCATCCTGGTGTTCAGCTCTTTGAACTGGTGGGCTTCGAAGTGACCACGCGCATGTCTGCGAACAAAGATGCGCAGACGACTGCCACTGTGACGCTGAAGGCGCAGGATACGATCCGGTCGGCTACCGCTACCGGCCACGGCCCGGTGAATGCGTTGGATCTGTGCCTGCGGCAGTGCCTCGCCACGTTTTATCCGGCCATCGCGAGTGTGCGCTTGACGGATTATAAAGTCCGCGTGATCGATTCCAAGAAAGGGACCGCGGCCAAGGTGCGCGTGCTTACGGAATGGTCAGATCATCGCCGGAGCTGGGCTACGGTGGGTGTCTCCGACAACGTCATTGAGGCGAGCTGGCAGGCGTTGGTGGATGCCATCCGGCTGGAATTGATGCGGCTTACGGAAAGCGACGAGACGGTGCAACAGGGAATTCAAGACTACAGCTGGGGAGTGTGAAAGGGTTCTTCACCAGCCTGGTGCCTGCCTTCGACCGTGTCCTGCTAGTCGAAAGCGGGAGCCGCCACCTGATTGAAGCGCTGATTCCGACGCTGCGCAAGGCAGTAGGCGATCAAGTACAATTCGACCTGGTGACATGTTTCGCGGGTACACCGGAAGGGTTTGATGGCGAGGTCTTCCGCATCTCCGATTACCAGGGCGCCGAAGGCCGCGCGCGGCTGATCAAAGACCTGGGACAGCGCGGGCACGCGATTATCGGCATCATCTGCGCCGCTGAGCCGATCATGACGAAGTGGAAATGGATGCTGGCCGCGCGCGTCCCGGCGAAGCTATTTATCCTGAATGAGAACAACGATTTCTTCTGGGTGCAGTGGAGCAACTGGCGTACTATGCGCCACTTTGTGCTTTACCGAGCGGGCCTCTCAGGAGCCGGAGCCGTCCGCACAATCGTCCGTCTCATTTTGTTTCCCTTCACCGTCATATACTTGATACTCTACGCAGCCGCAGTCCATTTCAGACGAAAGGTACATTCATGAAAGCAATCCTGGTCCATCACACGGGCGGTCCCGAAGAACTGAACTACGAAGAAGTAGATATTCCGAAGCCGGCGCCGGGACAGGTGCTGGTGAAGATCGCGGCTGCGGGCGTTAATTTCATCGACGTCTACCAGCGCACGGGCTTATACAAACTGCCGATCCCGTTCACCCTGGGGCAGGAAGCCGCGGGCGTGGTGGAAGCCCTGGGCGAGGGAGCGACCGGCTTTTCGGTTGGCGACCGTGTAGCCTATACGTCCGTGGTGGGCGCCTATGCCGAATACGCCGCGGTTCCGACCAAGATGCTGGTGCACGTACCGGACGGCATCGATCTCAAGGTCGCCGCCGGCGCCATGCTGCAAGGCATGACCGCGCATTACCTGACGCATTCGACATTTCCCTTGAAGAAGGGCGACACGGCACTGGTCCACGCTGCGGCCGGAGGCACGGGACTGCTCATCGTCCAGATGGCGAAGAACCTGGGCGCAAAAGTGATTGGCACCATGTCAACGGAAGCGAAGGCGGAGATGGCCCGCAACGCCGGCGCGGACGAGACAATTCTCTACACGAGCCAGGACTTTGAAACCGAAGTGAAACGCATCACCGACGGGAAAGGCGTCGACGTGGTCTACGATTCGGTTGGCGTCACTACGTTTCTCAAGAGCCTGAGCTGCATCCGGCCGCGGGGAATGATGGTTAGCTTCGGACAGTCGAGCGGACCTGTGGCTGCTATTGAGCCGCTGGTGTTGAGCCAGAGGGGATCGCTCTTCCTAACACGCCCGACGCTGGCTTTCCACATCGCCACTGCGGAAGAACTGGCGTGGCGGGCAGGCGATCTGCTGGGCGCGGTCGCATCCGGCAAGCTGAACATCCACATCGAAAAAGCGTATAAACTGGCAGACGTCCAGCAGGCGCATCGCGATCTGGAAAGCCGCAAAACCACCGGCAAGCTGGTCCTCACACCGCAATGACAACTGAAGCGCGAATTGCCGAACAGCTTCCCGAACGGAAGCTGGACGCCCTGATTGTGTCCGCCCTGCCGAACATCCGCTATCTTTCCGGCTTCACGGGGAGCAACGGATTGCTGGTGATCTGGGGCGACACGGCCGTGCTGTTCACCGATCCGAGATACACGCTTCGTGCCGCCGCCGAGACCAAGGCGAGAGTCGAGATTGTCCGGGGTTCGCTCTATGCGGCGGCGCTGAAGCTGATCGCAAAGAAGCGATGGAAGCGCATCGGGTTCGAGGCGAACCGCATCCCTTACGGCAGCTATGTAGAGCTTGAGAAGGGGCTTCCGGGCAAGAGTTCGCTGCACCCCGTGAACGGAATGGTTGAGCAGCAGCGGATGGTCAAGACCGACACCGAAATTGAGTTGATCCGCCAGTCGGTGCTGACGAATTCGGCCGCTTTTGAAAGCGCTTTGAAACAATTGAAGGCGTCGATGACGGAGAACGAGCTGGCGGGCGAACTGGAATACCAGATGCGGATGCATGGTGCCGAGAAGGCGGCGTTCGAGACTATCGTCGCCGCCGGAGCCGCTTCCGCCCTGCCGCATGCGCAGCCCTCAAGCCAGGTTCTGGGGGCAAATCGGTTACTATTAATAGATATGGGTGCCATGCAGGCTGGGTACGCCAGCGACATGACCCGTATGTTAC
>JBDUEM010000342.1:0-6979 GCA_040002435.1 Bryobacteraceae bacterium
CATTCCGGTCGTCATCACTATCTTCTCGGATCGTTCGTTCACCTTCATCACGAAGACCCCGCCGGTGCCGGTGCTGATCAAGCGCGCCGTCAACATCGCCAAAGGTTCCGCCGAACCCAACAAGAACAAGGTTGGCAAAATTACTCTGAAGCAGATTGAAGAGATTGCCAAGATCAAAATGCCTGACTTGAATTGCTTTACCGTCGAGTCTGCGATGAACAGCGTCAAGGGCACGGCTCGCAGCATGGGCGTCGATATCGCTTCTTAGTTCTTATAGTCCACTTAGAAGATAAGAGCGGGGCAGGCGCAAAGTGCGCTTGCCCCGTTCTCTTTTTGAGTGGTATGGTCGCAGGTGACGGGATCGTAATATGTTCAAAGCCGCGTTCGCCCTCGCGCTTCTTTTCTGCACAACACTCCTTGCGACGGAACCAACCCAAACGGTCACCTTCAACAGATCGTTCGGTTCAGCGGCTCTGCCTACGTTCGACAGGGGCTATCTCCTGTTCCTCCATCATTCCAACGCCATTGAAGTGTGGGGGCCCGATGGTCAACTGGCTTTCGAGACCCAGGTGAACAACCCGCCTCAAGCTGTCGTGATGAGTGCCGCTGTCGACGGACGCGGTGCATTCGCCCTCGGTGTGGCTGACATCAGCGCCGGCGGCATCGCTTTTCTTGACCCGTCCGGCAAGCGGATCCGATTCATTGCAACCGGGAAATACCTGCCGTCCCACGTTTGTTTCGATGCGGACAATAACCTCTGGACTTTCGGATGGCAGCGCGACAGTGCGCAAAACGGCAGGGAGGATCCGGAAGATTATCCTCTGTTCCGGAAGTACTCGCCCGATGGCAAACAAATCGGCGCATTCCTATCGCGCTCACTCTTCCCAAGACCCGGGCTGTCCCCGGGAAGTCCGTCCGGCGGTTTCTTGAGGCTCAGGATCTCAGGCAACAGGATCGGTGCACTCGCGTATGCCGGCAAGAGGTCTGAGACCCGCGAATGGATCGAACTGGCATTAGACGGCAGCCTCATTGGTCATTGGAAGATTGGACGCGAGGGCTCCGGGTCCGGAGGAATGGCATTCACTTCATCGAACGCCCTCTGCCGTGAACGGTTCGAGAGCAGCGTCCCGCACGCGGAGTGCTTCGACCGCGAGACAAAGGCGTGGAAGCCGGTCGGCAATGTAGCCCTTACCGAAGACAACGGCCGCTCCCTGGGAATTCTTCTCGGTGCGGACGGCGACGACCTCATTTTCGGCTCCAGCGGCGGAAACATTCGCCTGAGCCGTGTGCAAATTACCCTTCCGTAATCGTCGAGTTTTATTTTCGGCCGCGATATCCTGGGATCTATATCCCTAAATGACAAACTTTTTTTGGTCGGCCGCACTGGTAGCGACCGGCATATTGTACGGGCAACCAGTTCAGTTGAACCCAACTTTTCTCTATGTGGGGAGTCCGGGCGAGCTTCTGTTTACCCTTCCGCTATACCCGGGAGGACTGACCTTTCTCTGGAACGGATCGCCCCGTCCAACTTCGTTCACCGCCGGAATCGGATACACAATGATGCTCACCTCCGGCGACCTGGCGTTTCCGCAACTGGCGGTCGCCACGATAGTCGATTCCCAAACCGGCGTCGCGCTTTATAACCGGACCTACCCAGTCGGTTACAATGCGCAGCCGACGGGCGTGGCGCTTGATCGGAAGCGGAACCGCCTCTACGTGGCCACACCCGCCGCCACCAAAGATCCCCGGTTCCCACCGAACTCCGTGGTTGTCCTTGACTTGGCCACTGGTGTCATTGGACCTGTTGTCCAGGTCAATAGCATCCTGGGAGATCTGGCCTTGTCCGATGACGGCAGTGCGCTTTACGCCGTGGTGGAAGGCGATAATTTCGTCAGGCGTCTTGACCCGGAGACCCTCGCGGCTGCGGGAGATTTTTCATTCCGCCCGCCCGGATACAAGCCGCCTTACCCTAACGCACCCATGCATGACGCGATCACAGTTATGCCCGGCAAGCCCGGCACGGTAGCTTTAGGATTCTCGCCAGACGTGGGATCCAGCCCCATACAAATCGCCATTTTCGACAACGGCCTTAAGCGCCCCAATGTCATTTCGGATAATTGTTGCGGCTCGCCAGGAATACTCTTTTCCCCAGACGGAAATTATCTCTTCCGAGACGGATACAACGGCAACTTCATAACCTATCGTTACCAGGTGAATGGAACGGGTATCCCTACCCAGAAAGCGGTGTTTGCCGCCGGTGGCGTACCGGGGGTAATCGCTGGCGGAACGCTCTATACATCGCGCGCGACCGCCATCGATTACGAAAGCATGCACGTGACAGGAAACTTTGAAATGGACGGCACCATTGCGGTCGATTCTGAAAACCAGCGCGCCTTCATTCTATACAGCCCTCCGGTCGACAGGTTGGGGCAGTCCCCGGTCCGGTTAGCGGCCTTCGCCCTTCCCAGTTTTCAACCTCTCGGATCGCAGGTCTTGGGCCTGACGCCAGCTTCGCTCCCCAATCCTGCCCAGAGGCTCCTTCGTTTTGGAGTCGATGGCGTCATCATCAGCTCGACCGACGGATTGCTGATTTTCCATACCCCGCTGGCTGGACCCGCGCCGTCAACAGCAAAGGCCGCCATCGTAAATGCCGCCAGCCAGCAAGCTGGCGCCATTGCACCCGGTGAAATTCTTACGATCTACGGAACGAACCTGGGCCCAACCCTGCCGCAGGCCGGGGTCAGCGATGGGATCGGATTCTTCCCGTTCTCACTAAGCAATGTCCAGGTCTGGTTTGGCCGGCTTCCGGGCGCCCTGTTGCTGGGCTATCAGGGACAGATCAACATTGTTGCGCCGTTTAGCCTCAAGCCCGGTGAAATGGTAGACATGCAGGTGTGGTATTTCGGGATTCCGTCGGCCAAGATTTCACTCCCGGTAGCCTCAACGTCCCCGGCCCTCTTCACACGTACAGCATCAAGCTCCGGTCCGGTTTCGCTGATCAACCAGGACGGAAGCGTGAACACGCCTTCGCCTCCCGGAAGCGTGGTGGCTCTCTACGGTACTGGAGGCGGTGTCATGGCAGGTGCGGTGGATGGCGCTGTGGCCCGCCGGGCGGCGAGCCTCTCAGCCCCGGTTCGCGTTTCGATTGCGGGCCGGGATGCGCAAGTTCTTTATGCAGGCGCTGCTCCCGGCCTGGTAAGCGGCGTCTTCCAGATAAACGTTCTGCTGCCGGCCGACATGCCCTCCGGAACTGCCGCCATCATCGTCAATATCAACGGCCAGGACAGTCCGCAAGGAGCCACCCTTGAGATTCGTTAGCGTTTTCCTCGCCGGTGCGCTGTTGGCGAAGGCCGCGGTGTATCTGGAACCGAATCGAGGACAGGCGGATATCCAGGCCGCTTATCTCGCCCGCACTTCCACCGGTACAATTGCGGCCGGACCGTCCTCTATAGGGTTCCTTCGCAAGGATGGCTCCCGTGAGTCAGTTGTTCTCGAAGGTGCTTCGCCCGATGCCCTCGCCGTTCCCGAACAGCCGCTTCCCGGTGTCAGCCACTATGTCCGTTACCATGACCCCGCGCGATGGCTTTGGGATGTACCTCACTACGGTGCAGTCCGGTATCGCGAAGTCTATCCGGGGATCGACCTTCTCTATCGCGGTGCGAACGGCGATGTGGAGTTTGATTTCATTCTCGCCGCCGGCGCAGATCCATCGCGCATCCGCATGCGCGTTCCGGCCGGGGTGCGGATCGACGCCTCCGGCGCGCTGGCATTCGGAGGCACCTTACTAAAGGCTCCCGTCGCGTTGCAGACCATTCGCGGCAAACGCGTGCCGGTAACAGCGCGCTTCCAATTGGATAAGCATCGCCTGGTGTCATTCCAACTTGGAGACTACGATCCCAGTCTTCCCCTCACGATTGATCCGGTCGTCCAGTTCGCCACGTTCTTGGGCGGCTCCGGGAGCGACGAGGCAGTGGCGGTTCTCTCCGGATCGGACGGGGCTATCTACACAGCTGGAAACACGACTTCCGCGAATTTTCCGGCGGCCCTTTCACCGGAAAATCCCCTTAATCTGCCGGAAGCTCTCCTGCAGCCGGCAGCCTTTATTGCGCGATTGAAGCCGGACGCATCCGCTCTGGATTGGTCGCTCTTCATTGGCGGCTCAGCTAGCCAGTCGGTCTTCGGCCTGAAGCAGGATACTCTCGGGAATCTCTATCTGCTGGGTAGTACAACGTCGCCTAACTTCCCCGTCACTGCGAATGCCTGGCATGCCACCATCGATCCCAGCGTGAAGGATCTCTTTCTCGTCAAGCTCGATGCAAAGACAGGCCGCCTCAAGGCCAGCACGTTTCTGTGGACCGGTTCCAGTAGCACTGGTCCGGTCCTCGCCGTCGACATCGCCGGAGGAGTTTACATTTCCGGCCGCACGCTCGATACCGGTAGATTCACCCCCACTCCGGGGGCTCTTCAGACTACGCCATGGGTTCCGGACTTTGTGCTGCATTTGAATTCGGAGATCAATTCCGTGTTGTACGCCACCTACTGGAGCCTTGGACCAGTCTCCGCCATGGAAGTGGATTCCGCCCGCAGCCTAGTGATGGGTGGCGTTTCTTCACTCGCCCCGCCGCCCTTCAGCCCACCGTTTTCGCCCGTGAATCCGCTGCCCGGAATCAACCAGCATCCCGACTGGCAAGCGCAGGCATACCTCGCAAAGCTGAATCCAGCTGGAACCGCTCTGGCACTTGCAACTCTGCTTCACGGCGATGGAAGGGGCTCCGGTATCAGCGATCTCAAGCTTGCGTTAGACGGCACTGTCTACGTGGCAGGCTGGACATCAGGCTCAAAATTTCCACAGGTAAATCCCCTGAATCTGGATCCGTTCCCTCCGATACCTCCGATTTACCCGGATGACTCCATCAATGCATCGTTTCTTGTCCGTCTCGCGGCTGACGGTAAGAGCATCCTGCAATCCACGTTGTTCCAGCCGCAGCAGTACCCACCTTTAGACAAGTACCTGCGTCTAACCTTCCAACAGAATGGCCGGCCCTGTCTCGCAGGACTGGCAATGCTCAAGGCTCAGCAATCGCAGGGGGGAATTGCTGGTAATTTTCCAAATGATTCCACACCGTCAGTCCAGGGTTCGCTCACTTGTGTAGATCCAAACGGCTCCAGAGTCAACTTGAGGACGGGTCTACCCGGCGGTGCTGGCTACACCGCCGTCGCCGCGACGTACGACGGTGGATTCCTATTCGCTGGCAGCGCAAATGATTCCTTCGTCGCCACGCCGGGAACAATCCAGCCAGGACACTCGCGCAACAAGATGTTCGAGAGCGATGCCTTCTTGCTCCGCGTCAACTTCGGCAATCCCGTTCCGGATGTTCAAAGAATCGCTCCCGATTTCATTGTCCTGGACAGCAGCATTTCCGGCACATGCGCCACCTCTTTGTTCGGGTCAGGCTTCGCATGGGGAGCCGCCGTTACTCTGAACGGCGAGCCGGTGAACTACACCTTCATCAATGCGGGCGAAGCTGCGATTGCATTTGATTGCAGGTCGGTTCAACCGGGCAGCAATCGCATTGTGATGACGATGCCGCCCCCTGGTGGGGGAACCTCTGAGCGGATGCTTACCGGGATCAATTCCCCGCCATCCGGCATCTTCGTCTCCCCTACATCTGTTAACCAGGCTGCAGGTCCAACCAAGCTCGTGGTCCGCGCAGCGAATGTCACTAGCGGCTCGGTTCTGTACTGGAACGGTACCCAGCGAATTGCCAGCTTTGTTCTCGATCCCGGACTCTCGCGGGGCGGCCATTTCGAGTTTCTGCTGGAGCCGGCGGACTTAGCCCAACCGGGAAGCAACCAGATTTCGGTGACCAACCCCGGTCCAGGAGGCGGGTCTTCCGCAATCGCTCTCTTCGTCGTCCAGCCAGCATCCAATGCAGTCCCGGTGATCACCCGACCCGCGCCGCTTTTCTACAATGCGCTGAATCCGCTCGGGCCACAGGTCCCGTTTTCGGGCTCCGGTTTCACGTCCCGTACGCGCGCATTTTGGGACGGAGTGGAGATCTCCGTCGCCGCCGTGAATGCGAACCGCATCGACGTTCGTCCCCCTTCCGGCGACTTGAACCGCCTGGGCGCACATGACTTTTATGTCACCAATGACGCTTTCCGATCTGCGACGGTGCGTGTGTACATCGGGCATGCGGTCACTGCCGTCGGCTCGGCATACAATCCCGTCCGGAACCTTCTCTTTGCAATTACCGAAACTCCTTCCACCATTTCCTCTTACGATCTCCTGGTCTGGGATGCTGCGACTGGCAATCTGTTAACCAGGGTACCCGGATTTATTCCGGTTTTTCGCGCCGTGGCCTTGAGCGCAGACGGGCGTTACCTTTACGTCGCGGGAGTCAGCTCCACATCGAAATCCACGATTCTCAGATACAACACTGCGGCTGGCGCAGTGGATCTTCAGTGGGAAGTGCCGCTCTCCGCCGGACAATCACGCATTGACATCAATTCGCTCGTCACTCCCCCTGATTCCCCAGAAACTGTCATCGTCTCCACGACGATGGGAGAAGTAATGATTTTTGATCGTGATCGTCCACGGCCGTACACGTTCTTGGCTACGGGTTTACCGTCGGACTATTTCCAGACTTATCCGTTGGTCTTTGCCGGCGCCAGCCGGATCTACACGGGCGCTACCTTCCCTTCGCAGAACCTGGGCCGCGAGTGCTGGCTCTGGCTGGACTATGACGTGTTTGGAATTTCCGGCGGGCAGCCTTCCTGCACCACGGAACCTTCGGAAACCCAGCACGACAGCGGAGTGACATACCTCTCAGACGGCAACCGTACCTACGTAGCCTCCGCGACGTCACCGCTGCGGCTCAAGCTGGATGATCCCCGCCCGAACTTTGCTCTTGATCTCACTCGCCGGGTCCTGTGGCAGTTCGGCTCCAGCAGTTCCGGAGCCAATCAGTTGCTGAGT
>JBDUEM010000343.1:0-6956 GCA_040002435.1 Bryobacteraceae bacterium
GCGGTCCACCAAGGTCGAGAACGACGCGATCTTCGGCCGGGGATAGTCGGTTGTGTAGAAGCGATGCAGAAGGTCGTTCACGTCGGTAGCGCCCGTTTCCGACAGCAAGAGTTCACGGAGAGAGGTTGCCGGTCCCCAGCCTTCTTCGTGCCGCAGGGCTGCACGAACCGCTTGCCGCGTGATGTCGAACCCGCCGCCTTCATCGCCGTAGATATAGCCCCAGCCCCCCGCGCGAGCGATGCGCTTCTCACGGTTGCGGCCGTAGGCGATGGAACCTGTTCCAGCGATGGTGATAATTCCGGGGCCGCCGGCCATGGCTCCGGAGAGAGCGATCATCGCGTCGGTGGTTACGATTCGCTGTTTCGTTTTCAGAATCTCGTCCAGCAGCGCTTCCTTGTCGGCGGGACCGCCACTGAAGCCGAGACACGCTGATTCAAAGACAACTGCCGCGTTGTCGAGTGTAGCTTGGGCGCAGGCCGCCGCTGTACATCCGGCGATGGCGTTGAGGAACTTCGAACGCCCTTCCGGCCCCTTGACGTGATTACACGGGCCACCGCGGCCGCCTCCAATGACCCGGCCGGTTTCATCGCCGATAAGCGCCGTGGTGCTAGATTGTCCGCCGTCTACACCCAGGTACAGTTTCAATGATTCACTCCGCGCGATACAACTTCACGCCGCCTTTGTCATCTACCAGCCGCAGACCCCACTGTTCAGTCCGGTCGCGAAAATCGGCTGAGCCGTAGTCTGTTTCATCCACCAACAAATAGTCCACACCGGCGCGCTTCACCTCCGCCATGGCCGCTTTCCTCAGGCCCCCCACAGGTTTCGGTTCACCGTCCGATGGCTCGCCTCCGATTTGCGCCCACTGGCCGTGGCTGTCCATCGCTTCCAATGTCAATCGTACTTGGTACTGATCGCGAGAGCATTCCAGCCGCACCTCGTCTAGCCTGCGAGGCTGTCCCAAATCGACTTCGACGGCCATTCCCGGCCGGATGGGTTCCGCAGCGGACCAGCGCGTGACCAGACTATTGTCGAAGGCGCTTTGCACATCCCACGGATTGGGATTCGCGCGGAGGCGCCAGGATGGCTCTCGCGCCAGTTCCATCCCCGCCGAAAGAATTCGAAATTCCGAGATGCTCCACACATCCGAATTCTTCGGGGCAATTTGCAACACGCGCAGTTTCTGGACTTCCTGAGCTGGAAAGCGAAATTCTAGGACACGGCTAGCCTGGTATTCCCTGATCAGCGGCGTTAGCAGAATGTTTCGCAGCGTTCGATTGAGGGCGGCCTGAAAGCTGACCAGGATTTCACGCGACGTGTAAGCCTCGCCCACAATTGTTCCGAACGCGAAGACCCGCTTGCCCGGCGGAACGTTAGATTCCACCATACGCGCCACAACATAGCTTCGGCTATTTTCAGCAAGGTACTTGTCTTCTGGAATCAGCCTCAAAGCGGCGCGGACGGGGAACGTGTCGATATGCCAGGTATACGGATTCGCGTACTTTCGGATGCTGCTCGGCCAGCACGACAGCGCGTGAGCCAACACGATCGCCAGTGCGGCTGACTGAGAGTTTCGAAAGGCAAGGCCAAGAGCGAGAGCCCAGAACGGAAGGCTGGGTATAAGAAAGCGGGTGCCTATATTCGCCGCATAGGGAAGGGTGAACAGCGCGGCTGCGAACAGTAGTTTTCGTCCCTCGGCATACCGGAGCGCAAGCAGCGATAACGGCAACAGCAGAAACACGGGACCCAACAAGCCGCCCAGCATCTGGCCGCGCACCGCCACTTCCACCGGAATCTGGGCATCGGGGACATCGTTGAAGTGACGCATGTAGCCCGCATATTCCTTTTCGAAGTCGACTTTCATGTAGGGATTCGGGAACCATGCGTTAGCGAACGGCGCGAATGGATTGCCGGCGTAGATGATGTTCTTGACGAGCCATGGCGTTACCATCGCGGCCGCCGCCAGCACAACCAGAAGCGTGTTGCGCCGCGACCTCGCCAAGGCGTAAGGAATTGCCAGGCCAGCTGTATACTTCAGTGCGTAACCGAAGCCCGCCAACAGTCCCACTGCAAGTAGCATCATCCGATCGGGATTGGTGATCTCAAGCAGGTAGAACAGACCAAAAAGCACGCAGGCCACGGCCACATCTGTGTAGGCGCTGCTGCCGTCGATTCCCACAATCGGGCTTAGAAATACCAGTAGAGCGCCGAATACTCCAGCGAAGCCAAGTTCAAAGCGGCGCGCATATCGCATCATCAGCAGAGGCAGCGACATGAGGAAAGCAAAGTGAACCAGCGCCGCGGACGAGTGACGGCCGAAGGCAAACGCGAACAGGAATAACATCTCCATTCCCTGCGAAAGATTGGCGTACATGCTGGTGCTGATTTGGCGGAAGCCATGCCATTGGTAATAGTGAGAGACGATGCCCAGGTGATATGTGATTCCGTCAGGGCTGTGCTCCGGCGCCATCGCGTAGACGAAGTACATGGTGCCGAACAGTATGTAGAGCCCTAGAAACAACTTGTCAGCGTTTGTCAGTGCGTAAGCCGCGCTGAATGGAATGCGCCGGTACCGCACGGCCGCAGCAATGGCCACGATGCCGACGGCGAGAAACACGCCTTTGCGCGCTCCATGCACGGCGCACAACAGGTAGACCGTAGTGCTGAGCATGGCGGCGCCTGTGAGGAAACTGAACAGGAAGTACTCCGTGCGATCCAGTGACGCGGCACACTTTCGCATCAACAGCGATCCAAGGGCGATAGCGGTGCTGACTGTAAACAGTGCACCAAAAAGGATGTACACTGCCTGAGGCATTTAGGGGATGAATCCGGCGGAAGTGAGAATAAAGCCGAAGGTTGCCTTATCCGCGGGCGCCATCCATAGCTTGTCGATCTCCATCACCACGATATTTTCGGCCTTGGAATGCAGCCATGCCTCAGGTACCTCTTTTTCGATGTGTTGATAGCCGGATTTTGTGTATGTCGTTTTGTCGAGAAGATGGTCGTTGATGAGGATGGAGATGGTGACCGGCCCCGTCTGTTGAAAGGTAAGGTCCGCAATGGTGAAGTCGGAGGAGAATTTCTGCTCTTTCGTAGACTTCAAGAGGAACATCATCGTAGGCCGCTGCTGCGTCCACCGCCACGTTGCTCCCTGTAACTCCTGGCCGATATCGCGAATGAAGTGGCTGGGCGCCGAGGGATCGTTCATGTGAATGAAAGCCTTTAAGGGACTTGGATCTTCCACGCTCAGCGGCTTCCGCTGTTCGGGCGGTGCATACGCGTCCTGAATGCCAACGCACCCCGCCATCGAAAGCGCTAAGGCAAGCACGGCTGGTATTTTCATACGGCGTCGGAAACGCTGGAGAATGTAAAGTTCGAAGCCTGTACCGGTGGGGCGATCATTCCGTCGCCTTCGCCGCCCGCCACGCGCTGCGGCGTGCCGATCTTCGTGATGTTTTGCAGCAGACGCACCGGGCTTTCGTTGAAACGGAAGTTCACTACCGGCTGCGTCACCTCGCCATTCTCAATAAGAAACAGGCCATCGCGAGTGAGGCCCGTCAGTTGAACCGTTTGCGGATTTAGGGTTCTGATGTACCAGAAGCGGGTCACCAGCAGACCGCGCTCAGTAGCCTTGATCAGGTCCGCGAGAGAGGCAGAGGTTCCTTCCAAAATCAAATGGCCGAATCCGCTGTTCGGCTCCTTGCCGCTTTTCATCGCCCAATAGCGATCATAGGCCAAGCCCTTGACAACGCCATTCTGGATCCACGTGTTGGGGCGCTGCGGCAGACCGCCCTGCGACCATAACGAGGTTGGAAACCGGCGGTCGTCCGGAGCGCTGCGGAGTGTCACGATTTCCGGAAACAGTTTCTCGCCCATTTGTGTACCGCCGCCTTTCTTGGAAAGGAACGATCGGCCCTCCTCCGCGGAACGGGCCGAGAACCCAAAAAACAGCCACTCCATCAGATCGCCTACAGCAGTCGGTTCCAGCACCACATTATATTTCCCTGGTTCCAACCGCAGCGGCTTCTTCCACTTCAGGCACTTTTCCACCGCCTGCGCCGCCAGATCCGCACCTTTGATCTCGCGGATTCGTACGGCGGGGTGGGAACTCCAACCAGAACTGCTGCCGTCCGCGGCACGAACTGTGGTGCTAAATCCGGCATCGGTGCGGCGCTCAAAGCCAAAGTTGCCACGTTTGTTGGCGATCGAGGAGACTTCCGCGGTGCGGCTGAATAAACCCGCCGCCACCAGTCCTTTCCTCGATGCCGCATCGATTACCGCCTTCACCTGCGGAACCAGAATGGGCGAACGCGCACGGCTGGTTTCATCGTCCCAATTGGACGCCTCCGCGTACTTCTGCGGACCGATCGGTTCTACATATTCCTGGTTTGGCGGCGAGACGGCGGAGAGCTCTTCCGAACGCGCAACGGCGGATTTCAGCGACGCGTCATCCAGATCGTTCGTCAGCGCGGTCCCGGTCTTCTGCTCCCGCGTGGAGGAAATGACAAATCGCCGTGTGTTGGTAAATCCGGAAGTAGTCACGCCGTTGTTGGCAAACCGGATGAATGCCTCTTCGCTCTCGATAATGTTGACAGTGCAATCGGGGAACTTGGAGAAGCCCAGAATCTTTTCACTCAACGCCTTTGCCTGTTCGCGTGTCAGCATCGAATTCTAGTCTGTCTGGATGACGTTGACCTGCCGGAAGCGGGCAGGCGAACAGCCATGGCTGACGGCGTTGATTTGCACGGGCTCGCCCTTGCCGTCGCGATTCGATCCGTACATCTGCCAGTAACTTCGGTTAGCGATGGAATCGCACGTCTGCCAGAAGTCCGTGGTTCGAGATTGATAGGCGACCTGGGACAGCATCCCGGTCTTCTTGCCGGCCTTGATCTCCCAGAACGCATCGCCGCCGAATTGGAAATTGTAGCGCTGCTGGTCAATCGAATAACTGCCGCGGCCTTCAATCAGAATGCCGTCGTCCACACCCGAGATCAGATCCTCCAAAGTTGTATCAGGCTTGCCGGGTTCGAGCGAAACATTGGGCATGCGCTGAAACGGAACGCTGGACCACGAGTCGGCGTAGCAGCATCCGCGCGACTCTTTCTCATTGATCAGATGAGCCTGGTCGCGAATGGTCTGATAATGCGTAAAGATGCCGTTCTCAATGATGGGGAACCGCGTGGTTTTGACGCCGTCGTCATCGTAAGCGGTTGTGGCCAGTCCTTTCTCCGTGGTCCGGTCTCCGTAGATATTCACGATCGGAGTTCCAATCCGCTGTTTGCCCAGTTTATCCAAAGTGAGGAAGCTGGTACCGGCGAAATTGGCCTCATAGCCCAGGGCACGGTCGAGCTCAGTGGAATGGCCGATGCTCTCGTGAATGGTAAGGAACAGATGGCTCGGCATCAGTACCAGGTCCTTCTTCCCGGGCTTCACGGGCGTCGCCGCCATGTGCTCCAAGACCTCTTCGCGGATACGCTGTGCATTCTCCTTCAGATTCATTTGCGGTACGAATTCGTACCCAATGGAGAGCGGCGGCGGAACGTACGTACGGCTGCGTGAGAGGCCTTTACTGACATCAACCGCCGTAGCGTTCAAGATCGCAAAGCTCTGCACAATCAATTGCTGTATGGAAGATCCTTCCGAGGAAGCGAAGTACTTGTCTTCGGAGTGAAAGTTCAGAGTGCCCAGGGAATTGAAAACCCGCTTATTCTTCTTCGCCTCACCTGTGGCCTCGCGCAGCAATTCCAACTTTTCAGCGATGGGGACGTCAAACGGATTGCGTTCAAATGGTGAGGTCCACCGGTCCTTGTAAGCCTTCACCGGAGCCAGGATCACGCGCTGTTTCGTAATGCTGGCATTAGCACGAGCTACGGTTACGGCCTCGCCGGTCATTCGAACAATTTCTTCGGGCGTGACGATTGGCGACGCTGCGAAACCCCACGCGCCATCGACGATGACACGAACGCCAAAGCCAAAACTTTCACTGTCACTGACATTGGGAACTTCGAGCGTCTTGCCGGTGCCTCGCTCCGGACTCAGCCGGATGCCAACGCTCTGATCGTGATAGCGGTTGATGCGGATATCGCAATACGTAGCCTTCAGCTTCTTGGCTTCGTGCAGAGCCCCGGCGGCCAGTTTCTCCAGCGCGGGATTCGGCGCCTTGCCCTCGGTCCCCGCGCCGAATAATTCCGACGCCAGCGCGGCCGAAGATGCACCGAGAAACAAGCGCCGCGAAATCATATTGTCTTGTCCTTTGCATAGCAGAGGGGATCGAGCGGACATTCCACACAGCGCGGCTTTCGTGCCACGCACAGGCCGCGGCCGTGGTGAATCATCTGGTGCGCAAAAAGTATCCAGCGATCCCGCGGAATAATCTTCATCAGGTCTTTCTCAATGTTCACCGGATCGGCTGCTTTTGACAGATCCAGGCGATGCGAAATGCGCATCACATGCGTGTCTACCACTACTCCGGAGGCAATCCCGAACGCCGTTCCCAGCACGACGTTCGCAGTCTTTCTTGCGGCCCCTGGCACGGTCAGCAGGTCTTCGATGTTTTGAGGCACTTCGCCGCCAAACTCAGACATGATTCGTTTCGCGGCCCCGATTACACTCTTCGCTTTGTTATTGAAAAAGCCGGTGGAGCGGATCTCTTGGGAAAGTTCCGCCTGGCTGACGGCAGCAAAATCCTGAATGGTCGGGTACTTCCGGAACAGGCCGGGCGTCACTTCGTTCACGCGCTTGTCGGTACACTGCGCCGACAGAATGGTGGCGACCAATAATTCCCAGGCGTTGCTGTGCGTCAGCGCGCAAGTCACGTTCGGGTACATCTCGTCCAAGCCTTGGAGAATCTTGCGGACTCGTTCTTTTCGCTCGGCCGCATTCTTGGGCCGAGGCACCAGGTTTCTCGGTGTGGGAGGCGGCATGTTCGAGTGAAATACGATGATAGCATTGCGCGA
>JBDUEM010000344.1:0-6932 GCA_040002435.1 Bryobacteraceae bacterium
CAAACAGAATTTTGTCGCCCACCTGCACGTCGAGCGGCACTACCTTGCCGTCTTCCAGACGCTTTCCTTTCCCAACTGCCACAACTTCCCCTTCCTGGGGCTTTTCTTTCGCCGAATCCGGGATAAACAGGCCGCTCGCGGTCTTTTCCTCAGTCTCGGTGAGCCGTTTGACCACAATGCGGTCATAGAGCGGTCGAATGTTCAGTGCCATTGTTACAACCTCCATACTAACGTTGTGAATGTGAATTGTTCGGATTGAACTTCGTTACAGCCAATTATTAGCACACTCAGGGGAGGAGTGACAAGACTTTATTGTAACTTATTGATACTACAACACGTATTTGTGTTGACATAGCATTAATAAACTTTAGTGTGGTGTGAGTTGGAGAGGCTGTCTGCAGTCTGTTTTGTTCAACATCTCGGGTTGTCTGAGAGAAGTAGGAACGGTGGTCGTTTGTGAGTCGTTGACCATATGCTTGACAGGTGACCTCTCAATCCATTTCTTTGAAGGCAATCAGGTTTACTTCTCGCAGGACTTCGATAATACTGGCTTGGTTGTTGTCCATGCCAACGCGCTTCGATGGTGTAGACACCACCGAAGAGAGATCAACGTCACCGCCGCCGATACCATCAAAATCCTGACGATGTGAATCCGCACGGTTGCGGAGCATCCGGCTTGATCGAATCGGTGGAGCGGATCCAAGCAGGAGTTCGCCGCTACCGGGAAGAAGTCTCTGGATTCGGTTGCAGTCTCACGCGCACACCCCGGTCCGCGCGGGCCGGTGTCAGACGACGTCCATGACGTCCTCCCATGTGCAAGCCGGATAGAAGAACGGCTCGCGGCTGCTAACAAGCGATTCATTGGATCTCATCAGCCCCAGCTGATCCGGGGTGAGCGTTGCGCCCATCTTTTCGAGCAAGGCAATGCCGCGCAGGCGAAGGTCGAGTTCATCCCGCGATCGCGTTTCCGGAGTCTGCCCACCGGAGGGCAGGAAGGTCGGAATAAGCCGGGTGACGACGTCACGGACCGTTTCCCTCGATTTCGGCGAGGGTTCAGCCAGCAGTTCGCGGTACGCCCAACAGGTGAGAAAGGCGGGGCGGCTCATGTACACGCGCGCCAGTTGCGCCGTACGCGCGGGTTCGGGCTGCGCGAGGATGGCGGTCTTCTGCGTCAGATCGGAAATTTGCCGCTCCAAGCGATCGCGTACTTTGTCGAGCTGCGAAATCAAAGAGAAGTTGTTCGGCTGCTGTCGGGCATTGGCTGCCTGACGCGCGGCCGCGTCGGACTGAAGGCGGCGGAGTGCCACCAGCGTTCGCGATCCGCCGATGCGGTCCGCGGCCTGCACGTAGGGCGACTCCTCGGGGGACCTGCCCGACCGGATAAGTTCCGCCAGAGCTTCCGATTCCAGGCGGTCCACCTCAAGCCGGTCGTTGGGCCCACCCACGGCATACGCGGTTTTCAGACCCGATACTCGAGCAGCCGGCGGGAGGCGGCTAAAACCAATCACTCGCCACACCTCTTCCCTCAGGCTGGTTACCTGCTTCATGCGGACCAGATAAAACAGGTTGGCCATGAACTCTTCGTCTTCGATCAGCGCAGAGTGCTGGACCGCGGCGCGAAACTGCCGCTCAATCTCCGGCGGCTGATACTGCGCCACCTGATTGAAGTAGATTCCCGAGATATTGGTCCGCAGCGCAGTGACAAACTTCGAATCGACCTCATCGGCTTGAGCCATAACGCAAACACCCCCCGCAAGAAGAATTATGCCGGTCAGCCGGCCTCTGCCGTATCGGTGGATCATGCAGTCTTCCTAATCAATGCAACAGATTTCCACTCCCGGTGTTGATGTGTTCCACGGCATTCAGCGCCTGGCTTCCTCCGTAATTCACGCTGCCATCGCCATTCTGCGTGGTCTGCTCCCAATTGTTCGCCGCTGGCCGGTGCTCAAGGATGCGCTTGCTGTCGTCCACCAAGGAACTGGTGCCTGACGTGCCGGAACGCATCAATTGCGTGTTATCGGTTGAGTGGAGGCCTTCATCGGTCAGGATGTGGCCGATCTCGTGAGGAAATGAAAACGGATTGTTGACGGTGGAGTCGGTAGAGATCGAGGGCATGATGATGCTGTTCCTCACTCCGGGAACGGGCTGGCGATTGGCATTGAGCGTCTTCAACTCGGGAACGGTGAAACCGCGCGTCCCCGGGACCACTCCCACCACCTGAATGTCGATGACCACGTCGCCAGGCGTATCGAGCGACTTGACCAGATTGCGCTGTTCTGGGTGGCCGACATGATAATTCACAGGCGCATTGCGTTTCTGGATCGTCATGCCCAGCGTGAACGCCTGAACCTTCTGATCTTCATCCTGATTGGCATTGGCGTTTACTCCCGTCACGGTGACCCGTCCGCCGCTTGCTTCGGCGATCAGAACGTCGCAGCTGCCGTCCGGGGTTCCTGTTTCGGGACTGTTTGGGCTCACGGTCGCGGTCAGGCCGGGAAACCCGTCAATACGCTGTTTGATGAGGTCGCCGGTTTGCTGCGGAGTGGATCCGGCAGGGATATTGAACGGTGCAATCACATGCACGGTGTTCGGTGTCGCGTTGAACCGCTGCACATTTAACGTGAAGCCGACCTGCCCCAGACTCGCGTTGCCTAATTGGTTGCCCTTGGCCGGCAGGCCGGTCCGATCCGCAACCACGATGGAATCCGACGGGAAGTCCTGCGTCTGCAAGGTGACGATGCTCGATCGGACGTGCGACTGCGCCCAACAGCCGCGCACGAACGTCTGAACGCGTTTGCGGATATCCCGCATTTTGATAATGCCGTCGTCGTCCGCGCCCAGATCGTTGTAGGGATCGAATATTTTATTGAGCGGAGTTGGGGTGATTTTTCCTTTTGGCGCCGCTCGCATGATGCGAATAGCCAGGTCCATCGTCCGGCCTCGATCAATCGTTGCGTCAAACGTGACCTTGCATTTAAAGGCTCCCGCCTTGCAACCCTTCACCACGTAGCTTGCGCGAACGTTCTGGTCCAGAATTTCCACCTGCGGGTCGCCGGCGTTAGCCATGTCGGTGATCAGAAGTTGCTGTTTACCCAGCCGGTCGATTTTATCCACCACCAGCCGGAGGTAGCGCGAACGGAACGCGACGTTCCCGCTCGCCACCTGCTTGCATTCGAGGTCGTCGATCCTCCGGTCGGCCGCATCGGCAACACCGGCGAAGGTGTCATGGTGATCCAGGGTCCCATCGGCAGCGTAGAAGGGCCGCAGCGCTTCCAGCGTGACGTTGACGGTTCCACTGGCGGCCGGGTCGACAACCTCCACCTTCAACGTGTCCAGGTCCTCATCCCCTTTCGGGTCGTAGCCGAAGCCCGGCGGAAAGTCCAGCCGAACGCCCTGGAGCCCGCCGGCATCGGGGACGTAGTTCGAAATATTCAGAATGTCCGTGGTTACGTCGTCGCGGTACTTCTTATCCTTCGATCCATGAACGATCCGGATGAAAACCGGCGGCGCATTCTTTTTGACGAACTTGTGGATCTGGTCGGTGACGTGGTGAGACGCTTTGGGCTCAAGGTCGGGAACGATTACGATATCGTCGACAGCCAGGGCGCGCGAATTGAATTGCGGATTTGCCAGCCGAATCCGATCGCAATCCAGAAAACCGGCGTTCATCGCAATTCCGCAGAGCGTATCCCCTTTTCCCGCTGTGACGTTTGTGGGCAAAACTGTTGGCAGCCTCCGGAGCCGTCACAACTTTATAGCACGGCCAAAGCCGAACTCGAATGCGGTGAGCGCTCTGCGCCGCGGCATCGGGAACGGCTACTTGGTACTCCACGAATCTCGGTCTAGGACGGGAAACGTCACGATGCAGGTTCCGGGGTCGATTCCTTCCACGCGCGCTTTCCCCTTCTCGTTCAACGTACCCGTCACCTCGCCGCCTCCGGGCGTCGTGATCTTGTAAGACTCGCCTGGGACGGGATTCCCATCCGTATCCACCAGCGCAATCTCGATCCAGTGCTTCTTATCTTCCGAAACCACCTTTGGGGGAGGAATCGCGTCACAACTGGTCACCGCCTCGCCCACCGGCTCGTACCAGAAGCGCTCGGCTCTGTCATGCTCGGCGCGAGTTAGCGCATCGTCTTTGGCGCTCATGTTCTCCGTCCTATTGGCCGGTTTCCGGCCTGCCGTGGCGCTCGCAAGCCTCGCTCCACAACTGCTCAATCCTTGCACTCGGATCCGTGTACCGCCGCACGTCGCACAACCGCTCCCCTGCCCACGTTATCTGCGGGTCACCTTCGAAATCCCGGCCCAGTAGGACCATCAGGTCGACATATGTGCAGACATCCCGCGCCGCCCGCATGCCATGCGCCCGCGCCCGCGCCATGCCGTACCGTACGAATTCGAGCAGGGCCCCGTCGCTGGAGCCGGCGCACCAATCCGGAAACGACGACCGCAAATGCGCTATCACATCGCGTTCGAAATCCGCCGCCCTCGACTCCGCCAACGCCGCCATCTGATCCTCGCGGATCACCATCCTTCTACCTGCTGCACAACACCGCCATGTTCGGTCTTAAGACTGCGCCTTCCGGTTTCAAAAATCCCGGTCTTTGTCATCTCAAACTTTTTAGGCATGCGCAACCAGAGGAGGCTTGCCAACAGTTTCTCTCGCGGAACGCCTGAACATATCTGCCCGGCTTCCGAAGACAGAAGGACACACGGATAGGTTTGCACAACCACATTGAGAATTTTAGCTGGAGACGGCGCGTTCAGCAATGGGGAGTCTGCGCGTATGAAGTTGGTCAGGGAATCTGTCACCCCGGCGAATAATCGTGAGTTTGAGCCATCGCAGCGAATCAAGGTGGTCGGGAAGGCAGTGGAAGGAACGATTGAAGGTAGCAGAGGCGGCTGAGTTGCGTAAGGGGCTACCGCCGCCTCTCGACAGGCGTGTTGCATAGCCTCTCGCCGGTCCATGGTAGTGGACTTCGACCGGGGGTCCAATAATAAAATTAAGTTCGCAGTTGTCTGGCGAGTTTGAAACGCAAACAGTAATCAGAGGGGATGCCACTATGGACGGCCGATGGACGAAAGCAAATGACGCAATTTGTCGGGAATACAACAAGAGCCCCATCTCTTTCGCAAAGCTCAATTTGGACAAGCTCGACCTGAACATCGGCAGCCAGAGCCTCCAGGACGCGTTTCTCGCCAGTGGGCAACCGGGTTCGATCCCATATGGCTTTGTAGTCCCCTTTACCGTCACCAAGAACGGCAAGACTTACCGCGAGAAAGCGATTTGGGTGAATGACAGAAAGGACCTGAACGGCGGTGTTTTCGTTCATGAACTGCTGCACCTCTACAGCTGGCCGCTTCCCAAGATGACGCGGCATGACCTCAGTGAAGGGCTCACTGAGTACTTCACGAGGAAGATCAACTGGGTCTACAGGAATTCCGCTTACAACCACCAAGTGACCGAGGTTGAAGACTTCATCAAGAAGCATGGCTGCGAGGACGGGCTCAAGAAATGGTATTTCTGCAACCGGCCACAGGACATTACGCAATCACTTGGTGAGATCTTTGTGAAATGGCGGTACGGCAAATCTTAATTGGGTTGGTCTCCCCGAGCGGTACACACAGTTGTGCTGGTTGGTTTTGCTGAAACGTTGGCACCAGTCGTAATACTTGCCAACGCTCAATCCCAACCACTCCAGCAAACGGTCGATGGCCAAGCCGGTCTTGTGCGACCAATTCTGAATGAAGTCCACGACTGCGTCGCGAACATCCGGCTCGAGCCAGCAACCGTTCAGTATTCCCCAAGCTCTTTTTTCAGGGCAATGTGCTCCACCATCAATTCGGCCAGAACTTCATCCTTCTGGCGCATTCTTTGTCCCAGCTTTCTACGCGTTGCTGGTCCTGGATTCGTTCCGGCCGCTTGCCTTCCAGGGCCAAAGCGGCGTCCACGAACAACTGTTCCTGCCAGCGGTGGAACAGGCTCGGCGCTAAGCGCGCCTCTTCGCAGATCTTAAGATCGGGATCTTCTCGATCAGATGCCGGCGCGGCAGCTTTGTCTTCTCTTCTGCGCTCCAGTTGCGGCGTTCTTTATGCAGCTGCCTCCAATACCTCTTCGGCGAGACTCCGAGCACTTTTAGCCTTTTCCTCAGGTTTCAGCGGAACCGGAACACAGCCAAACGCGCCCGAAATCCAAGCCTTCTAATTAACGCTGCCGTGAACTGTGTCGATAAGGCCGAAGTATGGACCGTCTCTCCGATCTGCTCATCGATTTTGAAGATGCCCCTGACCTGATTACGCTTCGCGGCCTGGCCGGACAACGGGTGATTTTGATCGGTTTCGATAAAGCACGATCGCACGGCGTCGCCACCGCATTGGCCCGCTTGAAGTGCCTGACCCGAACCGTGTCCTATACAGAGGTATACCCGGAAAATCCGGACCTGGCGCTGGCCGACGTGGTCGTCTTGCACTGGAGTAATGAGATTAAGGGATCCGCGTGGGATCGGCCGGGCTTCGTCAGTGGTCATTGGCCATCGACAAGTCCGCCCTTGATAATCGCCGGCCAGCGGCAGGCGATGAACGCCGTTCCGCTTCCTGCTCCTTCGGCGCAGTTCGATTTCTTTGAACTGGGCGACGATTCCACGATCGTGCGGGCCATCCAGGAATGCCTTGTGAAAATGGATGACAAGAATTCGGGTCCCTTCGCCGAGGCGGCGATTCGTGTCTTGGCAATCGACGATGACCCCGAGATGAGGCAGCTTATCCGGACCCTTCTGGACAGTCTCGGATTTCAGAGCTTCTTCGCCTACGATGGCCGTCCCGGCGTGAAAATGGCAAGGCGAATCATGCCGAA
The DNA here is from genome assembly GCA_040002435.1 of Bryobacteraceae bacterium. Taxonomy (GTDB): domain Bacteria; phylum Acidobacteriota; class Terriglobia; order Bryobacterales; family Bryobacteraceae; genus JANXXV01. The sequence continues at coordinate 6,854 of JBDUEM010000344.1, forward strand.
TCTGATCTTGCTGGATATAAACATGCCCGGAGCGAACGGCTTCGATGTGTTATCGGCCATTCGGCAGGAGCCCGGCACC
>JBDUEM010000345.1:0-6871 GCA_040002435.1 Bryobacteraceae bacterium
TGTACCGTTTTGTTATTCGATTGGCGGTCAGGCCTGGCGGCCGGCCGCGTCTGCAGGTCCAGCATGTATCTCCTGACACATCGTGTCATGATACCCACGCTTGAGACTCAGTCCAGGCGCTCTGAATCAGCAACTTAACATTTGGCGCAAGGTTTGCACCCCTCGTGGACATGAACCGAACTTTCTTCTGGTTAGCTCTCATGGTCGCTACTAACTTTCCTTCCTGCAGTCTTGCGGATTCGTCCGAGTTTTTCCCAATGTCAAAAGGCACCTACTGGATCTATCGATCCACCCTTTTGTGGCAGGATGGCGACACGATTAGGTCGGGCAAGGTCGATTGGAAAATGGAAGTCGTAGATAGAATCGTTCGGCAAGATGGTGTTGTAGCGGTACTAAAAGGTTATCCCGGTGATCTGGCGTGGTTTGACCCAGATCGAAAGCCGGGGGACTGCCTGTTCGTCAGGATCGGTGAAACAAAGCTCTACCTGTTGCATGGAGACGTGTTCGACAACGTTTTGCAACGCCTTATGAGATCTGGAGAACCTCTCGCTAATTTTGTCGATGACAGCAAGCTCATTCTCCAACTTCCGCTTAAGAAGGGTGCACGTTTTGGAGAGGAAGACCAAATGAACAGGCAAGATTCGATGTACGTGTGGACAGTACAAGAAGAACGGCGCTTCAGCGCGGCCGGTATCAAGGGGATTTCTGGTAAAAAGCGCATCGAGTACTCTGTTGTCTTCTCGACAAACCCTGACCACATAATTGCTACGTTTGTTCCAGGTGTGGGCATCACCTCTTACTTCTACGCCCACCATGGGACTGTTGCCGAGGCCGATGCGAAACTTGTGAGATTCCATTCGACGTCAAGTAGCGATGCCGTCGTGAAATCAGCTGTTCCTGGCGGACATAAATCAAAACACTGAGTAACCCGGCAGCAGCGGGACCGACATAGAGCTGATCAATCACCGCGACCGCACTCAAACGAACGTGACCTGGCGCGCCCTTACCGCGCGTCTTCGAACTCCTTCGAACTCTCACCCAATCGCCTCGCCGCGATTCGACGCGCCGCCTGCGTCGGCGTCACGATTCAACCGCGTGGCGAGCACCCTCCCCGCCCGCGTTCAACGGCGCCGGAGCGCCCGTGACCTACCGCCTGCCGGCGCTCGCGTGACGCATCAACCGCGTGAACCTCCGAGCCGCGCCGCGATCCGGCCCGACGTCGACAAGAACGCCGCGATGAGCTTCCGCGCGTGCCTGCCGCGTTCGGTCCCCCTGCTCGGCCGCGAACGCGACGCGCCACGCTGCAGCGACAGTTGCGGCCGGTATGGAATTACGGAACTCCCCATATCGATAAGTCCGCTGCGTCACCTTCCGCGACCGCGTTCACGGCGGCGGCCTAGGCGCTCAGGAAGTCTTCGCGGTCAACGAGAATTTCACCGGCTGCCTCGCGATGTATAATTGAGCCCTTTACTGCCAACCGGCCATTCGCGCATTTCGACTAAGAGAGGTGACAACGATGAGAGCAATGGTTATGACGAGGATTCGAGAACCGCTAGCGAAGCAAGATGTGCCGGACCCTCAACCGGGTCCAGGGCAAGTTCGGATTCGCCTCCATGCAACCGGGGTCTGTGGCACTGACGTGCACGTTTGGCATGGAGAACTCCCCGTTCCGCTACCGCTTGTTCTTGGTCACGAGCCTGCGGGAGTGATCGATAGCACCGGTCCCGGCGTGCGCTTCCTGAATGTCGGCGACCGCGTCGGAGTGTCCTGGTTCCAGGCGGGCTGCGGCCACTGTCGATATTGTCAGATCAAAAAAGCAAAATTTTGTGCTGAACCGAGGACGTGGATCACAAACGGCGGTGCCTACGCGGAATACATGATTGCGGAAGCCGAGGGATGCATGTTGTTACCGGAGGGGCTAGCATGGGAACCGGCGGCCCCGCTTTTCTGTGGAGGTTTCTCAGCTATGAGCGCATACCGGGCGGCGAGACCCCAACCGGGTGATCGCATCGCGGTAATTGGAATTGGCGGCTTAGGTCATCTCGCTGTGCAAATAGCCAAGGCGATGGGGCACGAAGTTGTGGCGATTACCAATTCGCCGGATAAGCAGCGAGATGCTAAAGCGATGGGAGCCGACGACGTACTTGTCATAAAGGATCACGTAGGCCAAGAACTGACGAAAATGGGCGGGGTTGATGCGGTGCTCTCCTTCTCTCCCAACATGAAACAGAACAGTCAAGCGGTGGAGGGACTACGCCCGGGCGGCCGTCTGGTCACAACGGCTGTCAGTGCTGAGCCCATTCAAGGCGATCCGGTTCAAATGTTGTTCAGGCAGACGTCCATAATAGGGTCGGCGCATAACGATCCTGCTGATCTGGTTGACATTCTGGGACTGGTAGCCAGGGGCAAGGTCAAGCCCCAGCTCGAAATCTATCCGCTCGACGAGATCAACCGCGTTCTGGCGCGCCTAGCCGAGGGCAAAGTGCGGCACCGGGCGGTAGTCACCCATAGTTGAAATCGCCCCCTTGGGGCCGAGCAGCCCGGCTCCTGCGCCTGAGTTTTATGGAATTGCGGAAGTACGCACATCCATAGTCCGCTGCCCCGCCCGTGCCCGCGTTAACGGCGGCCGCGCATGCCCTACCGCCTGCCAGCGCTCGCGTCATGCATTTAACCGGGTGAACACTTCCACGAAGAACTGGCGCGCGGCCATCGCGTCTTCGAGCACGTCCAGCGTCCGATCAAAGAGTGCTTCCAGGCCTTCGCGGTGCCGCGCTGACACAGTTCGACTCGGTGTAAGATCGATCTTCAGGAGGACGCGAATGATCCTGGTTGCCGGTGCTACGGGCTTGGTTGGAAGCGAGGTTTGCCAGAGACTTATCAGGCGAGGCGAACGGGTAAGAGCACTCGTTCGGGCGACGAGTTCGCATGAAAAGGTTGAAGCATTGCGGTCATCGGGTGTCGAATTGTTTGTGGGCGACCTTAAGGACCCTCAGTCGATTGTCGCTGCTTGCCGGGACGTGAACGCGGTGATCTCGACTGCTTCCTCGACCTTGACCAGGCAGCCTGGAGATTCTATTCAATCTGTTGATGCAGCCGGGCAATTGAGGCTCGTGAACGCAGCGAAGGCCGCCAACGTTGAGCGATTTCTGTTCGTCTCGTTTCGCAGGACACCAGACATATCTTTCCCCTTGGGGGATGCAAAGGCGGAGGTTGAGAATGCCCTCACAAGTCTGAACTTTACTGTCATTCAAGCGAGTTGGTTTATGGAAGTGTGGCTGAGCCCGGCGCTGGGATTTGATTATGCGAACGCAGTGGCTCGCATTTACGGACCGGGAACGAGCCCAATCAGTTGGGTTTCTTTCCGCGACGTCGCTGAGATGTGCGCGGTCGCGCTTCGACATCCGGCGGCCGAGCGAAAAACGATTTTATTTGGCGGACCGGAAGCGCTCAGCCCGCTTGAGGTAGTGGCCCGCTTCGAAAAACTCGGCGGCAGGCCGTTCCGGCTGGAGCATGTTCCTGAGCAGGCGTTGCTCGCACAATTTGAACGGGCCACGGATTCTCTGGAGAAGAGCTTTGCCGCGTTGATGCTCGGATACCTGCATGGGGACACAATGAACATGGCTCCGGTAGTAGAAACATACGGCATCAAACTGACCAACGTCAATGAATATGGGCGGAGCGTAATGGCATAGGGCTACGCCCGTAAAGTGGCGCCGGGCCGCGGTTGGATCCCGTTCCCGTGACCATGGAAATAGGGAAATCCGCACATCCATAAGTCCGCTGCCCCGCCCGTGCCCGCGTGACCGGCGCGGGCTGGGACGCCCAGATGGGACACTGGGTTTCTATGACCAGGACACATTCTTTCAGACCGAAGGGTGGATTCCTGAAGCGCCACTCCCTCAGCCTTGCCGCGATTGGCATTCTACTCGTATGGGTTGCCCTATATCTGTACTCTGATCCGAAAACGCATCGGGGTTCTTTTTTTGGCAATGCAATCGCAGACTGGACGGGTGTAGTTGTTACAGTAATCGCGACGAAATATTTTTTCGAGATCGGCTCAGCGGAGAGCAAACAGCCGGACCACCATTTCGGGAATCGCTTCTTTGAGAGCGTCCGGAATCATTCGTTGACCATTTTTTTGGTACTCTCCGGAGCGGGCTGGACGTGGCTTTACCTGAAGATGAATTTCGAGTCGAAGTGGGGACAGGTGGTCGGAAACATCGTGTCGGAGTGGATACAGCTCTTGGGTCTCGTCCTCCTGACTAAACGATTGATAGAGGACAAATCGAAGGAGAGTAGGTAAGCAGCTACATCCACAGCTTCGAGCCGCGCGCCGCGATCCGGCGCGACGTCGACAAGAACGCGGTTCGCATGGGCGCGCCCCGCCGCGTTCGCTTCCTTGCTCGCCCTCGAGCACGACACGGCGAGCTGCCGAGCGACGACCGCGTTCAACGGCGCGCCGCGCGTTACCCTACCGCCTGCCTGCCAGCGCTCGCGTGATGCAGAAGCCGCGTGAACACATCCACCGCTTTGAGCCGCGCGTAGTGATCCGGCCCGACGTCGACGAGGACGCGCGAGGAGCCTGCGTCTACCCGCCACGCCCGCGTCCCTGCTCGGCCGCGAGCGCGGCGCGGCGAGTTGCAGCGCCACCAACGCTATTTGCCACAAACCTTTCACCGCTAGAAGGCAAATTAGCGCGCCGTTTCACAAGGTGGTAAACCGTCGTTGTGATATTATCGCCTGCCAGGGTATGTCGGCTGATCACGACCGAATAGCGCGGGCCACTAGTAGGGAAGGCGACTCCGATCAGCCATCCATTAACATCCCTCTTGGGCACAATCGCAGTCGCCCTACAAATATTCGGTATCGGGTGCTAATGCTCACGTTCCTGGTGGCTTTCGTGATGTATATGGACCGCACTTGCATTGGCGTTGCTACCCCAACCCTCATGCGTGAGTTTGGAATCAATAAGATTCAGATGGGTTGGGCTGCTTCTGCCTTCAATGCAGGTTACACTCTCTTTCAGGTACCCGCCGGATGGATGGCCGACCGGTACGGGCCGCGTATTATCTTGGGTGTAGCCTTAGCTTGGTGGTCTGTCTTCACAGGCGCAACGGGACTTGCATATGGTTTGATTTCTTTTAGCCTCACCCGATTTCTTTTCGGCGTGGGTGAAGCCGCTGCCTTCCCTGCCGCCTCGCGCGCCATTCTGCCTTGGTTGCCCGCCACACGCTGCGCATTCGGCCAAGGCTTTCAGCATGCCGGTTCGCGGCTTGGAGCTGCCGCTACACCCCCTATCTTTGTTTTCCTCATCACACACTACGGGTGGAGACCGGCGTTCTTCACCTTAGGCATAATTGGCATCGTACTCGCAGCCGTCTGGGTCTTTTACTTTCGGAATACTCCCGAACAACATTCTCAGGTGAACACGGAAGAACTCACCATCTTGCGATCGGCCGGCCAACAGTCGGCCTCCGCAAACCAGAAAATATCCGTTCCATGGCGGCACATTCTAGGCAGCCGCGATCTGTGGTTTCTCAGCTCCATGTACTTTTGCTACGGCTGGGTGTTATGGCTCTATCTCAATTGGATACCTACGTACTTGGTTGAGGTCCGGAGTTTCACGCAGATGGAAATGGGACTAGCTGCCAGCGTGCCGCTCCTGGCTGCCGCGCTAACCAACATTGGAGGAGGCACGCTATCGGATCGGCTGGTGCATGGGTGGGGTAACCTACGGCGAGGTCGCGTCGTGGTGTCTGTCTGCGGGTTCGCTGTAGCGGCAATCGGGCTGCTTATTGCTGCTAACGCTTCTACGGCTGGGGGGGTCCTGTTGTTCCTGACGGTGGCCCTTGCTGGGCTGGAACTCACGGTGGCTGGATCTTGGGCGATGGCATTAGATCTCGGTGGTATTCACAGCGGCTCGGTTTCCGCTGTGATGAATACGCTCGGGAATCTCGGGGGCACCCTGTCCGGCATCTGCATCGGTTACCTGTCCACGCTCTACGGTTGGACATGGGTGTTTGGCATAGCCAGCGCGATCTGCCTTCTGGCCGCGCTGCTTGCTACGCAAATCGATCCAACGCGATCCATCACAGGAGGCCAGCTGCCGCCGCGAGTCGACAAGGACGCGATTCACTAATATCGCGCGAAGCTTGCGTCCCGCCGCGTTCGCGTCCCTGCACGCCCACGAGTGCGACACGCCGAGCTGCTCGCGGCCGGGGGCGGCATTAGGAATCGCCGCGACCGCGCCATCGGGTGGCGCGCACCTCCCCGCGCCCGCGTTCATCGGCGCAGCGCCGCGTGACCTACCGCCTGCCAGCGCTCGCGTGATGCATCAAGACAGCAAACACCTTCACCGCTTCGAGCCGCGCGTCGCGCTCCGGCCCGACGTCGACGAGAACGCGGTTCACTACTAAGAACTGCCGCGCCTTCATGGCGTCGCCGATAACTTCCAGCGTCCGATCAAAGAGTGCTTCCAGGCGTTCGCGGTGAAACTCAAGTAAGACCGCGAGGAGATTACGCGTACCAGACGCATTCGCTTCCCTGCTAGCCCAGGAACGGGATACGCCGAGTTGTCTGGCGACGGTGGCGATCTTGATGCCGGCCAATATGGCGCCGGCAATGATGTATCGCTTGTCGATTCGAGCTTCGGTAAGACCGGGAGGGCGGCCGCGTCTACGAACTATCGTGTGATGTGTCATCTTTGCGGTAATCGCCAAACCGACAAAGCGTTAACAGAAATGATCTTGCCCTCCCCACCCGCGTCGAGCTGCGACCGAGTTCAACGGCGCGCCCGCCATGCGGCGCGCGTGATGCATCAACCGGGTGAACATCGTCACGGCTTCGAGCCGCCGCCCCGCCCGACGTCGAC
>JBDUEM010000346.1:0-6784 GCA_040002435.1 Bryobacteraceae bacterium
AGTCATTCAGGCCTATCTTTACCGCAGCGGTGACGACATCGATCAGCTTTGCCGGGAAGGAATTCCGGTCCGGCTCTGCAAGGGCGCCTACAAGGAACCGTCAGAGTTGGCCTATCCGCAAAAACGAGATGTCGACCTGAACTATGTCAAACTAATGAAAAAGTTGTTGGATGACGGAGCTTATCCGGCCATCGCCACACATGATGAGACAATTCTGGACGAGGCCATTCGGTATGTACGAGAACGAAACTATTCTCCCGACCGCTTTGAATTCCAGATGCTCTACGGCATCCGCCGGACCTTGCAGGAGCGCATCGTCACCCAAGGTTTCCGGCTCCGTGTCTACGTGCCCTACGGAGAGGCGTGGTATCCGTACTTTATGCGCCGTCTGGCGGAACGTCCGGCCAATGCCCTTTTTCTCTTCAGAAATCTCTTTCGTGGATAAAGCCGATTCCGGCAACTTCCGGAGAGGCAACGGAGTCCAATAGGCTATGAAATACTGGGGGTTCCTACTTGCCAAGCTTGTAGTGGGCTCGGTGATGCTGTTCGGCGTCTGGATGGGAATGTACACTTGGTATCCCTTCCCGGCCTATTATGCAAAGCATCCCCAGGACGCCTTCATGCACGACCTGCCCTGGACGACCCTGATGTTCATTTACAATCTGCTTTGTAACGCTGTCCTCTTTTTCATCATTCTGGACCAGCGCTACCGCTGCCGGTCGTGTGGCCGCCGTCTGCGCATGCCGGTCACTTCCGGCTCCCACGCGCACGTGATTTTCGGACCGCCTAGAACCGACTATATTTGCATCTACGGCCACGGAACGCTAAAGGTACCCGAATTGCAACTCAGCGGACGGGAAAAACCCGACTGGCGGAAGAACGACGACAATATGTGGAAGGAGCTGTTTTCACTTTCCAGCAAGCGCGGCGACGACGATTAATCTTTCGCTTTGTGTAACTGCTGGGTGAGGTAATTTTCGAGTCCAATCTCGGAAATGGCATGTAGCTGGCCTTCCAGGTGGTCAACATGTTCTTCCTCATCCACCAGAATCTCTTTGAAGAGTTCCCGGGACGCGTTGTCGCCCACCTCGGCCGAATACTTGATAGCGGCGTTCAGCCGCGGGATTGCATCGAGTTCCAGGGCGAGATCGCTTTCCAGCTGCGCTTTCACGTTCTTGCCCACCTTGATCGGCCCGATCTCGGTCATGTTCGGTGTTCCTTCGAGAAAGAGAATCCGCGTCATCAGCTTCTCGGCGTGAAGCATCTCCTCGATGGATTCCTTCCGGTTGTACTCGGCCAGCCGAAAATAGCCCCAGGTTTCGCACATTTTGGCGTGCAGAAAATACTGGTTAATTGCCGTCAACTCGGCCTTCAACACTTCGTTCAGAAACTCGATTACCTTCAGGTCGCCTTGCATATGATCCTGAGTATATTTCATGAAACGTTCCCTGTCTGTAAGCAGTCCGACAGGCCGAGAGGAGCGTATTTCTAAAATGAAAATCGAAAGCTTGGAAGAACTATTCGTCGAAGAACTGAAGGATCTTTACCACGCCGAAAAACAGTTGGTAAAGGCATTACCTAAAATGGTGAAAGCGGCTACATCGGATGAGTTGCGTACTGCGTTCGCCGACCACCTGGAACAAACCAAGACTCATGTCCAGCGGCTTGAGCAGGTCTTCGAATCAATGGATGAGAAGGCGAAAACAAAGACTTGCAAAGGCATGCAGGGCCTGATCGAGGAAGGCCAGGAAACCATGAGCGAAGACGCCATCGAGTCGATGGCGGACCTCGGCCTCATCGCGGCCGCCCAGAAAGTAGAGCACTATGAGATTTCCGGCTATGGCACGATGCGCACGTTCGCTGGAATTCTGGGAAATCAGGAAGCCGTGCGCCTGCTCTCGGAAACGTTGAAAGAAGAAGAGGCGGCTGACAAGTTGCTCACCCGGATTTCGGAGTCCCTGTTGCAGGAATCGGGGACGATGTCGCGCGAAGAGGAAGAAGAGGAAGAGGAAATCGAAGCGTAGGTTTCTGTTTCTACCCGCCCCGGGCGCTTTCCGCCAGGGGTGGGTTTCTGCTGTACTGGAGAAGATGAGAATTTCCGTCTTGTTCGTTTGCATCGCTTCTCCAATCCTCATGGCCCAACCTGCGAAACACATTCCAGATCTCAACGAGTTGAAACAGATGACGGCGCGCTTCGCGCCGACCCCGCTGGAGGTGGACACCTCCAACCTCTCCTCGGGAGATCAGAAAGCGCTCGTCAAGCTGGTGGAAGCTGCCCGCGTGATCGACAACCTGTTCCTGACCCAGTATTGGAGCGGCAATCACAAGCTGTACGCTCAGCTCAAGAAAGACTCAACTCCGCTCGGGCAAGCCCGCCTGCACTACTTTTGGCTGAACAAAGGGCCGTGGTCTGCACTGGACGAACAGGAAGCATTTCTGCCGGGGGTGCCCGCCCGCAAATTGCCCGGTGCGAATTTTTATCCGGAGGATATGAAGAAGGAGGAGTTCGAGGCCTGGCTGAAGACGCTTGGAAAAGCCGACAAAGATCTCGCCGAAGGCTTCTTTTCAGTGATTCACCGGACAAACGGCAAGTTGACCGCGGTGCCCTACAACAAAGAGTACGCAGCCGATCTGCAACGTCTGGCAACGCTGTTGCATGAGGCGGCAGCGCTCACCGGCAATGCTTCTCTGAAGCACTTTCTCGATACCAGGGCGAACGCCTTCCTGTCCAACGATTATTACGAGAGTGACGTGGCGTGGATGGATATGGATGCGCCGCTCGACATAACTGTCGGCCCCTACGAGACTTACAACGACGAGATCTTCGGCTTCAAAGCTTCCTATGAAGCTTATGTAAACCTCCGCGATGATAAGGAAACGGACAAGTTGAAGTTCTTCTCCGGCCATATGCAGGAAATCGAGAACAACCTCCCGATCGATGCGAAGTTCCGCAATCCCAAGATCGGCGCGCTGTCCCCTATCAGCGTGGTCAATCAGATAATTGCCACGGGTGACGGGGCCCACGGCGTTCGCACCGCAGCCTACAATCTTCCGAATGACGAACATGTCACGGCCCTGAAGGGCAGCAAGCGGGTGATGCTGAAGAACGTGCAGGAGGCGAAATTCCAGTCCACGCTGGTGCCGATCTCAAAACGCGTTCTGCCGGCCGCGGCACAGGGCGATCTAAGCTTTGATTCTTTTTTCACTCACATTCTGGCGCATGAGATGACACACGGCATCGGACCGCATCAGATCACCGTAGCCGGCCGCGCCACCACGCCCCGGCAGGAGTTGAAAGGACTCTACGGCGCCATTGAGGAAGCCAAAGCGGATGTCACGGGGCTGTACATGTTGCAGTACATGTTCGACAAAAAACAACTGCCGGAAGCGGAGCACAAGCTCTACACCACCTATCTGGCCTCATCGTTTCGCACCCTCCGCTTTGGCCTCAACGAAGCGCATGGCAAAGGCATGGCTGTGCAGTTCAACTACCTGATGGATAAGGGCGGATTTGTTGCCAATCCGGACGGCACATTCACCGTGAATTTTGCCAAGGTCAAGGGCGCAGTTCGGGATCTCGTCCACGACCTGTTGACCATCGAAGCTACCGGCGACTATGCGGCGGCAAAAAAGCTGCTCGATGGAATGGGAAAGCTGCGTCCGGAGCTGACGGCGGCAATTCAAAAACTGAAGGATATTCCGACCGATATCGATCCGGTAGATGTGACGGCGGACCGCCTGGTTCCGCGGCATTAAGATCCCGCGTATCCCGACCTGATAGGACCGTGATGAACCTATCGACCAAAGATGAATCGCGAGCGCCGGGGGTCCGCGCCGCCGTCCAGAATCCCGTCGTGTGACACGATCACCGTCGGTGCGGAGCCGTTACTCCACTCACCGGTCAACGAGACGCGATGTCCCATCATGGCCAGTTTCGCCGCCGTGTCCCTTGAGATTCTACCCTCCAGGTTCAATTTTCCTGGAACGAACTGATGATCGGCGAACGACGAATAAAAATGCTCCGTCTGGAACCGTGGCGCTTCCACCGCTTCCTGCGGCGACATGTTAAATACCAGAATGTTCAGCAGCACCTGCAGCATAGCCTGATCCTGGTTATCCCCGCCCGGTGTAGACATCACGAGGTACGGCTTGCCCTCTTTGGTCACGATCGTCGGACTCAAGGTCACGCGCGGCCGTTTACCGGGCGCCAGTTCATTGGGATGTCCGGGGGTCAGCACGAACGACTGCAGCCGCGACGAGAACGGAATGCCGGTGTCCCCCGCGATAACCGACGGCAGCCACGCGCCGCTGGGAGTAGCGGAAAACATGTTTCCATTCCGGTCAATCACATTTACGCAGGTTGTATCGTTCACAATGCCGCCGCTGTTGCTCGTCTTGTCTTTCGGCAGCGGGGCGCCAAACGTGCCCGGGCGCGACTCCATGGACGCATGCTCCGGATCGATCAGCTTTCTGCGCTCAGCCGCGTAGTCGCGCGAGAGCAGCGTTTCTTCGGGAATCTTGCTCGACTTCGGATCGCCGTAGTAGCGATCGCGGTCGGCGAAACCCAACTTGACCGCTTCCACTACCGTATGCAGGTATTCCGGAGAGTTGTGGCCCATCGCCTTCAGGTCGTAGCCGTCAAGAATGTTCAGCGCCTCAATCATCACCGGACCCTGTGTCCAGAATCCCGGCTTATACACGTCGAAGCCGTGGAACGAACCGGTCTTCGGCTGGTCCTGATCGGCATGGAAGTTCTTCAGATCATCGTAGGAAATCAAGCCATCATTCGCTTCCGAGAAGGCGGCCATACGTTTGGCGATGGAACCCTTGTAGAACAGGTCGCGTACGGCCTGCAGCTTCTTCGCGCGGTTGCCGCGGGTCTTCTTCTCCGTCGCTGCCAGTTCGCGCAGTGTCTTTGCCAGCGCGGGCATGCGCACAATCTCCCCGCGCTGAGGCGGTGTTCCATTCGGGTAGAAGAAGGCCTTCGAGGTCGGCCAGAGCTCGAGAATCGTCTGGTAGCCGCGTAGCATCCCCGCAAATTCCTCGGCGATAGGAAATCCGTCGGCGTACTCGATAGCAGGAGCGGCAACCTGTGCGAAACTCATAGTGCCGTATTTCTCCAGAGCCAGCATGAGACCGTCAAACACACCCGGCAGAATCGCGGAGCGGATCCCCTGAGACGGAATGGGCGGCATCCTGCCGGGCTGTTCCCACGGTTCCATGGGCCGCTGTTGATAGTAGGCGACCGTGGCCTTCGCCGGCGCGGTGCCCACGCCGCTGATGGCGATAACCGGTTTCCCCGCCATCTTGATCAATAACGGCATCTCGCCGCCAAGGCCGAAGCGCGATTGCTCGGTCACTGCGGCAGTCAAGACGGTGGCCACGCCGGCATCCACGGCGTTCCCTCCCGCGGTGACCATGCGATAACCCGCCTCCACCTCCTGATTGTTGGCGGCGGCCACCATTTCGTGCGTGCCGCGGACCGGTGGAAACATGGTGGGCGTGCCTGCGCGCTGCGCAAGGGCGGGCATGGAACTGAGCCCGATGAGCGGGATGATGAGCAGGATAAGATTTTTCATCGGCGTGTTATTGCATTCTCCACTATTTCAAGGTTCGTTTGCACTACGCTTAGATGAGCCTTGCGGCGGAACCGGAACTGGCTTGTTCAGCGCACCTTTGGACCTTCGCCGGCTCCGTCAAATCGTCCGCTGGACCCGGATTCCCCCAATCGGCGGTACTTGCGCAGCAGCTCATACATCACAACGCCGCCGGCTGTTGCCACATTCAGCGAATGTTTCATACCGAGCATGGGGATGCGCACATGCGTGTCACACAACTCCGCCAGCGCCGGTGTGACGCCGTCCACTTCGTTTCCGAAGATGACGCAGACCGGAAAACGCGGAGTCCAGTCGAAAAGATCCACGGCGTGTGTCGTGGTTTCCATCATGGCCAGTTCATAACCGCGTTGCCGAAGATCAGTGGCGATATTGACGCTATCCGCCTGGTATTCCCAGGGAACAGTCTCCTCCGAACCCAGAGCCGTCTTCAAAATGCCTTTGTGCGGAGGCCTGCCGGTGATCCCGCAGAGCACCAGTTTTTCGATGGCCGCGGCGTCGCCCGTTCGGAAAAACGAGCCGACATTATAGAGGCTGCGAATATTTTCGAGCAGAATCACGACAGGCAGCGTATGGATGCCCTCGTATGCCGTGGAGGCCGTGGTTACCTGGAAAGGCGTTCGCTCGGCGGACATGTTGCCTGGCTCAGAAATCAATCGAACCCAGAATCTCTGAGGGCTTCTTATCGAACGCCGCACAGATCGCCAGCAGACTCTCCATGCTTGGCAGGTTCGTTCCCCTTTCAATGGAACTGATCTGCGACACGCTCAGCTTAGTGGTGGCCGCCAGATCTTTGAGTGACCAGTCCCGTTCCACGCGCAGCATCTTGATGCGGTGCCCCAGGCGCTCCCGCAGCCGGTCATGCGGAGTGCGCCCGAGGCCAAACGTATCCACCGCGTTCTTCAATGTTTGCCGCAATTGCGCCAGCGAGAAGGGCTTCGCCAGGTAATCGAACACCTTCAGCTTAAAGGTGGCCCGCATGTCCTCCAGCGACGGATACCCGGTCACCACAATCACACAAAGCGTCGGCCAGCGCGAGATCAGTTGCTCTAAAACCCGGTCTCCCCGGTCTTCGCCCATCTTCATGTCCAGCAGCACAATGTCCGGTACCCGCTGCTCGGCCTCGGCGAAGAGATCATCGGGGTGTGCGAACGTTCGCACCACGTAGC
>JBDUEM010000347.1:0-6782 GCA_040002435.1 Bryobacteraceae bacterium
AAGTCTCGTCGGTTTAACATACGCAATCTTAGAGCGGAAAGGATTTGCCGTGTTAACCGGAGAGGTGGGAACCGGAAAAACAACCCTCCTTGCCCGGGTTCTGCAGTTCATCCCTTCCGCACGCCTTCAATTTAGCCTCGTTCTCAATCCAACACTCACTCCAGCCGAGTTTCTCGAGATGGCTTTGCTCGATTTCGGAATGAAGGATATCCCTTCCAGCAAAGCGCAGCGACTCTGGAAGTTACAGAATCTACTACTGCAAGGCCAGCGGGAAGGCAAGGTTACCGCCCTCATTGTTGACGAAGCCCACAAACTGAGTCCGGAAGTTCTGGAAGAAATTCGTTTGCTGGGGAACTTCGAAGAAGCTGATCAGAAGTTGCTGCAGATCCTACTAGTCGGCCAGCCAGAACTCGATGACGTTCTGAATCGGGAAGACCTCCGCCAGTTGAAACAGCGCGTGGCGGTGCGGCTGGCTATTGGACCTCTCGCAGCCGCGGAAGTGGGCCAGTACATCCGGCACCGCTGGCTGCGGGCAGGCGGAACGCAGCCTCCCTTTTCGGCGAACGCAGTCGCTGATATAGCCGAGATCTCACGCGGAATCCCCCGTCTCATCAACTCCGTTTGTGAGAATGCTCTGACTCTGGCATTTGCCGAGGGATCCTATTCACTGGTTGAGTCCCGTCACGTACTAGCTGCAGCCGTGGACTTGCACTTGAGTCCGGTGGTCCCTGTTCCCAATCCCGCCGCCAGACAACAACAATCGATTCCAACGATTCCAGCACCGGCAACCACGGTGCTGGCTGAACCCCCGCAACAGAGGATTTCTCTATGGCAACAGTGGATGGAGAAACTTAGCCTTAAGCGGGGCCCTACTGTCACGTCGCTATTAGGAGAATCTGAGAAACCATAACAGTCCGGAGGATTATGAGAATTGATATCAAGAAACTCGATGAACGGATTCAGAAGCTGCAGGAGATTCGTAGAATTGCCGCGGATCCCGAATTGTCCACAATCTTATTGGAGTTTGTGGGTACCGAGGACGAGGTAGCTGCTGAACCATCTGTTGCCAGGGCCCCTCTGCCCGATAAGAGCGCGGATACTGTACTGAATAGCACCCGCGATGTGGTGAAGGATGTGGTGAAGGATGTGGTCAACGGCGGCAAACCCGAAGCCCGGGAAGGAATTTGGTCTAGAAACAGGTAGCGGCTTTTCGCATGAAGCACCGGCGACACTATGCCGCATGAAAGAGCTATCCTGGGCCAATCCGCTGATCAGGTCGACGTCACAGATCCGCAATCTCAACTGGCTGACTATTACCAATGGATAGAGCCCAATAGAGGAAGCCGGGTTTACATAAACTTTGAGACCGCGGAACGTTTGCAGATTCAGGCTCTGCATGGTCTGGACTTAAACGGCGGAGTGGAAGTCGGCGGGTTCCTGCTTGGCAGGAATGAGTTTGAATCAGGCCGGGTAATGGCCGTCATCGAGGATTTCGAACCGGTTCCGTTTTCCTATTCGAACGGCCCTCTTTATAGTGCAGCAGGCTCCGATACAGCTCGATTCATGGCAGCCCTCGAGCGGTATAAGGCAAGAAAACCTTCTGGTCCGTCGGTCGTCGGATATTATCGCAGCCACAAACGCGAAGACCTTTATTTATCCGCCGACGACCTCGGCCTCATCCGTCTTGCTTTTCCCGCTCCTGACAATATTTTTCTTCTGATCAAACCCTTATCGATGGGAGCTTGCACCGGCGGCTTTTTCTGCTGGGAGAACGGCAGCATTCAATCGGAATTCACCCTGGAAGTTCCCTTCGCCCCCGTACGGCCTCCATCCCTCGCACCTTCGGAACAGGACGACGTTCTCTGCCCAAAACGGCTCGACCTGTCCGAAGAACCGGCAACAATCCCGCCAGCGTTATTGCATCCAGAGAACCGCTCCAAACAGAGATATGCTTTCGTGGCTGCAGTATTGGGCGTCGTTCTGTCGCTTGGCTTCTTCGGATACCGGCAAGTACGACAATCGAGTGGCCATGCATCAGCCACTCCGGAGCTGACAGTCCGTGCGAAAACCGCGCCGATTCCAGTTCTGAGGCACTCCGAAGAAATTCAACCGGCGCCTGTCCCGAGTCCCAGGCGGCAACCAAAGACTGTTCAGCAACAGGCTGTTCAAGACGCTGTTCAACAACGGGTGTCACAGCGTGCCGTGCCTTTTATACCTCGTGAAGTCAATCCAACCCAAACGATGGCCGCAGCGCCAGATCTCAAGCTCGAAGAAGCGCCTTCCCTTCCCGGCGGCGCCCTTCCCGGCAAGATGCGCATGAGCGAATTGCCCGTCGTGACTACGGCGATCAAACCTCCACCGGCAATAGTGCCGCCCGGAGCTGAACCCGGGATTCCGGCTGCGGAACCAGTTCCATCCCAACCTTCAGGAAGAACAATCACCTTCGTCGGGCCACAAATCACTTACCGGGTGAATCCATCGATCCCTCTGGATGTGAGGTCCCTGGTTACAGGGGAAACCCAAATAGATGTCGCGGTGAAAATTGACGCCACCGGCAAGGTCACCGACGCACAAGTAACTTCTTCCCGCGGTGCCGCGGCTCGATTGGTTGCTGCCGAAGCGATCAAAGCCGCGCGGCTCTGCCGCTTTCAACCCGCCCGCGAGAATGACCACCCTGTACAGAGCAGGATGGTCCTGACTTTCCGTTTTAGACAATGACGTAACTATCGATCAGAAGGAGCACGATCATGCGGAACCCGTCGCTAAACATAGACAAGCGCATCCAACAAAACAGAGTGTGGATCGCCGTAATCCTATTTTTGCTTGCATCCACCTCCGCACCCGCGCAGACTGCGTCTGGATTAGCCGGTATCTCTGGTGTCGTCAGAGATAGCTCGGATGCGGTCGTGCCGAACGCAACCGTGGTCGTTTCGAACGAGGCGAAGGGTATTGTTCGCAACCTCATCACCAACCAGGTTGGCGTCTTTACCGCACCCGCGCTCCCGCCGGCCAGTGGTTACAATGTCTCCGTCAACGCATCGGGATTCGCCATATATAATGCCGCCGACCTGCAACTCGAGGTGGGCGCGAACCTCAACCTCAACGTGATACTCTCGATCACGCGAACCATCATCGACGTCGACCTAACGGCCCCCGCCGGAGTTGTGGAAGACACCAAGAGCGGCATCTCTCAAGTCATCGGCACACGGGAAATTAGCAGCCTGCCAATCAACGGGCGGCGCGTTGATTCGTTCGTACTGCTTACCCCTGGCGTTACCAACGACGGAACCTTCGGCCTGTTGACCTTCCGCGGTATAGCCGGCGGCAATTCCTTCCTGCTTGATGGCAGCGATACAACGGAGCAGTACTACAATGAGAACGCCGGCCGCACCCGTATCGCTTCGCAGGTTTCACAGGATGCGGTGCAGGAGTTTCAGGTGTTGTCGGCGAATTTCTCGGCCGAACACGGCCGTGCCTCGGGCGGTGTGGTTAACACAGTCACCCGAAGCGGCAGCAACGACTTCCACGGGACGCTTTATTGGTTCTTCCGCAATCGTACGCTGAATGCTCGCGACCGCTACGCTAGCTTCAATCCTCCGGAAGTTCGCCATCAGGCCGGCGTCAGCGCGGGCGGTGCGATCCTCAAAGATAAACTTTTCTACTTCTTCAATTTCGATATCACGCGGCGAGACTTTCCTATCTCCTCCAGCATCAACCGGCCGGGCGTAATCGACGGCACAACGATGCGTTTTCTTGGTTGCGGCGCACCGGCGACAATCGAGCAGTGCAACGCGATCAATAATGTACTGCCGCGCCATTTTGGCCTGATCAACCGCCAGGCTAACCAGGAATTGGGGCTTGGAAAACTGGATTGGCGCCCCACGGAGAGAAATTCATTTAGCGCCAGCATGAACTTCCTGCATTTCGTTTCCCCCAACGGAATTCAGAGCGCGATCGCCACCACCAATGGCTCCGCCGTCGGTAGCAATGGCGACGATGCGGTCCGCGTCCGAAACGCAAGCGTAAATTGGACTTCCATTCCCGGAACAACGGCTGTAAATCAGTTCCGCTTCAGTTGGTTTACCGACCGCCAGGCCGACACCTTCAACCAGAATCTGTTCTGGCCGGGTATGGCGCTCGGTTCACTGACGGTCGCAAACCAGGCCAACCTGGGCCCGGGTGCCAACTACCTTCCGCGCGTAGCGCCGAATGAAGAACGCTTTCAGTTTGCCGACAACCTCACCTGGACCAAAGGCAAACACACCTTTAAGTTCGGGGCCGATATCTCTAACACCAGCGACTATACCTATTCCATCCAGAATGCCTTTGGCGCCTACACCTATCAGACTGTTACCGACTTCGCGCTGGACTTTTCCGGCAACGACACAGGCTCTAAGCACTGGCAGACCTACCAGCAGACTTTCGGCATCCCAACGGTAGATGCTACCATTCGCGACTATGGTTTCTATGCACAGGACCAGTACAGGGTCACGCATAACCTGATTGTGAATTACGGCCTGCGATACGAGTACGCCCAGTTGCCGCAACCCACAGTCGTTAACCCGGATTATCCGCAAACGGGCCAGATTCATTCTTCGAAACTCAACTTCGCTCCGCGTGTCGGATTAGCCTACAACTTCGATCACGGAAGAATGGTTCTGCGCGCCGGATACGGCATGTTCCACGCACGCTTCCCGGGTGCGCTGATCAATAATCTCTACGCCAACAACGGTGTCTACCAGTGGTTGCTCAACCTGCAAGGAAGCAGGCCGGCGGACGTGGCGAGTGGACCGGTTTATCCCAACGCCTTCACCATGGTGCCGCCGAACGTCAAAGGCAGTACGACTATCCAGTTTCTGGATCCACACGCGAGAACGCCGTACAGCGAGCAGGGTTCCATCGGGCTCGAACGCCAACTGCCGTCGGGCATGAATCTGAATGTGTCCTATATTTGGAGCCGCGGACTGCAGTTGCTGGGTGTACGCGATTTGAATATGGGTCTTCCAACGGGTAGCGCAACCTACGCTATCAACGAAGTCGATGGAAGTACTGTAAGCAACTACACCACGCCCGTTTATCTCCAGGCCAACGTCATTGATCCCCGCTACCAGCATGTCTATCAGGATGAGAACGGCCTGAACAGCTACTACAATGCATTAGCTGTCCAATGGCGGAAGGCCTTTACGGGCGGCCTGCAGGCGAGCGCTTCCTATACCTGGGCACATGCCATCGACTACAACGTCGGCGGCGGCAATAACGCGCTCTTCTACAGCACCATTACTCCCGTCACATTCAACGGCAACTACAAATTCGATAAAGGCAGCGCTGCACTGGATCAGAGGCACCGTTTGGTGTTCAGCTTTATCGAACAACCCACATTCGTTCACCGGGACGGCGCATTTTTCAAGTATGTGGTGAACAACTGGCAACTCGCCGGGATCACCACACTGGCCAGTGGCCGGCCGGTGACAGCTACCGTCCTGGTGCAGGACACGCCGGTCTCCGGCATGGCTTTTAATAACACGCTGAATGGCTTCGGGGGCAACACCCGTGTACCGTTCTGGCCGTTGAACAGCCTCTACACGCCGCCGACTTATCGCGCCGATGCCCGCATCAGCAAGATCATTCCGTTGTCCGAACGCTGCAAGATGTTTCTGATGTTTGAAGTTTTCAACGTGACCAATACGATTGTAGATACGGCGTTAAATACCCAGGCTTATACGGAAAGAGGACGGGTCCTCACTCCTACGCCGGGACTCGGGTTGGGCACTCAATCAGCTGGATTTCCGGACGGCACGAATGCCCGGCGGGCTCAGGTTGGCGCCCGGCTTGTCTTCTAAAGATTGCAAGGCGAACCATCCCGGAGGAAAATAGGGAGGAAAGGAGGATCGCCTTGCCGATCTTAAATATTAAAGACCCGGAAGCCCATGCGCTTGCAACCGCAATTGCTCAGCGTACCGGCCAAACTCTCACTCAGGTAGTAAAGGAGGCCCTCCAAGACCGCTTGGCCCGGGAGCAGGCGACAAAGTCCGGTCAAGAAAGGCTCGTCATGCGTGTAATGGAACTCGGACGCCGGGCATCCTCCCGTCCTGTCCTCGATCCACGCAGTCCCGAAGAAATACTTGGCTATGACGAATTAGGCATACCGCGTTCATGACAATCGATTCATCGGCTATCCTCGCTATTGTGTTTCAGGAACCAGAGGCGCAACGAATGGCAGCCGCGATTGCATCCGCAACAGCGCGGCACATGTCAGCTGTGAATTGGCTCGAAGTCCTGTTAGTCGCCGAAGGACGGTTTGGAGCTGAATCGGCGGATGATGCGTTGCTCATATTACAGGATTTGCAGGTCGAACCGGTTCCTTTCGATCGCGAACAGATGTTGGAAGCCCGCTCGGCTTGGCGGCGCTTTGGAAAGGGACGTCATCCGGCCGCATTGAATCTCGGGGATTGCTGCGCCTATGCTGCGGCGGTTATTCATGAACAGCCGCTGCTGTATAAGGGCGACGATTTTCCCAAGACTGACATACCTCCTGCTGAATGGTGAACTCCAACCTGCTGAATGTTCCCTCTGAAGAGGGAATGGTCACAGCAAACAGAATCGTGTTGAGAGCTCCAGTCATCATGCTGGTTCTCTCGGCAATAGCAATTCCCGTAGAGTGGCGACCTTGGGGCTCCGTTCCGTTGGATCTTAGCTTCGAGGTTCCCCATTTCCTGGTGAACATTGCGGGGTTCTTGCCGGTAGGCTTTGTACTTGGCGGGCTAGGCTTGCTTCGGGCCTCC
>JBDUEM010000348.1:0-6766 GCA_040002435.1 Bryobacteraceae bacterium
CGTAGCTTCCCCATCATGAACAGCCAGAAACCAAGCAGCAGGAGAAAGGGAACCGAATTGCCGAGAACGCGCAGCGGCGACGTAGCTTTGATCTCGACATCGACGGCGCTCTGCTGCATCGCATTCAGGGCGTCACGATAGTCGGATGGCAGTACCGTTCGCCGGCTGCGTCCCGCCTTTGTCTGATAAGTTGCTGGATTGGCTCCAGCACCGGCAGATTCGATTCTCACTGCAGCAACCTTACCTTCGCGCACTTCTTCCAGGAATTGCGAATAGGTCGATCCCGGTAAGCGGTTATTCGCGTCAGAAACCTTCCACACAAACGTGCCGGCCACACCGGCGACCGCCAACACCACAGCTACCGTTTTTCCATTCCACTTCATGACCTCAAACCTCCTACCGGTGCCAGCCTAAGAAACGCGGAAACATCAACAGGATGATGACGACAAACGCCGCGATCATTAGGACGCCGCATGCAAGAATTTCTATTGGGACAGATCCAATCGCGAACAGCCCTCCGAGTGCCACGCACAGCACAGGTTTGCGGCGGGACGTCGTGTATACGTCCCATAGCGCGAACAATCCCATGGTTGCGGCAGGCGGAATCGCCAACCGGAGCAGTGCGGATCCCGTCCGCAAATACGATCGATCGACGAACCACGCAGCAGCACCGTATACCAGGTACATGGTCATCACTTCAATGAGGGCAGTCTGCGGATCGCTCCGACGCCGGATTTTGCTGGCGATCACTAACGGCACCGTAAAAATTACGTCCGCGGCGTACTGCAATGGGCCCTTATACCGTTCATACAGATCGCCCAGCACTTCATCGCGGCAAGACCCCGGAAGCAGAAACGATACGAACATCTCGGCCATGCGCGAAGGACCTTCCTTCACCTGACCCAGCCTTTGGCGCGGTCCTTACCGAGGAGGTCGAAGACGGTTTCCCAAATGCGTTTAGCGGTTACCGCGGATCGCTCTAACGCCAGTTCTCCAAGAGCCTCCAGCCGGTAACAGCGCTTGGCCCGGCCTCCCCGCTCCGGTGTGGGATCGGACAGCCGCGAACTGACCAGCCTTTTGTCTTCCAACCGGTCGAGCGTGACGTAAACCGATCCCAACGACGCCGGGATCGGATGGGACAATTCGCCTACTTTCGCTTGTATGGACACGCCATAGGCGTCATCTCCGAGCGTCAGAATCGCCGTCAAGACGAGTTGTTCAAAGGGTCCGAGCGAGACGGGATTAACCATTACTCCAACAGAGTAAGACAAATGCCATTCAGGGTCAATACAATTCTTCCCGAGCCTCGTGCCGTGGTCTTCCAGAGAGTGACTCCCGGCCACGACCGAATATTTTGGAGGATGGGATGCAACTATGCGTGACGGCCTGTGCGCAGCAGCCGTAATTAGCGACAGGCTGCCCCGTTTGGCGCACATGGGAGAAAGAAAGATTCCTGTTGCGCTTGGCTTGTTCTGATCTAGGGGATTGTATGAAACAAGACGAATCGTTGCGGCAGCGGGTCTGGTGGCTTATACTGTTTAGAGAATCCCGTATGGTTATATTGTTAACAATTATCCACGTCATCGTGTGTCTGTTCCTGGTGATCGTGGTGCTGCTGCAGAGCGGCAAGGCAGCCGACCTCGCAGGCGCATTCGGCGGCATGGGCTCGCAGACTGCGTTTGGACCGCGCGGAGCGGCAACTGTGCTATCGAAAGCAACCACGGTGGCCGCGGCTTTGTTTATGGTCACGTCACTTTCGTTAGCGATCGTGACAACGAGAAGGGCAGGAACTTCGGGATCAGTTTTGGAACGGCAGTCGAAGTCGAAGACGTCAGCACCGGCGGCCGCGCCGAAGCCGGGGTCGGTTACTCCGGCAAGTCCAGTGCCTGCGGAAAGCCCGGCGCAGACGCTTCCATTACCTTTACCGGAACAGAAAAAGTAGTAGCCACGGCTTTGCGGAGGTGGCGGAATTGGCAGACGCACTAGCTTGAGGTGCTAGCGGGAGCAATCTCGTGGGGGTTCAAGTCCCCCTCTCCGCACCATATCAAAAGCCGCTGTATCATATTGATACAGCGGCTTTTCTCGTTGCGGGGCAAATTTTCGTTGCCTTGCATTCAGTTCGGCCTCCCTTTGTTTTGTGACGTAATTTGTGCCGAGGTGGGCTCGTGTTCCTTGGTCACGAACGCCTCGGCAAGACGACCCGCTTCTTGCGTGTCGCTCTGATCGGTGATGTTGTAGCGATCGAACATCCCGCGTGTAAACACTATCAGTCCGGGCATCATCATCACGCCACTCGCAAAGGACGAACTAACCGGGCCTCGTGGTGAGGGCTATCGGGTGATCGAGGATCTCGCGATAAAATTCATCGCTGAGCAGCACCATGTTTTGACACTCGCGGGGGTGGGAATACAGTCCGCGATGCCGTTGATGATCTCACCGAACAGTTTGTAAGGATGAAGGACTCTAGACGGCGAGAAGGGAAGCTGATGCCACGCCCTGGAGCTAACGTACCAATCGAGTTTGCACCTTCCGAAAAGGTCCATGCTCATTCGGAGCTAACAGACGACTTTATCCGGCGAGTTCTCGGTCTCGATTGGGCCTTTATAGCCGACCAGTCCAGCTTGTGGGATTTCCATGAAGGTGAGACGAATGAGATCTTTAACGCCAGGATTAGAGAGACCTACGGAGTGGACGTCTCCGACGTCGAGTCAGGTGATCTCGCAACTATTCCGGATCGGATCGCCTCGCAAAGAAGAACACAATAGGAGAATGGGGATCACCGTCACGAGATTTATTCGTACACCTCTGCCTGTAACCAAGTTTGTAACCACGTCACGACGCTTGGCGAAACCTGAGGTACACTTGAGTCCGTATTATCATCAGTTCGCCTCTCGGCGATACCCAGGGAAACAGTCATTTCCGGCTTGAGTTGCTAGCGGGAGCAATCTCCCGGAGGTCAAGTCCCCCTTTCCGCACCAGATCAAAAGCCGCCGTATCAGATTGATACGGCGGCTTTTATCGTTTTGGTTCATCTCTTCATCCTTTCCAGTTCAGTTCGGCTTGCGCCGATTTTGGTGACGTGGTTTGTGCAAAGTTGGGATCGCGTGTTCCTTGGCGATTAACTTTTCGGCCAGACGACCGGCTTCTTGGGTATCGCTTTGGTCCGTTATATCGTAGCGGTCGAATATGCCGCGCGTCCGGTTTCCCGTAATTTCATGATCACCGACTCGGCGACTCCCGCCCGACGGAGATTCCGGACCGCACTCCGGCGCAGATCGTGAAACAGAAGGCCCAGCACGCCGGCTTGGTCACAGGATTGGCCCCGCCTCTCACGGAAGTCCCGGATTGGCTTCGAGCCTCGCGCAAACAAGTACTCGCTTTCCCGCGGCTGAAGTTCCAGAACTTCGCCATGTCTCCGTAGATTGGCACGGCGACTGGCTCCGGCTTTCGATTCGGCCGTTTCCCTTCCATCCCTAGCTTGACTTGGTCCCGGGCACAGCCACGTCCGGCCATCGCCGACCGAATGACCCTGGCGCTTACCCATCTTCAGCCACTTGCGCGTTAGCCACTTCCGAGGGAGCATCGCCCGGCCCCAGGCGGCTCTGAAGCCAACGCTTGGCGAATCGCCAGTTGCGGGTTACCGTGCTGATCGAGCAGCCGAGGCGGCCGGTGCACTCTTCAATCGAAAGGCCCTCGAACACCCGCAGCTCAACCACCAAGCGAAGTTGAGGGTCGATGGCCGCAAGATCGCCGAGCAGCTCGTCGAGTTCCGTGAGTTGGTGGGCGCCGGGAGACGAGTCCGGCAGCGACGCGGGAATCTCTTCTCGATGGACTTTCCACGAAAGGCGCCGGGTGTGGCGCACCAGGAGCCAGTGCATCGCCTGGGCGGCAAGACTGAAGAAAGCGGATTTCTCCCGCTGATCATTCGACTTCACGGGACGCAGAGCTTCTATCTTGACAAGTTCGAGGTATAGCTCACTGACCAATTCGGTTGGCCGCCAGGTGTGACCCGCACGCTGGCTTCGCATCTTGGCGGCAGCCATTCTCTTCAACTCCGGATAGAACGCAGTCACCAGTTGTTCGGGCCCGTGGAGGGTTCCATTGCCAGCATCGGAGAGCAGACGCGAAATCAACAGTTGAGACTGGTTGAGGTGAGACACCGTCTTTGCTGCTCCTTCATTGGACGCTGCCGTCATTCGGCAACCATAACGCTCGATGAAGTACGATCTTTGTTAGTATGCAGAAGCGAACTGCCGTCGGGCGACAGTGAAAGCCCCCGGCCCAGCCGCTTGTTGCCGGTAGTAACATCACGAACTCGCAATGTATCGAGATCGACGGCGCGGACGGATGGAACCCGACCTGGGCGCTCCTCCCCGGAAGGATAATAGTAGAGAACGTGAGGGCCCAGCGCCCATGTGGCGGCCGCGCTGAATGGAGTATCAGGAACAACGGCCTCCTCTTTTGGCCCGCCCTCAGCGAGCGGCATCGGAAGACGCCAAAATCCCTTTCCGGGCGCCATTTTTGAGTAGTACAACCATTTCTGGTCTGCGGATTCCCTGGCGAGGTACCCGCCATTTCCTGTGACACGCACCGGCTGCCCGCCGTCCCTGTCGATCTTCCAGACTTCGAAGCTGCCAGTTCGATCGGAGGAGAAGTAGATCGACCTGCCATCGGATGACCAGGTGGGGTTGACATCCGTGGCGGGCGATTGAGTCAATTGTTTCGGTGTGCCGCAAGGCTCAGGGCCACCGCTATCGCAAAGTACGGTAAAAATATCGGCATTGCCGGCGGAGTGACAGGTAAAGGCAAGATGCCGGCCATCAGGCGACCAGTGCACGTCGCCGACGAACGGACCGCGAAACCGCGTCGCCTGCGCCTGTCCGGAACCGTCGCCGCGCGCGATCCAGATCTCGTTTGAGCCCGACCGGTTGCTACGGAAGGCGATACGCCCTTGCCTGGACCACTCTGCGTCTGCATCTATGGCTGCGGAACTCACCAGCAGTTCCGCCGGCTGGGCTACTCCACTCACAGGCATGCGCCAGATGCTTTCGGTGCTCATGTCGCGTACCCAGGCGATCGATCCTTTGCGTCTGGATATGCTCAACTCAAGGGCTCGTCCGAAGTCGAAGGCGGCCAGGTGAAAAGGCTCAGAGTGGCCATCGGCAGGGAACTGCCACATCTCGGGCCGGTCTCCTTGCCGGCCTGACATGGCGATCAGGCTCGTGCTGTCGGTGCTCCACGCGAAGCCCGCGAGAGACCCGGGCCGTCGCGTTACACAATGGAAGGGTCCTCCGGACGAGGGCAACACACAGAGATCATGACTGGTGTAAGAGGTTAGCCGGACGAATGCAATCCACTTGCCGTCCGGGGAGAAGCGCGGGTTTGAGATCCAGCGAGTTGGCTGCAGCAACGAGCGGCGGCTGCGGCCTGCGGCGAGTTCCACCAGGAAAAGTTCATCGGATTTTTTCCCAGGCGGGGTATCGGTGAGAGCCAATGAATGCCCGTCGGGCGCCCAGTCGAAGTCGCAGCCTGCCCCTAGACACTCGGCAATTTTCGAAATCGCGCCCCCGTTCCGGCTGATCCGATAGATGGCTCTTTTCCCTAAGCGATCCCGGCCGACGAAGACCAAGTCATGCGAGTCAGGCGACCACGAGGCAGACTCCTCGACGACCAAATCACCGGTATCGAGCACGGTTGGGGGGCCGCCGCGCGTGGCGTGCACCTGAAACTGGGGACGGTCATTTGAACGCGGTTTGTAGAGGCACGATATCCACACTCCATCGGGTGAAAGCGAAGGGTTGGTTTCCAGTCCGGGTTGGGCTGCGATGGGGCGAACGTTCATGCGGGACAGGTCCACGGCAGCGCGGGGCTGGCGCGGGACGAACACCAGTGCGGCCGCGGCAAGGGCAAGTGCGGCAAAGACTAATGCTGCCGCCCTCTTTCCAATCAGCGGGCCGCGCGTCAGGCGGGCCCTGATGACGTCGAGTTGTTCCGCCGTTTCCGCTGCCGCCGGACGATCCTGGGAATCCTTTGAGAGCATTCTCAGAATCAGCGCGCTTAGCGCACGAGGCAACCTTCGATTCAGATAGACCGGGGGCGACGGATGGATGGAGACGATGGCTTTCAGCAAAACCAGCATATCGTCAGACTCGAACGGATGGCACCCGGTGGTGAGTTCGTAGAGCATCACCCCGAACGAGAACATGTCGCTCGCCCGAGTCGCGGCTTCGCCGGTGCACTGTTCTGGGGACAGGTACCTGGGCGTACCCGTCAGGAAGGCATTGTTATTTGGGGCATCGGACAGCGCCGCTGCAAGCCCGAAATCGAGCAGTTTGACGTAGCCGTCGTCGCGGACCATGACGTTTTCAGGCTTGATGTCGCCATGGACAAGCCCGTTGTTATGTGCCACGGCCAGCGCATTGGCAAGTTGGACGCTCCAGTTGAGAATATCGCCCAGGGGCGGGCCTGTACCGGCGGCGGCCCGGAGGGTCACGCCTGAAACCAGTTCCATAACGATGGCGGCGGCAGTCCGGGTTTCAAGAACCTCGTGAACCATGATGATGTTGGGGTGATTGAGGGCGGACGCTGCACGGGCTTCGCGCAGGGGTCGCGACGGGACACCCGCCTTTAGGTGAGATCCTGGCGGAAAAAACTTAATGGCGACGGCGCGATTGAGTTCCTGATCGAAGCCCGCATAAACGGAACCCGTCGCGCCGGATCCGAGCAGGGTACCCACCCGATAACGACCGACGTTCATTCCGGCCTG
>JBDUEM010000349.1:0-6750 GCA_040002435.1 Bryobacteraceae bacterium
GAGTATGGTGGCCAGGGAGGGAATTGAACCCCCGACGCCAGCCTTTTCAGGGCTGCGCTCTACCCCTGAGCTACCTGGCCGCCAACTCATTAGTCTAACAGACGGCTATACGGTTTGTAACTGTTTTAAGGCCTCTCCGGTCTCTTTTTCTATGCCTGCGTGAAGGCTGTTGCCGTGGGCGTCCATCGTCACGATGGCTACGAAGTTGTTCACTTTCAAGTGCCACATCGCCTCCGGTATTCCGAAGTCGATGAGATGGACGCCGAGTACATGCTCGACTGTCCGGGCGTAGTACTGGGCGGCGCCGCCGATGCCGTTCAGATAGACGGCTCCGCACTCCTGCAACGCGGCCAGGGTCTTGGGGCCCATGCCGCCTTTGCCAATTACGGCACGGACGCCGTAGTTGCGCAGCACGTCGGCCTGGTAGGGCTCTTCGCGAATGCTGGTGGTGGGTCCGGCGGCCTTCACCTTCCACGTTTCGCCTTCCTTCAACATGACCGGACCGCAGTGGTACAGCACGGCGCCATGCAGGTCGACGGGCGGAGGGTTCTTCATGAGATAAGCGTGGACGGCGTCGCGGCCAGTGTAGAGCTCGCCGCTGATGAGTACCACATCGCCTACCTTCAAGCTTCGTACCTGCGCCTCGGTCAACGGAGACTGCAGGACTACTTCGCGGCCAGTCAGCGGGAAGCCTTCCGACTGCGTCATCTTCTCGACGGTGCGGGCAGGATCGCGGTACAGCCATTTGGTGATCGCGCCGTTCTCAGCGTCCAAGCGAATTCCCAGCCGCCGGTAGGCCCAGCAATCGTACGCTACCGAGACAAAGAAGCTGGCAGGCAGCCGGTTGGCGGCGACGATCTTGCAGCCTATCAGTGACGCCTTGCCGCCGAAGCCCATGGGGCCGACACCCAGCCGATTGGCTTCGTCCATGATCTCGGCTTCGAGCTTAGCCAACTCAGGGACCGGGTTGGAATCGTCCAAGGTGCGGAACAACTCGTTCTTGGCGAGTACGTAGCCGTGGGCACGGTCGCTTCCAATGCATACGCCCACGGCGCCCGGCGCGCAGCCTTGCCCTTGCGCCTGCCACACGGCGTGCAGGATGCACTTGCGCACACCTTCGAGATTGCGGTCGGCGCGGCCCAGGTGTTCGAGGGTTGCGGGGAGGGAATACTGGATGTTCTTGTTCTCACAGCCTCCGCCCTTGAGGATGAGCTTCACTTCGATCTCGTGCTCTTCCCACTGCTCGAAGTGGATCACAGGTGTCTCGTGGCCCAGATTGTCACCGCTGTTCCTGCCGGTTAACGAGTCTACGGAATTGGGGCGGAGCTTGCCACGCCTGGTGGCCTCGGCTACGGCGGCGCGGATGGCCTTCTTCACGACGATCTGACTGACGCCGACCGGCGTGTGCACGACGAACGTCGGCATGCCGGTGTCCTGGCAGATGGGTCCTTCATCCTCGACGGCCATATCGATATTGGAGGCGATGATGTTGAGGGCCTGACTTGCCTGCGTATCCGGCGTCTCCTGCTGCATGGCGAGACCCATGGCTTCTCTTACATCCGGGGGAAGATTGGTGGACGTCTGCGTGATCAACTCGATCAGACTGTTGGTTAAGAATTCCATTGTGCCTATGTTATCTTGATCCTGACTTGAGCCGTGAGGCCGGGTTTCACGGCCGCATCGGGACTGGCGAACTCGACGGTCACCTGCCCGTTTTCCACTTTTTTCACTTCGGCGGCGAGCGGCTCATTTTGCGCCTCCGCCACCTTTACGACAGCGGGCTGGCCCGGATGGATGCGCGCCAGAACCGCCGGCGCGGGTTCCGCGACGACTGCCAACCGGCTGAGGTCGGTTGCGATGCGGAACAGGTCTTTCATGCCGCGGTCCACATCATCGCCGGCGTTTCCGCGGCGTCCCACTACGATGCCATCAACGGGCGCGTGGACTTCCGCCGCAGCCAGATCCGCTTTGGCCGCATCCATATCGCCGGTACGTTCGTCCACCGTCTTCCTGGCGGCATCCTGTTCCTTCTGCAACCCGTCGAGCCGGGCTTCCACCTGCTGGGCGAGCGCCTCGGCGCTAGTGGACTCCGCCTGGTTGGTGAGGTATTCCTTTTCCGCCTTCTCAAACGTGAGGCGCGGCGTTGCGCCGGCAGAGAGCAGCATTTTCTGCCGCTGGTAAAGCTTCTCAGACCTGTCGAGCTCAGACTTGAACCTGCTGGCCACGGCGCGCGCGCGTGAGACTTCGAGCCGGGCGGCGATGATAGCCGCCTCCACATCCGTCAGCCGATTGCGGGCGCGCTCGGCCAGTTGCGTTGCCTGCTGTTCCGCAGCGGTCAGGGTATCGCTGTTGATCTGCGCCAACAGCTGACCTTCGAAGACCTCCTGGCCAATCTCGACATGGAAGAGATCCACCGTTCCTTCGACCGGTGCCGGTACCTCAACCACATGGAGCGCCTGGATCTTCCCTTCGAGGCTTACATCGGGGCCTACGGCCGGCTGCGGGACCACCGCGGCGGGAGCCTTTGCCGGCGGCCTGGCATGCTCCTTCCAGAGAAGCGAGAGCGCCCCGGCAGCTACTGCCAGCAGGACAACTACCAGCCCGCTCACCAGCCAGATAATCCCGGTCTTCTTCACGGCTTTGATATACTTCATAAACATAGCGCTCTAAACTATGAGCAACCTTCGACTTGGCGATATCATCGACGACTACTGCATCAAGTGCCGCCGTTTGACCAACCATGCAATCGTATCGATCGTCGATGACGAGGCGGCTAAGGTGCGTTGCCGGTCCTGCTATCACGATCATAACTACCAGCGCGAACAGATTCCTCCATCCAAAAAAGACCTGAAAAAAATGGAGATGTTCAATGCCGTTCTGGCCACCGTGGACCCGAATGCCACCCCGGTGGAGGATGCGGCTGAGGCTGCCGCCGAACCCGCGGCGAAGAAGGCCGCTAAGAAGGAGTAGGAGCCGGGGCTAGCTGCGGCGCATCTCCTTCTGCACGTCTTCGATCACCTGCTGGCGTTCCTCTTTCCCCAGATCCATTTCGAGCCGCCGCAGCGCCAATCCTACTACGTCGCGGTGATGAAGCTTTGAGCCTATCTGGTCTTCGGCAGTCAGCTTCAGCCAGATTTCATGGAGACGGTCCACATCCTCCGGCCACAAACGCGGCGGGTGGGGGCCCAGGTTGACGTAGATGGACGGGCGTGTTGCGCTGATAATCTCGAGCGAGAACGGGTGCCGCGGCTCCGGAAGTTTCTCCCACGCCATACCGATGCTGCGGGCTAATTCCTCAGACGCCATTTTTTCCGAGACGCCCGTGACCAGGCGCGAGGCCTGCAAAGTGGTTGCGGTCTGGACCAAGGCGTCAAAGGGGTCGACTGCAGGGACCACCAGGAGTTCGACGGGTTTGCCTTCCTTTTCCGCCATCTCTACTACCTTGCTGAAGAGTTCCTGCTCGTAATCGGAAAAGAGCTGTTCGTTGGTGAGCTCGAATTCGCCCGCACCGCTGGTGATGGGCCGCACGGTCATCACAATGATGTCGTGACGGCGAAGGTTGGTCTTCTGCAGCACACGCTTCAAGTGGCCCATCTGTGTGTTGCCGCGAACGGCCACCAGGACGGCGCCGGGACGGGCGTGCAGGTTAGTGCTGCTGATCTGGGCCTGGTGATCGAGGTTGAATTCTTCCAGGCCCTTGGTGGAGCAATGACGCCGCTTGTTGATCCGTTCCGAGATGAGGAACAGCGCCAGCAGGGTGATGGTGAATCCGATACCGTAGATGGTGGCCACCTTCTTTGAAAACAGGTTGGCGATGGCGACGAAGAAGAGGGAGAGTACCGTAAGGCCAAGTCCGACCGGTATTTCGGTCTTGCCGAAGTGAAGATTGAATGGCGTCTTATATTCCTGGTCGTGCCGCTGGAAGCGAAGCGCGAGCACTCCCAGGCCTTTCATGAAGAAGCTCCAGACCACGCCGAAAGCATAAGCTTCGCCGAGCAGCAGCACGTCGCCGCGGCTGCCCGCGATGGTGATGATCTGGAGCAGGGCGATCATGGTGACGATGCGATAGGTGGTGCCGTACTTGCGCTGCGGTTTTCGGAACCAGTCGAGCAGAACACGGTCCTCGGCTACGCGATTGAGGATGCCGTTGGCTCCGATGATGGACGTATTGACGGCGCCGGAGAGGATGAGCGTCCCTACGATGACGACAAAGATGTGGAACGCCAGTTTCAGCAGAGGCGGCCCGACCAGGTTCATGGAGAGTCCGCCGATGAGGTTGTCGTAATACTTGGCACGCGACTCATCCGGGATGATCATGACCGCGAACAGAGAGACCGAGCCGGTGGCAATCAGCGCGTAGATGCAAACGATGTTGGCCGTGATGCGCAGATTCTTGAGCTTCGGGGCGGCGATTTCGCGGTAGACCTGAGCGAGCGTTTCGAAGCCGCTCATGGCGAGCAGCGTGTGCCCGAAGGCTATGACCATCGTTACGACGGAAAGGTGCGACCAGAACGTACCTTCAAACCAACCGAGCGATTCGTTCGTGAACTGGATATTGGATGGGGTTGGCCAGGGTGGGAGGTGCGCATTGCCGCGGATGAGCAACGTGAGCGGGCACCAGATGAGGAGCGCAACTACCATGACCGTGGTGATCTGCATGATACGCAGCGCTTTGCCGCTGGATTCATGAATGCCCTTGACGTTACTCCACCAGAAGTAGATGGTAACGACGACGCCGAAGTACGCGGCGAAGGAATGGGTTTCTATCTGGAAACTCTGGTGCATGAGGTCGCTGATCTCGTTGAGCAGGTTGCCGAGATACAGGCCCGCGCTGACTACGCTGATGGGTCCGGTGAGGATGTAATCGACGACCAGCGCGGAGACAGAGAGCTTGGCCATGAACGGACCCATGCTGTCCCGCACCACAACGTAGACCCCGCCGCGAACAAACATGCCGCAGCTTTCCATGTAGATGGACCGCACGGCGAAGCTGAAGAGCATTACTGCGATGACGAACCAGGGCGCGGATTTTCCGATGGCCTGTTCGGAAATGCCTCCGACGTAGAACATGGTGGAGGCAAGGTCACTGAGAACGATGGCCGCGCCTCTCCAGAACGAAATGAACGATAACGCAACCGTGGTGGCCACGACCACCTTCGCGGTGGTAGTACTCTTACTTAGCGGTTTGGAATTCAACAATGGTGTGAAACTACCCTTCCCTATTTTACGATCAATATTAAGATGCCCATGAATGCACCCGAGCTTGCGCGCCGAATTGTGAAGGGCCTTCGCTCGCACGGACACCGGGCCTACTTCGTGGGAGGCTGTGTTCGGGATCTTTTGCTCAAGGTTAACCCGAAGGACTATGACATTGCTACTGACGCCCGTCCGGAGGAAGTGGAGCGCGCGTTTCCCGGGTCTCTGGGAGTGGGAGCGCACTTCGGCGTCATGCTGGTCCGGGACGGCGATGAGCAGGTGGAAGTGGCGACTTTCCGCAGCGACCACAACTACGTGGATGGACGGCATCCGTCGGAGGTTCTGTTTGAAACAGATCCGCGCAAGGATGTCCTGCGGCGGGACTTTACCATCAATGCGCTGCTGATGGATCCGGCCAGCGGCGAGGTTCTGGATTACGTGGGCGGGCAGGAAGACCTGGCAGACGGGGTGATCCGTGCGATTGGGAATCCGGAGGAGCGCTTTCGCGAGGACCATTTGCGGCTGCTGCGGGCGGTGCGCTTCGCGGCGCGGCTGGGCTTCGAGATTGAGAGCGTCACTGAAGGCGCGATTATCCGTCTGAGCCCGCTGATTCTGGATGTGGCGGCTGAAAGGAATCGTGATGAGCTGGTCCGTATTCTGACGGAGGGCGCGGCGCGGCGAGGTTTCGAGATGCTTTTCCGGACCGGCTTGCTGCAGCAGCTGCTGCCCGAGGTTGTGGCGATGCGCGGAGTGCAGCAGCCCCCCGAGTATCATCCGGAGGGCGATGTGTGGACGCACACGATGATCATGCTGGATGGATTGCGGAACCCCGCGCCGGAGCTGGCGCTGGGAGTTCTGCTGCACGACGTGGGCAAACCGCCGACGTTTCGCGTTGCGGACCGCATCCGGTTCGACGGGCACGTGGACGCGGGTGTGGAGTTGACGCGCGGCATCATGGCACGCTTCCGGTTTTCCAACGATGAGGCGCGCCAGGTGGAGGCGCTGGTGGCGAATCACATGAGGTTCATGGACACGCCGCGGATGAAGGAAAGCACGTTGAAGCGCTTCCTGCGGCTGCCGGAGTTGGACGAACATCTGGAACTGCACCGGCTGGATTGTTCGTCGAGCCACGGTTCGCTGGACAACTATGATTTCGTGCTGGAGAAGCGGGCCGAGTTTGGCGAGGAGAAGATTGCGCCGCCGCGGCTGGTTACGGGTCAGGACCTCATCGATGCCGGCTATCGGGCGGGAGTGGAGTTTGGGCGCGTGCTGCGCGAGGTGGAAGATGCGCAGTTGGAGGGCCGGGTAACGACGAAGGAAGAGGGTCTGGCGCTGGCGAAGCGGTTGATGGGGTAGGCGGACACTTTGGGCTTGGTGATTTTTCGTACGGCCGGGTTGGAGCCGGCGGCTACATGGCAATTGGGTCATGCGCTTCATTTTCGGGTGGCTCAGGGCCCAGGGGCGGCGGGGGTGCGGGGCCGATTTCGGTTTGTTTTGCAAAATCCGTTATGGGCGGCGTCGCGGGTTCCGGTTCGGTCTGTGATGCGGCTGGCC
>JBDUEM010000350.1:0-6577 GCA_040002435.1 Bryobacteraceae bacterium
GCGCCGGTGAGATTTATTTCGGAGCCAAACCGGGCGCCTTGGAATAACGGCGCCCTAAAAGATCACCTTCAGACCGAACTGCATCTGCCGTGCCGGGTATGTGCTGGTGATGCTTCCGAAAGCGCTGCTGGAACGATTTCCGTTCGGGGCAGAAAAGTTGGTTTTGTTGAGCAGATTGAATGCTTCGGTGCGGAAGGAAACCTTGACGGTTTCGGTGACGCTGAAATCCTTGTGCAGGCCGAGATCCATCTGGTAGAAGTTTGGAGCGCGGGCCACGTTGCGGCCGGCATTACCGAAGGGCTGCGAACGGTCTGTGGGAACTACGACCGTGGCCGGGTTAAACCAGAGTTGCGGAGTCCGTTGACCGGAAGGCATCATCGGGTCGCCGATGAGGTTCGGGCGGTAGGTGGGCGAGCCGCTGACGCTGAAGTTAGATGCGGGGCTGTAAGTTAGGTTCACGGGATTGCCGGTGTTCATGGTGTTGATGGCGGTCAGACTCCAGCCACCCAGCGCGAGGTCCGTGGGCCGATTCCAGCTCCCGCCGAAGGTCTTCCCTTTGCCGAAAGGCAATTCGTAGAGAACCGTGGTCGTATTGTTAAACGGTTGGTCATAGCCGCTCAGACCACGCTCATTTCGCAGGTCGCGGTAGTTGACGCGTGAGTTGTCGCCGTTGTTGGCTTCCAGATGTCCGCTGGCGTTGTCGATGGACTTCGACCAGGTGAACGAATTTAACAGGTAGAATCCACCGCTGAAGCGCTTCTCCAACTTCGTCTGAAGTGCATGGTACGTGAGAAAGCCTCCGCCGTAGGCGATTTGGATCAGCCCGAATTCCTGTATCGGCCTGCGGGCTTGCAGCGAGGCGTTTTCCGTGGGTCCATTGGGCCGCGCCTGATTGTAGTCGCCCAAAATCATGAGACCGTTGCCGCGCGTACCGACGTAGCCGATGTCAAACACCAGGCTCTTGGCGAGCTCGCGCTGAATGGTGAAGTGCCAGGTCTGGATATAGCTGGTCTTGAAGTCGGCCGGTATGTAGTTGACGCGCACATTGGCCTGCTTGACGTTGCTGACCGTGAGGAAATTGTCGGGATATCCCATCAGCGTTGTGCGGAAACAAGTGCCGGGCACCTGCGTGTTACTGGTGCAGAGCGGCAGGCCGCTGGCGCCGGAGGTAGACGGCAGTTGATCGATGGATGGATTGACGATGTTCGGCAGGTTGTAGGCGAGCAGATTTTCCCCGCCCATGCGATTGAAGTGAATGTAGCTGATGCCGTAGGCTGAGCGAATAACCGTCTTTGGGTTCAGCGTATAGGCAATGCCGAGCCGCAGAGCAAAGTTATTGCGATCGGGATGCACCAGGCTGCGTTCGAAGATTCCGCCGCTCTTGGCCTGTACCAGGGAATTGGTCTTCGGATCGTAGTTCGTTAGGAGATTGTTATCCAGATACTGCGGCGTGGCGTATTCATACCGCATGCCGACATTAACGGTCAGGTTGCGCGTGGGCTTCCAATCGTCGGCGATGTAGAAGAAATTCATCTTCTGGAAATATTTCACGATTGCCGCGTTGTTCAGCGTGTAGTTGCTGCGTGCGCCAAACAGGAAGTCGGCCACATACTGCTCGTTGTTTGTCGGGGTTCCGGGAACCTGGCTGAAGCGGCCACTATAAGTGTCGGCGCCGTTCTTGGGATTGAAGTCGTCAATCTCTATCTTGATGCCCTGGTATTCCCAACCCGCCTTCAGGCTGTGCTTCCCCAACAACAGCGAGTAATTGACTTTGGGATTGATGAGACTGGGATTCTGAAATTGAGGGTTGCTGGTTTGAACGCCCAGCGCTGTGTAGCCGCTGATGGCCTGGGAATACAATCCGCCGGTGAAACGGGGATCGGTGGGGTAATTGGTTACGCCAAACTTGGTAGCCAAGCTCGGAGTGCCGACAAACCACGGCGTCTTGCCGGCATCGGTGTGCGAGACGCCCAACCGGAACTCAATCACGGAACGGGGGCTCAGCGTGTATGTAGCGCCCGGTGCAACCTGCCAGCTCATCACACGGATATTCCCGTTGCTGTTTCCGCCGGCGAGGCCAGGAATATTTGCCGGGACTTGAATTGTGGAGACCCGGTGACTGTATCGGCCAAAGACAGTAAGCTTGGTGCCGAAGTATTGGTCGTAGCGAGCGTCGCCTTTATCGGTCTGGGTCGGCTGGCGCGGCAGGGTCTGCAAATTGTTTGCGAGACCGGGGAGGTTCGGCGCGGGCAGCTCGGCGAAGACACCCTTGGCGAACGCCGTGATCTGTGCCTGGGGCACTTGTCCGTTGAGAAATTGCTGGCCGGTGAAAGGATTCTGAATAGGACCGGCGAATATTCCGTTCCGTTGATCGAGAGTGGGAACGGTTGCGAACTGAACGGCTTTTTCCACGCGGCGGAATCCTTCGTAATCGACAAAGAAGAACGCCTTGTCCCGGCGCACGGGACCGCCGAAAGCGGCGCCGTACTGGTTCTGAATCAACGTGGGCTTCTGGTTGAGAAGGGGTTTGAAGAAGCCGGTGGCGTTCAACTCGGTATTGCGAAGATATTCCCACACGGAACCGTGGTACTGGTTGGTTCCCGAACGGACACTGACGTTGATGATGCCTCCGCCCGCGCGCCCGTACTCCGCGCTATAGCTGCTGGTTTCCACCTTAAATTCCTGCGCTGCGTCCGGAGAGAGTTGGACAACCTGGTTGGTAAAGCCCTGGTTTGAGGTGCCGTAGAAGTTGTTGTCTACGCCGTCGATCATGAAGTTATTCTGCGAGCTGCGCATTCCGTTGACGTTGAAGGAGGCGTCGCGCGGCGGCACGCCGTAAGCCAGATCGGATTTGCGCACTCCCGGGACTAGCAATGCCAGGTCGGCATAGTTGCGGCCATTCAAAGGCAGATCGACGATTTCCTTATTCCCGATGACGGTTCCGCGAGAACTGCTGTCCGTTTCGAGCTGCGCCACGGCGGCGTCCACGGTGACCATTTCGGCTACGTCGCCAACTTCCAGCTTCAGGTCGACGCGCTGGCGGGCATTCACCGTAGCGGCAAACTCTTCGGCGCTGCTTTTCTTGAAACCTCTGGCCTCCGCTGTCACTTTGTAGCGGCCGATCTTCACGTTGAAGAACTGGAAATCGCCAACGTCGTTGGTCTGGGTGGTCTGCGTCACTCCGGTCGCAGTGTTTACCAGGCTGACAGTGGCGCCGGCAAGGGCGGATGTGGAGGGATCACGGACGGTACCAAGGACAGTCGCGGTATCAAACTGTGCCTGTAAGCAGGCGGCGAATAGCATCATAGCCAGCGCCGAGCGAAAAACGACGGGGTATTTCATAGAGATCTTCATTCAGTTCCTGAAAGCGAGTTTCGTCGCGAATTTACCCGAGGATAACACCCGGTCTGCAACAGATCAATGACAATCTATCTACAATACGGCAACGGATATGAGGGTTAACGATTACTTCGCAGAAGATTGGAGATTGTGGCTGATGTTCTCTACCTCACGGAAGACGCGGAGCAGATTTCCACCGAGAATTTTGTGAATGTCGGCGGCGGAGTAGCCTCGGTCGAGCAAGGCCTGGGTGATCTTCGGCAAGTCCGCGGCGGAGTTGATCCCTTCGGGAGTGGCTCCGGAGACGCCGTCAAAATCCGAGCCAAGGCCCACGTGATCCACGCCCGCAACTTTGGCGATGTGATCGATATGATCGATCAGCACCTTCAACGGGGGGCGCGGCAGTTTTGCCAGTAGACCACGCTCGACGGGTTCCATGGCCAGGTACGTTGCGGGCTTCCCAGCGGCTTGGAGCTTTGCTTTGAACTGCGCATTGGCGGCCTCCAGTTCCTTTGCCTGGCCGGCAATGCCCTTGGCGAAAGCTTCATCGAGGAAGCCGTCAAAGAAGTTGGCCTCGACCACGCCGCCGTTCTTCCCCACCGCCCGTAGCATGTCGTCCGTCATATTGCGAGGGTGATTGGTCAAAGCGCGCGCCGACGAATGGGATGCGATCAGCGGGGCTTTCGTGGTGGCAATGGCGTCCCAAAACGTTTTATCGGAGACATGGGATATATCGACCATCATGCCCAGGCGGTTCATCTCGAGGACCACTTGCTTGCCGAACTCGGTAAGCCCGTTGTGATGCTGGATTTTCGTATCTTTCTGGTCTCCAGAGGAGTCGGCCCACTCATTCGTGTTCGACCAGGTGAGAGTCATGTAACGTACGCCCAGCCGATAGAAGTCGCGCAGCAGATGAATATCATTCTCTATAGCGTGACCGCCTTCCAGGCCCATCAGCGCCGCCAGTTTCTTTTGCTTGTGTGCGCGCTCGATGTCGGCAGTGCTGAAGGCCATCATCATGCGGTCTGGATGGCGAGCCGCCTGTTCGTAGACGGAATCGATGAGATCGAGGGCGTTGCGCGCGAAATGCCCGGCGTTGTATTTGGGATCCACCCAGATGGAAAAGAACTCGGCCGTCACATTGCCCGCGCGAGCCTTATCGAGGCTGAAGTGGCCGATGTCTTTAGGGTCAGTGGAGCCGATGTCGAAGTTGCCGTCGAGAAATCGCTGCGGCGTGTCGGCGTGGGTATCGATCACCAGTGCCGAATCGTGGATCGCCTTGGCTTTGGCTGAGACTTGGGCGGAAGCAATCTGGGTGATACACAAGACTGACAGTGTTGCGGCTCGAATCCACATCTGCTTACTGTAGCGCTAATCGTTGTCCGTACTTACCTTGAGCACGGATAGGAAAGCCTCCTGCGGAATCTCCACGCGTCCCACCCGCTTCATGCGGCGCTTGCCTTCCTTCTGCTTCTCCAGCAGTTTCCTTTTGCGCGAAATGTCGCCGCCGTAGCACTTGGCCAGCACGTTCTTCTTCATGCCGGAGATGGTCTCGCGGGCGATGACCTTCGATCCGATGGCTGCCTGCAGCGCTACTTCGAACATCTGCCGGGGGATCAATTTTCTGAGGCGTTCGATAAGCATCTTGCCGCGCTCGTAGGCTACATCCTTGTGGACAATGATCGACAGCGCGTCCACCGGCTCGCCCGCCACCAGCACGTCGAGCTTCACCATTTTCGAAATGCGGTGACCCGACAAGTGGTAGTCGAGGGATGCGTAGCCCCGCGAGGCCGATTTCAGCCGGTCGTAGAAATCGAGCACGATTTCATTGAGGGGCAGCTCATACAGCACCAGCATTCGTCCGCCGCCCAGGTATTCCAGCTTTTTCTGTGTGCCGCGCTTTTCTTCCAGCAGCTTCAGAATTTCGCCGATGTATTCTTCACGCGTAATCACAGAGGCATCGATAATCGGCTCTTCGATCTGCTCGATCGACGACGGGTCCGGGAACTTCGAGGGATTCTCCACTTCAATCACGTCGCCGCCTGTAAGGGTGATGCGGTAGCGCACACCCGGCGCCGTGGTGATCAGGTCGATCTTGAACTCACGCTCCAGGCGCTCCTGCACAATCTCCAGGTGCAGCAGTCCCAGAAACCCGCAGCGGAAACCAAAGCCGAGGGCGACTGAATTCTCGGGCTCGAAGTTAAATGCGCTATCGTTCAGCCGCAGTTTCTCGAGGGCATCACGCAGCAGCCCATGCTCGTGCGACTCCACCGGATAAAGCCCGGCGAAGACCATTGGTTTGATTTCCTGGAATCCCGGCAGCGGTTCAGAGGCGGGGTTCGCATGATCGACGATAGTGTCGCCGATCTTGGCGTCTGAAACGGTCTTGATGTTGGCGTGCAGGAAGCCGGCTTCTCCGGCGGACAGTTCGTCACACGGCACCGGTTTCGGCGTGTGGTAGCCGAGGCCTTCCACCTCGTAAGCCGCCCCGTTGGACCAAAGGCGGATCTTCTGGCCCACCTTGATACGCCCGTCGATGATGCGCAGGAGAATGATGACGCCGCGGTAAGGATCGAACCAGGAATCGAAGATCAGCGCTTTTAAGGGCGCTTCGGGATCGCCCTTGGGCCGGGGCACGCGGGCCACAACGGCTTCCAGCGTCTCCAAGATTCCGATGCCTTGCTTGGCACTGACGAGAATGGCGTCGCTGGCATCGAGGCCGATCAATTGTTCAATCTGTTCGCGCACCCGCTCAGGTTCGGCGGATGGCAGATCGATCTTATTGATCACCGGAATCAGTTCCAGGTTATGGTTCAACGCCAGATACGTATTCGCCAGGGTCTGTGCTTCCACGCCTTGAGAGGCGTCCACGACCAGCAGCGCGCCTTCGCATGCCTGGAGGCTGCGCGAGACCTCGTAGGTAAAGTCCACGTGACCGGGCGTGTCGATGAGGTTGAGTTGGTACTCAATACCATCCTTGGCCGTGTAGTTCAAGCGTACGGCGTGCGCTTTGATAGTGATTCCGCGCTCTCGCTCCAGATCCATGGAGTCCAGCACCTGCGCCATCATCTCCCGTTGCGTCAACGCGCCGGTAACCTCCAGAAGGCGGTCGGCCAGCGTCGACTTGCCGTGGTCGATGTGCGCGATAATACAGAAATTCCTAATAAATGCGGGGTCCATGCGGTATGATGAGGCTGAACCTCAAGTATCCCATATGTCGTACAGCCAAATTGCATTT
>JBDUEM010000351.1:0-6565 GCA_040002435.1 Bryobacteraceae bacterium
TCTTATTTCATCTGCTAACCTTGGACCATTGAATGGAAACTGCCTGTCTTCGACATACAGAACTGCCGAACGCCTCCAGGCTGTTTACCGATTTCCTCTATCACTATGATCGCGTAGAGCGGTTCTATGAATTGCAGGGTACCGCGGGAGACTATCCGCAGGAACGCCGTGAGGCCCTGGTGTCCGCACTACGGGAACAAAATCCAGGCAATCCAGCGCTGGAAGTTCTAGCCAAACCCGGAACCGTGGCCTATGTTACGGGCCAGCAGGTCGGACTGTTTTCCGGGCCAGCCTACACCATTTACAAGGCACTCACCGCAATCCGTCTGGCGGCGGAGTCTACCAAAGAAGGAAAGCCCGCGGTCGCCATTTTCTGGCTGGCAACCGAAGATCACGACTTCGCCGAAGTGAACCACGCTTGGGCCTTTGATGCCGCGATGAAGCCGGTTCAATTTCAAGTGGATGGGCATATGGGTCTCGAGCAGCCGGTCGGCGATATTTCGATTCCCGCCTGGCCCGTCAAGGAACTGCGCGCGGTATTGACCGGGCTACCCTTCGCGGACGATGTGATCAAACTGGTGGAAGAGAGCTACCTTCCCGGCGAGACTATGGGCGGAGCGTTCCGCAGCCTCATCCAGAAGATTCTTGGCCGCTTCGGCCTGCTTTTTATTGATCCTCTAAAGCCGGCGATCCGGCAGCTGGCCGCGCCCTTTCTGCAAAATGCAATCGAGATGGCTCCGGAACTCACCAATCTGTTGCTGGCGCGCAATAAGGAATTGGAAGAAGCCGGCTACCATGCACAGGTTCACATCGAGGCGAAGACCTCGCTTTTCTTCCTGTTGGACAAGGGGCGCCGCGTCGCACTTCGCCGCGGCGAGGGGCAATACACGGCCAAAGATCGCAAGTATTCGCGGGACGACCTGAAGGCGTTGGCCGATCACATTTCTCCGAACGCCCTGCTGCGCCCTGTTCTGCAGGATTACATGATCCCAACCGCGGCCTACATTGGCGGCCCTGCGGAACTGGCCTATTTTGCGCAATCGCAAGTGATCTACAAAACTCTGCTCGGCTACATGCCGCGCCTGGTATCGCGCAGCGGCTTCACGTTGTTCGATGCGCGAACGGCAAAACTGATGGACCGGTACAGTCTTCAGCTGAAGGACCTCTTCCATGGTGAGGCTGAGTTCCGTGAGCGGCTGGCGGCTCGTCTGGTGCCGCCCGAACTGGCGCAGCAATTCACTCAGACTCAATCGGACACCGCTGATCTGCTGCAAAAACTGCAACAGAGCGTCAAGACTTTCGATCCGACGCTTGGCGACGCGTTGGCCAAAAGCCAGGCAAAAATGATGTATCAGCTCTCAAAGTCTGAAGCGAAAGTGGCGCGCGAAACCCTGCGCCGCAACGCACGGGCTGCCGCCGATGCCGAATACCTCTACTCCGCGCTCATGCCGCACAAGCATTTACAGGAACGCTTCTACAGCTTCCTGCCATTTCTTGCGCAGATTGGTCCCGGCTTGATCGATCGCGTCTACGATCACGTGAAGCTCGACTGCCCGGATCATATCCTGCTCACCGTGTAATATAGAGGGTTCACCCTCTTATGCGCAAAAATCCCGTAAAACACGCATTGGCCAACGGCCAGGTGCAACTCGGATGTGCCTTCGCACAACTCCGCTCCCAGGAAGTGGCCCGTATTCTGGCGGCCGCCGGCTTTCATTGGGCGTTTGTCGACATGGAACACGGCGGGTTCGATTACGAAACCATCCAGGACATCTGCCGGATTTCATCGTACGTTGGGTTCTCTCCCATCGTGCGTGTTCCGGACATGCAGTATCCGCTGGTGGCGCGCGCACTCGATTGCGGCAGCGCCGGCATTATCTTTCCGCGCGTGGAATCGGCGGAGCTTTTAGAGAAGGCCATCAGCTGGACGAAGTTCCCGCCGGAAGGCGTCCGCGGCTTCGGGCTGCAGACGATGCACATCGATTATGAACAAGCC
This sequence comes from Bryobacteraceae bacterium, assembly GCA_040002435.1. Taxonomy (GTDB): domain Bacteria; phylum Acidobacteriota; class Terriglobia; order Bryobacterales; family Bryobacteraceae; genus JANXXV01. Next base: position 1,997 of record JBDUEM010000351.1, read on the forward strand.
ACCATTCCACAGATCCTCGAACATATGAACGAGAATCTGCTGGTGGTGCTGCAGATCGAGACGGCGCTCGGCGTAGAAATCCGTGAGGAACTGCTCGCGGTTCCTGGAATCGATGCCGTGTTGATTGGACCGGTGGATCTCTCCATATCACTAGGATGCCCTGGCGATTTCCAGAATCCCAAGATGGTAGAGGCGATGGAAGCGGTGCGCGATACCTGCGTCCGCCGAGGCATCGCGCCGGGCACACAGACCAGAAATCTGGCGCTGGCGAAATTCTGGCGCGAGCGCGGCATGCGGTTTCTGGGCTGTAGCAGTGAAACCGGGATGATGTTGGAAAAGGCGACCGAGATCACAAACGCGCTGAAGTAGGGTCTCATGCGGCAGGGGGCGAATCAGCTTGTCCTAGTGTTGATTCTCGTCGGCTTGGTGCGCGCTCAAGACAAACTGCCGTCTTTTGAAGACTACCTGCGACCCGGCGCTTCACAGGCACACCGGCCGGCCCTCGTATCGAAACGGCCCAGCAGAGGATGTATCGAACACGCATCCGCGAGGGTGTTGCGAAGGGTTGGGGCGTATTCAGAGATGGGAAGCCTCAAGATCGGCCGGGGCCCAATTTTGCGGGGAAAATGATTGTGATCGACTGGGGCTGCGGCGTTCCCTGTCTGATGACAGCCGTGGTAGACGCCGAATCCGGGACCGTTTACAATTTGCCGATTTCTTATGACGGCGTTGGTGGACGGGATTTCACCCGGCCTTTTCTCAATATTGGATATACCATGCCACAGGTGGCGGATGTCGATTTCCGTGAGAATAGCCGCCTGATGGTAATCAAAGCGACACCGAAGGACCAGCCCAAATCTTGGACGTATTATTTTCTTTGGCAGAATAACCGTTGGACACTGCTCCGCCGCATACCGTTAACAGCGGAGGACCAGTGATATATCTTCGCTGTCAGATTCTAGGCCCGCCAACAGTCACGGCACGCCGGCGAGCCTTGCAACAGCACCAATCTTAATATCTGCTAATCCGGTGGTGGCCGAATTCCGTAATTTCTTGCAAGGAGATATTACAGAGTATGTTAGTTTACAGACATAATCGGCGGCGCAATCAATCGGGATTTACGCTCATTGAATTGCTCGTCGTTTCCGGCATTATCGCGGTGCTCATCGCTTTGCTGCTGCCAGCGGTTCAGAAGGTTCGCGAAGCGGCGGCGCGCACTGCCACTGGCAACACATTGAAACAGCTTAGCGCCGCGGCCCTACGTTACAACGGAAAGACCGCATCGGAAGACCTGGCATTCCTGGCGACAGCTGGCATTCCGCAATCGGGTTTGAAAGATGGGATGAAGTACTTTGTGCGGCGGCCCAGCGCGGGCACGCTGGAGGTTGTAGCCGAACCCGTCCCCGGTGTGACAGGCAATGTTTCCGGCGCGCTCACCGTCAGCCAGACTCCGCAAGGCCCGCAGATACTTATCACGTTTAAGCCCATCTCCGGGGCGGATGCGGCACGCCAGCGTATGTTCGATTCCGTGACTGCTGACTCTCTGCGGCTGCTCGCGGGCATCCTTCCTTACCTGGAACAAGACCCGTCGTTGGCGGCGCCTCCATCGACTGCCGCTGTGCAGGACACGTTTCAGCGCTTTAGTGATCGCGACGGTTTCAGTTTCCGGTCGCTGCAGGCGCAATCCCAGCGCGAACCAGACGGCAGCGTACTGAAAGCCTTTTGGGATGTGGTGCAGCGGGATATGCAATTGGGGGCGTATGGTGAGAACTGGGCGCTGTTGCCTGCGGTACAAGCCGCCGCGGTGATGGACGGAACAAGCAACACGATTATGTTTGGCGAAGCCGGCGTGAAAGCCGTTATATCCAGCAGTTCCTGCGATGGAAGCGTCAAGACGCGGCTGGCGCAATTGTGGGATACAAAAGATGGCGCCTTCCTGCCCGCCGTGCAGGACCAGAGTGGCCGCTGCCTTTCTGCTGCCGATGCGCAGATACTGGTTGGACTCTACCAATTCCGGCGGTGAAATTGACCAAGGCCGACGCCGGACGAGGCGGGTTTGGAATCGAATGGAAGTGCAACGAAACCATAGGTGCCAAATTGGAGCGCATATCAGCGAACGCGCACGGCTGGCGGGATCTCGCGATGTGGAAGCATGATTCTGCATTCGAAAGCGTTCGCTTGGTATACCAGTTTGACGGAGACCATTACAATTCCACTTCCTGTAAGGCAGTGGAATTTGCAAATCTAAGTACCGGGGCGCGTCACTCACAGCCGAAATATGGTCCGTGCGATTGGGACTGGAAACCTCCAAAGAACTGAGGCGTCGGTTCCGCCAACTTCTTGTCTTAGGCATGTTCCCACACCAGCGCCAGACCGGAACCTTGTAGGGCAATCTAACCGCAGTCAAGCGCAGACATTCACCGAACGACTCGTGGCGCTGGTTGTAAGTGATATATTGGAAAACACGCGGCCATTGGAGGAATAATGTCAATGCGATTTCGTCTGGCCGTTGTGGTGTACTGTCTCGGCACGAATATTCACGCCGCGTCCCACATTAAAGATTTAGCAACAACCGACGCCGGGTCAGTAGTCTACTTTTCGACGACTCTTCAACAGAAGGGTGCGCCTTTGGAGGCACTCTATAAGGTTCTTTTGTTCGACTCCGGTTCTTTGACCACGGTGGCTAAGCACGACTTTTCGCAAACCAGTCCCTTCCTAGAGTCAATTCTGCCTGACGTCACGGGCGATGGCGCAAAGATCGCATACAATGCACAGTCTGATTGTTACCTCCAGAATTGCGGTGTCTTCTCCTATAGCGAACGCTTTCACGGAACAGTCGTAGATCGATCTGGCGTCACGCTTTATTCGCGCGAAGGAAAAGTAAGCCTAAGCCGGGACGGAAGATATGTAGTGTTCAATCCAGGTCATGACTTTGCACCCGTGCTTGACCCATTGGTCCGCATCGACACGCAGACAGGACAGGAGACGAGCACGCCTGCGTTCGAACACTATGATTCAATCCGCACAGCCATTGTGACGTCGAACGGACTCGTGATCTTCGCTCGCTCTACGATTCTGAAGACCTTCGACGGGATAACCGTCAAGGAGTACACCATCAAGGATGACAGTTATCGGATTGCGTCGGACGACTTGGGTCGAACTATTGCGTTTGATACGGCAGGCGCAGGCACCGGGATGTCGAAGATATTCCTCTTTGACTTGGCAAGAGGAACCGCCTCTGAATTGGTGTCAGCGGCGGAAGGCGCTTGGTCGCCGTCTGTCAGCCGCGACGGAAGGGCACTCTTGTTTCTTTCTCCTGCGAATTTTTCGGGACGGAACAACGCAAAGCATGTGCAGGCATTTCTTGTTAGGCCCGCTGGATCGGGACTTCGTCAACTCACCCGCCCTGGCGACGATGTCGCTTCCGCCATACTCTCTGGGAATGGTGCCGTTGCATTCGCCTCCACAGAGTCAAATGCGGTACTGCGGATTGACGTCAATACCGGAGCCGTCACCGAACTTATCCCGCCAACACCCTCGTTCGATGAGCGAAGTCTTGCTGCCGTTCCCGGGTCGCTGATGCGAGTGACTGGCGATAGCATGAGCACGGCGGAAGCTTCGGCGAAATCGTTTCCGTTGCCCACTGACCTTGGCGGCATTCGGGTACTGGTGGATGGCGTAGCTGCTCCATTGATTTCGGTTAAACCGAGCGAAATCCTTCTTCAAATTCCTTCACAAACGAAAATCACTGGGATCCCGGCGAACGGTGAACAGTACAATTTCGCGCCGCCCTTTGGAACGCTCTCGCTCAAGGTTGAGCGAACGACGGATTCAACTCTGGAAGGACTCACGTCCATACTCTCCACGATTTCTACCAGTCCGCGTTTCTACGATGCCTCAGCCCCCATCCCTGATATGAAATACCCACGAGATCCCTGCCGACACTGCCTTCCGCTGGCGGTTCACCAGGATTTCAATAGTCTTGTGAACTCGGACGCACCAGCAAGGTTGGGTGAAATAATCCATCTTTACTTCAGCGGTCTCGGACCAGTCCAGCCGTCAGTTTCGGATGGGCAAGCTGCGGCTGCGGCTCCTCTGTCTAATACAGAGCGACCCTTAGAATGTGGTCTAGCCGACGATCCTCTCGCGCCGAGTTTGGTTGTGAACTTTGCAGGGTTAGCACCTGGACAAGTTGGCGTGTATCAGGTCGATATCACCATTCCGCAAGGCTTCAATAAGAAGGTGCTCCAGCTTCATTGCGTTGGCACTGGAATCGCGGATATTCCAGTTCAGTAGAACGGAAGCAGAGGATAGCGCTCCGCAATTTTATGAGGTCACCCGCAACCTGGCACGGCGGCACAGGGCGACTTGTCTTCGGTGGGCGATCCGAGACGGACTTGTGCTCGATGGTGAGCGGGGATTCCCGCTGGCCGCGTGGAAATCGACTGGGTAGTGGTCTGTGTGTCATGGCGGCGCACACCAGTGGAAGTGTTATGTTTCATCTTCAGAGTGTTTAGTATTCAGTATCGCCATCGCCGCAATTCCGATAAACTGGTAGGTCAACATCAT
>JBDUEM010000352.1:0-6517 GCA_040002435.1 Bryobacteraceae bacterium
CTGCATTGGAATGGACTCCGGTGACCGCGTTCTTGCGGGCGCCGGCCGCGAAGGGGCACTTGGCTTCCGCGCCTAGCTGACTGTCAGGGACAGGTTCTCCCACTGCGGTGACAAACTGTTTCTCCGTTTCTTCTTCTTGCTTCATATTCTTCTTCCTTTCCATTAGTGGTATCTTTGACGAACTGCTGACATTTGGGCATGACGTGGGCATTCCAACCACACGACAGCCCTTGGGGCGCACCGGGATGCGCTCTCGAATCTAGTGGGCGAGCCGGCCAGGTTCAGAGAAGCCGGCTTTCGTGCATGTACAGCGGACCGCACGGCCCGGCTGTAATCCAACTCCAATTGCCGGCGATTGACACGCCTGCACTGGTGGTGAGAATCGTTTGAACTGACCTGATTGGTTTCTCCGTTTACAAATCATTTCCGCCTACGAACCACTCAACTTTACTACTGCTTTCGACTTCTTCCGGCGTGCAGCCTGGCAGGTCTTACACTCGCCGACAAACTCTACCCGGCATTGCCTGATGGAGAAACCCGGGGGTAAGTCTCTCGTTGGTAGCTGAACGGGATCTACGGCTGCTTGTTCAATATCGAAGATAGCTTTGCATGAGGAACAGACCAGGTGATGATGCGGGGACATGTTCGATTCAAGACGCAGCGAACCGTGATGGAGCGTGACTTCCTTGAGCACTCCAAAATCGAGAAACGTCTTCACGTTCTTGTAGACCGTGCCCAGGGAGATGCAGGGAATTCTCTGCTTGACCTGCTCGTAAATTAACTCGGGGGTGGGATGTTCACGCGAATCGACAACGGCTTCGTAGATAACCTGACGCTGGAAGGTAAAGGCGAGTCCCCGTTCCTTACAGCGGCGGCGGAAGTCGTCGAGGGCTTGCGCACGCAGGCCTGACATAGACACTTATTATTAGACAGGAATCATTCTCCGCTGTCAAGAGTTACGGTCCGGTGTATTTTCAGGTGTAGTCTGCACTTTAGCTCCCGGCTCCCTGACGGACCCGTTGGCGGTTGCCATCACGCGCGAGGCAGACCTGCCGGACGCGGCACTCCATTTTATGGCGAGTGAGTACAGGCTCAGAGGTCCAGCGTGATCCATGCCGGCGCGTGGTCACTGGCGTTTTCTTCGCCGCGGACCCAGCGGTCCACGCCGCCGTCCAAAAGGCGCTCCCGTAATACCGGCGAGAGCAGGAGGTGATCGAGCCGCATGCCCTTGTCGGCGCGCCACCGGTCCCGCTCGTAATCCCAAAAAGTCCAGAGCGGGCCTTCGGGATGCAGCTTGCGCAGCGCATCCGTCCAGCCTTGCTCCAGCAGCCTGGCAAAGGCCTGCCGGCTCTCCGGCTGGATCAACGCGTTGTTATCCAAGGATCGCGTGGGGTAGATGTCCTGCGCAGCCGGGACTACATTGTAATCGCCGGCCAGCACCACGGGAACACCGGCGGCGATGAGCCCGGCGGCGTGTGTGCTAAGCCGTTCGAACCAGGCCAGCTTGTATTTGAACTTGGGTCCGGGCTGTGGATTGCCGTTCGGCAGGTAGATGGAGGCGATCAAGACGCCCTTTACCGCTGCCTCAATGTAGCGAGCCTGACTATCGTCAGGATTGCCGGGCAGGCTGGTTCTGGTCAGTACCGGTTCGTGGTCCCGGACAAGGATTGCCACGCCGTTCCACGAACGTTCGCCCTGCCACACAGAGTGGTAACCCGCGTCTCGCAGGGCTCGCTCCGGGAATGCGCGTTGCTCGGCCTTCAGTTCCTGGAGGCAAACAACATCGGCCTTTGTTTCGGCAAGCCAGGACAGCAGGTTGTCGAGCCGCTTATTGATGTTGTTGATATTGAAAGTTACGATCTTCAAGATACCGATCTTACGCTGCGTACATCGCGGATACGGCTTGCTTTCAATTCAAGCCGTATCCACGAGTCTCTCAAGCCTTATTGCTTGACGGCGATTGTCGTTACCAGCCGCTGGTTCGCCTTGCCGAAATTGCTGTTGATACTGTAGATCTGAACCAACGTCACCGTTGACGGACTTGGCAGAACCGTATCCGGAATCTTCACGTTGATTTGCCACAGACCCGGGAATCCAGGCGCGAGTCCCGAGTATTGAATATTGGCGTCGGGCACGAAGTCTGTGCCGATGAGGACACGCACCGCAGGCGGCTGCGCATCTGTGTTCAGGGCGCCTGAGGCAGGTGTTCCATCCGGGGGCGCTCCGGTTACGAATCCGGCGCCAGTACCGTAAAGTGTGATCACTTTACCCCGGGCGATCATGTTGGTCGGACTGTTGACAGTGCCATCTTCATTGATGGCTGCCAGCTGGCCGGTTCCTGAGCCGTTGGCGGCAAACAGCGCCGGCGCCACGCGGTCCAGAGTTGCGCTGCCGCTTGCGAGCACCTGCCCGAGCGACGCCTTCACAACTTGAAACTCCGCCGTGCCGGAGGTTGGGATGTTCATCGGGACCAGGAAGTTGATCTGCCCCGGTGAAACATAGAATAGCGGCGCGGGCACATCGTTCACCAGCACCTGAATATCGGCGAGTGTAGTCGACAATGGAACGGCCGAGGCTGCGGCGGTTTGGTCGCCGAACAGAACAGTGGGCGCCTGCGGGAAGATAGACGCAATCATACCGGGTGCGAGCCGGATGTCGTTTCCGTTGGCGGCGTTGATAGTGGCCAATCCGTTATAGAAGATGGAAACGCGATTGTAGCCGCCCTCGGCAACGTAGAGATTGCCGAAGTTATCCTGAGTGACGGCGAGCGGTATTTGTGCCGGAATGGCATAATCAGCCGCTGTACTCAAGACCAATCTGTCGAAGCGGGGAAAACGCACCGCGCGGCCGCCACGGGTGTCCGCCGCCCAAATCTCGCCGGTGAGCGCGCTCACGAAGACGCCCTGGGCATTGTTGAGTCCCGGTATCACCGTCGCGGGCGTAGGATCGTTGGCAGCGTTCGGGATGCGGTCGTAGATGACGATGCGGCTGTTGCCGGCGTCCGCTACGTAGAGGCGGTCATCAGTGTCGGTGGAGATCCCACGGGGAGCGGAGAAGCGATTGGGTCCGGTACCGCGGGTGCCCGTATTAAAGTCGGATTGGCCGATGACCTTTTCCGCGCTTTGACCGTTGGTGAAGTCGCCTCCAGTCGGTTTGCGGAAGAACAGGACGCGATTATGAAGAGCGTCGGAAACCAGCAGATGGCCGTCGACAGTGAAGGCGACGCTGGTGGGATACGACATAGTGGTTCGCGAAGGATCGGTGATCTTGCTAAACAATCCACTCTGGCCGATCACCAGATCAGGGCGCTGGCGGCCCTGGACATCAAAGGGATGAGGGAAGCGCAGGACGCGGGAGTTGCCTGAATCGCAGACCCAGAGGGCGCCATTGGAATCGACGGCGATACCGGACGGGCGATACATACCGACGTCCATGGGGAGGTTCGCTTGACCTTGCGGCGAATTGATTACGCTGCGGCTGAAGTCGGCCTGGCCCAAAACAATGTCGGCCTTGTCGCCGGGCCGGACCCGCCGGGCGTCCTTGAATCCGAGGACGCGATTGTTGAACGTGTCGGCGACATAAAGCCGCGGAGTGGCTGACTTAGAGTCGACCGCCACACCGCCACCATCGCTGAAGTCGCCGGTTGCATTCTGCGAACTGGACAGGCTGTTGTAGAGGAAAAATTCCTTCCCTTCAATGAGGTTGGGAGCGAACGCGGCGAAATTGTCCTGACCCAGAACCCTGGTTGCCCCCGAGCCCAGAGCCTGGGTGGGGAAGACGAGAACGCGGTGATTCGCGCTATCAACGACGAACATTTCGGTACCGAGCATGGCGCCCGCGACTGGACCGGCAAGGGTGAACTCGCTGGCATCGCCAAGTCCGCGGTTTGCCGAGACGGTTACGAAATCCGCCTGGCCGATGACGCTTTTCGCGGCCGGCGAGATGAAGAATTGCGTGCCTCGGGGCACGGTGTCGGTCGAGGCGGGAAGAGGAGTTTCGGCGGGCCATGTTTCAAAGGCATCGTAGCGGACGATACGGTTTAACACCGCGTCAAACACGGCAGGGTTGTTGCCGATCAAGACAATTCCTTCGGGACCGACCAGGGTGTATTCCGTAATGGGCGGCGCGTTGGTCTGTCCGGCGGTGATTACGTTAATGCCAAGAATGCGAACCGCGGAGGATCCCGTCACCAGCGGGCCCGCGAAGACCAGGCAACGCGCCAAGCTATCGCAAACGTAAAGGCGCCCGGTGGGGTCAAATGCGAGGCCAGAAGGTTGGTAGACCACTGCCTTATTGAGGCGGGCGGCATTGTTGAGGGTATCGTTACCCAAAGCCGGTGGCGTGGAGACGTTAAAACTGAACTGGCCGATGACCACGTCGGCTGCCGGCGCATTCGCGCCCGAATTCAGCGCCGCTACCGGATAGCGCAGCACGCGGTTGTTCAGCGTGTCTGAAAACCAGAGGTTCCCATCCTTATCAAAAATCATGGAGCTGCGGGATAAAACTCCCGGAGCAGACAAGGCAATGGTTTTTTCGGATATTCCCCCTGCGTTCGCCGTGTTCGTGCCGAACGACGTCTGGCCGATCACCATATCCGGATTCTTCGGATCGTCAGTGCTGACCGTCGGCTTGGGATATCGCAGGATGCGATTGTTGCCGGCGTCCGCTACATAGAGGTTGCCCTTGGAATCCACCGCCACGGCAATCGGCGCGTTCATGCCGGTGCTGCGAGATGTTCCGGGGCCGAGTGCACTGGTGGAGTACTTGTCGAGTTGGCCGATAATAATGTCTGCCGGTTGTCCGTTGGTGAACACGGATGCGTTCTTCCAGCCCATGACGCGGCTGTTTGAGGTGTCGGCTACATAGACCGCTGCCGGAGTCGAACTGGAATCGATGGCGACAGAAGAAGGACTGAGGAACTCACGGCCTTCGGCTACGTTTGGATTCGTGCTTTTGGGAGCGAGAAAAGGCGTACCAACGGACCGGCTGGCGTTCATGTTCAGCGGAGATTGTGCAGCTACGTGGGGTACCACTGCCGCGCCAACGGCGCAGAGAAATAGTAAGTAAGATTTTTTCATAGGATTGAAAACACAAAACGCCAGCGGGAAAGCGTCCTATCTGGAAAATAGCACGCCCGGAGGTCCGGTGCAAATTAAGCAGGGCGAGGATGTTAGAGTATTATTTGACTCCTCTCATCTTTACGAAACCCCGCGTATGCGCTGTGAGTTATCTGAATACGCAGCCGTTGGTATGGGGAATGCAACATGGCGAGCAGCGGAATGTCTTCGATTTGAGCTTCGGTTTGCCGTCCGAGTGCGCCGACCGGCTTGGGAACGGGACGGCGGATATCGGAATTGTGCCGTGCGCCGAGCTGCCGAAGCTGGGGTTGGAAATCATCCGGGGAACCGGCATCGCCTGCCGCGGCCCAGTGCGGAGTATTCTGTTAATTTCGCGCGTTGCGCCGGACCGCATCCGGACCCTGGCAACCGATTCCAGTTCGCGCACTTCCGTGATGCTGGCGCGCATTTTGCTGGCAAAACGGTTCGGCGTCGAACCTGCTTTGCTCTCGATGCCGCCCGACCTTCCTTCCATGCTCGAAGCGGCGGATGCGGCGTTGATTATCGGAGACCCGGCTCTTCACCTCGACCCCGCCACCATCCCATTCCATGTTCTGGACCTGGGAACCGAATGGATGGGACTGACCGGGCTGCCGATGGTGTTCGCCGTGTGGGCCGGGAGGCAGCCGGTGGTGCGGCCGGAGATGGCGGCAATATTTCAGGAGTCCTGCCGCTTCGGCCTGCAGAACCTGGCGGAGATTGCGAGGCGCGAAGGTCCTCCCCGCGGCATTCCCGAAGCGCTGGCGCTGGAGTATTTTGAGAAGAATATCGTTTTCGAATTGGGCGAGGCGGAATACCAGGGACTGGATCTGTTTTTGCAGTATGCCGCCGAACTGGATAGTCAAGCGGTTTTGAGGAAGGTAGAAGCATGATTTCACGCCGGGAAGCTACAGATCTTTTTGCCAGTGACGATTTGATCGGCATCGGCATGGCGGCCGACTCGGTGCGGCGGAAGCTGCATCCCGAAAATGTGGTCAGCTACATCATTGACCGCAACATCAACTATACGAATTTCTGCACCGAGTTCTGCAGTTTCTGCGCCTTCTACCGGCCCATGGGTCACAAGGAAGGCTACATCCTGTCGCACGACGAAATTGCGCAGAAGATTCAAGAAACCATCGACCTTGGGGGCACCGGCATTCTGATGCAGGGAGGCTTGCACCCGGACCTGAAAATCGAATGGTACGAAGACATGCTGCGCGACATCAAGAAGCGCTTCCAGATCCACACCCATTGCTTTTCGGCCCCGGAGATCGTCAACATCGCCGAAGTGAGCAGCCTTTCGTTACACGACACCATTGCGCGGCTGCAGGCCGCGGGTCTCGATTCCATTCCCGGCGGCGGCGCGGAGATTCTGGACGATGGCGTGAGGCACCGCATCAGCCGGTTGAAGTGCACCA
>JBDUEM010000353.1:0-6493 GCA_040002435.1 Bryobacteraceae bacterium
GCCAGGCGACGCCGCCGCGGCCATTGTGATTCTCCAACTGGATGAGCAGGCACTCGCGCATATCACGAGCCGCTACCCCGGAAGGATCCAGCGACTGGACGGCCTTCAGAGCTGCGGTTACATCTTCGATGGTGTGCTGCCCGGATTCGGCAAGCTCCTCCACAGACATCATCAGGTAGCCATCGTCATCCAGGTTGCCGATGATGGAGTCCGCCGCCTCGCGAATCTGTTCGGACAAAATCTCGATGCTGAGTTGCGACTGCAGGTGATCCGCCAGCGTCACGGGCGCCGACAAAAAGGTTTCAAAAGACGGCTTCTCGACGGCTTCGGCCGAAGGTGTCTTGTAACCCGGATCGAGGTACTCGTCGAAAAAAGACCCGAAATCGATCTCGTCGAACGGGTCAGAATCTTTCTTCGGCTCGATCTGTTCGGCCTCTACTGGAGCGGCTGCCGGAGTCGAGTCCGAAGCGAAATCCGATGTAAATTCAGACGTGAAATCAGAAGCCGCTGGAGAAGAGCCCGCATCGGCGAATGATTCCACCGGCTCGGATTCGCCCGCTGCATCCGTCTGGCTCAACTGCTGCAGAATTGATTGATCGGCCGGTTCGGCCGAGCGCTCACGCTCCAGCATCGCCTGCACTTCTTCCTGGCTGACTTCCTCAATTCCGTCGATCGATTCTTCCAGAACGGGGTTGAGAGCGATTTCCTGCGAAATCATCTCTTTCAGCTCAAGACGGTTCAGTTGAAGAACCGTGACCATTTGCACAAGGCCAGGTGTCAGGATCTGCTTTTGCGCTACTCGTAGTTGCAGTCTGGGAGATAGCAAGCTCATCTGTCGTCATGATATCAGAGGCAAAATACGGCCAGAGGTTTCGGCAAACCTGCTTGGCTTAGTAAGCGTAGCGGTATAGCTGCGCCCTAGTTGGTGTAGCCGCCCATCTGATCCCACTGGAACGATTCGCCCAGGTAAACGCGCTTCACTTCCGGATCCCGGCCCAGCGCCTCCGGGGTACCCGAGCGGAAGATTTTCCCGTTATTGATAATGTAGGCGCGGTCCGTGACAGCCAGCGTTTCGCGGACATTATGATCGGTAACCAGAATGCCGATACCGGAACGCTTTAACTCAAAAATGATTTTTTGGATCTCCAGCACCTGAATCGGATCGATGCCCGAAAAAGGCTCATCGAGCAGCAGGAAGTGCGGATTGATGGCGAGAGATCGGGCGATCTCCACGCGCCGCCGCTCGCCGCCCGATAGGGCGTAGCCCTTGTTGTGACGAACCTTGTCGAGACCCAGTTGCTCGATCAACTGGTTCATCCGGTCCCGCCGCACGTGGGAGTTGAGGGAAAGGGTTTCGAGGATGGCCAGCAGATTCTCTTCCACTGATAGCTTTCGGAACACAGACGGCTCCTGAGGCAGATAACTGATGCCGCGCCGCGCCCGCTGATACATGGGTAATTCAGTAATGTCCACATCGTCCAGCAGCACGCTGCCGGAGTCCGGACTGATGAGACCTACGATCATGTAAAACGAAGTCGTCTTGCCCGCGCCGTTCGGCCCCAGAAGTCCCACAACCTGACCCTGGGAGACGGAAATGGAAACGTCGTCAACTACTTTACGGCCGCGATAAGTCTTGGAGAGCTCGCTGGTCTGAAGGATTTGCATCGTTGTGATGAGCTCAAGTCCGTTTACTTGCGGCGGATGTTACTCTCTGTGGGAAGACTGGCGGCCCCGTCTACCAGAAGCCTATCATTGTTGGAAAACCAGGTCAATTGTTTGCCTTTTGTGGTTCCCCGAAGGCTGTCTACAAGTTGTGGCTGGCCCCCCAGCATGATAACTTTCGCATCGTCAACATAATATTCGGCATGTTCGGACGTTCCGGTGCGCTTTCTTCCGGGCGCGGTCTGGAGAATTTTCACATTGCCGTCCGCGATGGCCTTATCCAGACTGGAGCCGGAGTTGGCCTCCGCGCCCTTTAAGTAGGCGCGCAGTTCGCTCGATTGCACATCCAGTCCCGGCCGGTTCAGCTGCACTCCATTCGTGTAGTGAGCGAGGCGCTCAGCATCTACATAGGTCATGTCAGAAGCCTTGATAGTTGTAAACACTGCGGCCTTGGGTGGCGTTTTAGCGGTGGGCGATTTCGCATCTTTCGACTTGTCAAGAAACTGGCTGACAACATTGCCGTGCGCCTCCAGTTTCTCATCGTCGCGGTCAATGAGAATGCGATTGGCCTGAAGGCGGTTCGGACCCTGCCAGAGGATGGCATTTCCTTCGTAGCGGATCTGCAGATTATCGTCCGAGGAAGTCATGCGGGCGGCCTTCGCCTGAATGGGCTCGTCCCCGGACAGCAGCCCCGAATCGTCCTTTTTCTTCTCCGGTACCCGCGTGGAAGTGACATTTCCGGCAGCCTCGAAATCACCCGATTTCTGGTTCAGCAGAATTTTGTCCGCCGAAGTGGAACCGGTGGGATCCCAGATGCGCGAACCGGGCCCAGTGAGCACAATTGTGTTGGCGGCATTGTCCAGCACGGCCCGGTCCGTGCGCGCCTTGCGATCTCCCGCTTCGTAGCGAAAATCGTTCCATTGTTCCAGCTTGGTAAGCGTTCCACCTTTGGGCTCGAATTCGGCCAGCAGATCCTTACTGGAGGTAATGGCGGGCGGGATGGGAGGCTTGCCCTTCACCTGTTCCGATTCCGTACGAGTGGTGGCCGTCACCGCCCGGAAAGATTCGATCTGATTTTGTGGGCCGTATGCAATCCAGAAGCGCTCGCCGTTCAGGAAGCGATGCTTCTGCCCCGGCGCATTGGGGACAAATTCGAGCGAACCCGGAGAGTGTGTTTCCACCGTTTGAATTTCCTGGCCGCCAGGGCGCATCTTGACCTCGATCACTTCACTGCGCATGATCTTGGTCTCCTGGGGCGGCCTGTTCGGCCGGGGAACGGGCTTCGATTCGATGACGCTCTTTCCCCTGGAGGTCGCCTTTTGCAGAGTGCTGGAGTCCGCGGAGGTGTCGAATTCCATATCGACGCGTGTGGCGGTAATGGTCGTAGTTGCGGTGGGGGACGTTGACAAAAGCCTGGCATTGTTTTCGCCCGTTATGGTCTTCACGATGCCGTCTTCATCAAAGCTCATGCGCAATTGATCGGCTGCATAATCCAGTCTGCGCTTAGGATCCAGGTCGACGCCGTGGGCATTCTGGGCATCCACTAACTGGATGACTCCTTCGTCCAGAAAGACAGTGGAATTGGCGGCATCCAGCGTCAGGGAATCGCGTTTTAAGCGCGACCATGGAGAGAGCAGAACCTTTTGCTCCTTCTCTTTGTAAACCAGGTTTCCGGCTTCCACCTGCATCGCCTTGCCCTTTGGCGTCCGTGGATGCATTAGAAGCGACACGTCCTTGAACATGTGCAATTCGCCGGTGACCGGATCGTACTCGGCGCCGGTGGCGCTGCCCTCGCCACGATCGAAGGTGAAAGCCGCGGGGCGGTCGGTATAGGCTTTGCCGGTTTTGCTGTCGTAACGCACACCGGAAGACTTAATCAGCAGAAGTTTGCCAGTGGGTTTGTTCTCTTCAGCCGTGGGCACTCCCAACGTAATCTCGACGGCTCCTTCGGAATACAGCACTCCATCGGTTTTGTCGAAGAGCGCCTTTTCGCTGGTTACCTTGTCGAAGGCATCGTTATGCTTATGAAAGACGCGCAGGTCCACGCCTTGCAGTTCGTAGCGCGTCCCCTCGGAAATCTCACGCATATCCCTGGCGTGGATGCGGAAGGCACTGCGGTCACCATCATCCTTGGTGTAGCTCCAGCCATTCAGCCTGGCGCTGGTGCCAGTCGGCAGCGAGTCCGGAATGGGAGGGGCCGCCTTCGCCTGGTAAGTCTTCTGTTTAACGTAGATGAAGCCGACCGCCGCCGCTATCGCGAGGATAAGAAGCAGGATGAGCCGGCGGGTGCGCCGCATGGTTGTGCCTCCAGGATAGCAGAGGGGAAATGTGCCAAACGGCCGCAGCGCGTGCATGATCGAAGGGGATAACGGTAAATGCAGGAATGAAATTCTGCGACCCAGCGGGCCTGAACCAGGATCGCTTCGATCGGCCTCCCACGCCACTTCGCCGCGCCTTTGGCGAGTTCGGCGGCGTCCGGGAGCCGGCGCTTTTCGTCACGCCCATATTCGTCTTTTTGCCTCTGCTGTTCCTGGGTGAGCCGCTCTCCCCTGGCCGCCGCCGCTTGCGCCGCGCGCGCCTTTTCGAAAAACTGCAAACCAGGTCTCCTATAGGTTATTGGGGGACTCGCGGGATCCTGGGAAAGCCGTGCGGAGAATGGCACACTCGAATCGCCGACGAGCCAGATTGTGTCCGGTTCCATCGCCGCAACCTCCTACGATGGTCACGAAACCGATTCCCGGTGCGACCGCGGCACGGTCAATCGTCACCCTGACACGGCCTCCTCAATCCGACGCTACCAACAGGAGATTTCTATTTGGCGTTCCCACCGGCAGGGGCGCGGAAATCCATTCCGAAAATTGCACGCCCGGAGGTTTATAGGCCGGCTGACCGGCCAACTCCCTTGGCTCAAGTCGAAACCAATTGAATCCCAAACGATTTTGGCGGACTTAGGGCCGGAACAGAGCTTATATAAGCGTACCCAGTCCAAGCGGGTCAGAAAGAGCAACTCACACTGGAGGATTGAAATGCGCACATCTTTGTTCGCTCAGACTTTGAAGCTATTGCCAATAACACCCAGCGGTTTCCCCTCGCAGCCACTGCGTGGGATCTACCCTATTAGAAAAAGCCGCTTCGAACGCACCACGATCGCCATTCTATTCGCGTTCGCAATCTCAGCTCTCCCCTTGCGCGCGGAAAACCTCACGCTGGGCGCCACCGGCCGCGTCTCCATCGAGCTGGTGAGCGCATCGGCTTCTTTCAGCAATACTCTTTTGCTGGTGCGGACTGTGGGATCTACAGCGAAACCCGCGATCGTGAAGCCTACAGGCTGCAAGCTGGAGCCCCCTTTTGACAATGACCAGACGAGACCAAATCCCGAGTTGCTGCCTATCTTGAGCGAAAAGGTAGCTCAACGCGGCTGCCGGGTCACGTTAGACAAAGACGGTTCCACCAGCCTGATCGACGGTTTTAACGCCGGTGACACCCTGGAGTTCAAGATGTGTGCCCAAACTAACGCCACCCCTCAATGTGAAGCCCTTTGGTCCAGTGATCCTAAGCTCAATCGCGACGGCTTTGATCACGTGATGACCAAGCAGCTGAGTTCCACGGCGTACCCCGGCCGCATCTATGAGCTTGGATGGGAGGATTCCGACAACGGCGGCGACCTCGATTTCAACGATCTCATTGTCGTGGTTCGCGTCGAGCTGGATAGTGATGGCGACGGACTTTGGGACGACTGGGAAACAGACGGCATCGACACCGATGGCGACGGTATCCCCGACCTAAAGCTTCCGGGCGCCAACCCCCTACGCAAGAATCTATATCTCCAGATTGACTATATGGGTTGCAGCGACGCCAGCCCAAATTGCAGTACCGGACACAGGCATAAGCCGGACCCGAACGCCATCGCCGACGTCATTGCTGCTTTCAAGAACTCGCCCGTATCCAACCCCGACGGTTCCACCGGGATCGATCTGACCATCGACGTTCGCACAGAGGTGCCGCATGAAGACGCGATCGAATTGGATGGCTTAGATCGAATCAAAACTAAATACTTTGACAACCAACGCCGCTTTGCCTATCGCTATGGCATCTGGGCACACGGGCGGAGTAACTCCAGCTCCGGCGTTGCCGAGATTTTCGGAAATGACTTGATTGTTTCGCTTGGGCTCTGGACGGATTTCGGAACCCGCAAAGAGCAGGCCGGCACCTTGATGCACGAGTTTGGCCATACGCTCGGCCTGGGCCACGGCGGTGGGGATGGCGTCAATAACAAGCCGAACTATTTGAGTGTGATGTCTTATGCGTATCAGTTCGATCACCTGCCGATTCGAGTGGACACGTTTAACGGGATTCGCGCGGAAAACGCACCTCCCGACTCGACGGCCTTTAGCTCGGTACTGGACTATTCGCGATGGGCCTTGCCGTTGAAATGGCGCAATGAAAAACAGGATCCGGCCGAGCTGGATGAAAACAATTTGGATGAGAATGTCGGCTTGTTGTTCACCGATAACGACAACTCCAGCGGTTGGCAAGACCGGCGGCGAGGGGCCTACCAGAACTATCCCCGGTACACAGAAGTAGATGGTGAGAAAGCGATCCGGACCACCTACCGGGCCTCGCACTATTGCCCGTCCGGTTCCTGGCAGGTGGACGATATCGGAGACGGCTACGTATTCCTCAGCGCCGCCGGTGTCAGCGGCATCGATTGGGATTGCAACGGTCAAACGGGGGCGTCATCCACAAAGCTGAACATCAATGGCGAATTCCTGCCTATGACATTGACGCGCTCGGATGGGACGACACAGACCGTAGACGATCTAACGAAGCC
>JBDUEM010000354.1:0-6489 GCA_040002435.1 Bryobacteraceae bacterium
TTTGTCGAGTGGCGCATATTCATAGGCGTCGTGATTGACGATCACGCGGGTTCCGCGCCGGGAAACCTCAATATCGCTCGTCAGATACTCCCACACCTGGGCGCCCACAGAGCTGGCTTTGACCCAGTCCCCGTGGAGATACTGCCACACATGTGTTAATTCGTGAATAAACGTGTCGCAGACTCGCCCGAAGCCTCCGTAGTAGCTTGTGGACGTCAGGTCCATACTGGCCATGTCACCGAGATTGATCTGATACTTCATGAATGGCATTTGGGAATTCTTATCGGACCCCGTGTCGGTCCAGGGCCGGTCGCCGAGCCCGAGGCCATCGCCGAGTCCGATCTGGTTAGCGCGCGGCAAGGTGCCCCAGAACACGCCGTATGCATATTGCTCTTCGCGCAGATTCATTGCTCTGTAGAAATTGGGTCTTCGCATGGCTCATCTCCTCAATTCAGCAGGCTTTCCTTTCCTGGAACACGATGCTGTGGGCTATGTCTCGTCCAGATTGCGGGCAAGAGCCCTTCATCGTAATAAGCGAGATTCCTGGCGAAAATTAGCGAAGAAAAAACTATGACCGGCAGCGGGCCTTTATCGCTGCCCTTCCTTGAGGAGAATAACCCGGTTCCCTGGGGTACCTGCGAAACGCTCCGTAGCTCCGGAGGGCCAGCGGACTTCGATCCAGTCTGCGCCCGCGGCGGCGCCCAAACCGAAGTGCAAGCGCTTATCGTTGTTCGAGAGGTAGCTTCCGCCGCTGCGGACTTCGTCCATCTGTTCGAACCCGCCGGCCTTGACGGTGACACGGGCGCCAATGGCTGAGGGATTGCCTTTGGCAGCCCGCAGGCCGACCAAGAGCCAGTTGCCTTTCCTGGCGCGGTCCACCAGCAGGCTGGGCGCGTCGTCCATATTGTTGACGACCACTTCCATCGACCCATCGTTATTCAGATCGCCGAACGCTGCGCCGCGCGCAGAGTGCCTGGCCAGGATGGCAGGACCGGATGTGGTGGAAATGTCTGCGAATGCGCCATTCTTCAGATTCCAATACAGGTTCTTTTCCTGGCGGTAAGGGCTGCTCAACTTGAGCTTGTCGATGGATGGGTAGATGTGTCCATTCACCATCAAAATGTCTTTCCAACCATCGTTGTCCACGTCGATGAAACCCAATCCCCAGCCAAGGAATCGATTGTGCACGGCGAGGCCCGCGCGCTGCGTCACATCCGTGAAAAAACCATTGCCTTTGTTCTGGTAAAGGGTAGGCACGTCGTCCGCGAAGTTGGTTTTCGCGATATCGAGGAGGCCGTCATGGTTGAAGTCCGCTGCGGCGGCGCCCATGCCGGCCTGCTCCTGCCCATCCTGATTGAACGCTGTGCCTGACGACACTCCAATGTCGGTGAATGTGCCGTCGTGATTGTTGCTGAACAGAATGCTCGGCGTAGAATCGCAGGCGATGTACACATCGGGCCAGCCGTCGTTATTGAAATCGCCTGTCAACACGGATAGTCCAAAATATCCCGACGGTTTGGAGAATCCACTGCCCTGGGAGACATCCTTGAATTTGCCGCCTCCAAGGTTGCGATAAAGCAAATTCGTGCCGCCCATCAGACCGCGCGGGCCGCACATGACCGGGAGGCCCTTGTGCATGCATAACGGATTTGCTCCTGGCTTCGGAGTCTCGCTGGGATTGAACTGGACATAGTTGGCTACGGCGAGGTCGAGGAGTCCGTCGCGGTCATAGTCCACAAAAGCGCAGCCGCTGCCCCAGCGATTCGTGTTGTCGAGCAGGCCGGCCTCTTCGGTGACGTCACGAAAGGACCCGTCGCCCTGGTTGTGATAAAGCACATTCCGGCCCCAATAGGTGACGAAAAGGTCGTCATAGCCATCGTTATCGTAATCGCCTGCGCAGACCCCCTGCCCCCATCCGGTGTGAGTCAGGCCGGACTTCGCGGTCACGTCTTCGAACCGGAGATTGCCGCGATTTAGAAATAATCTGTTGGTAGGTTGTGGTTCGCCTGGCGCATAGTGCCACTTGCTGCCATTCACAAAGAAGATGTCGGGAAGGCCGTCATTATCGAAATCAAAGATCGCGACGCCGCTGCCGGTGGACTCAATGAGGTATGACTTGTTCACCGGGTCCCCCGAAACGTGGCGGAACTTCAGACCCGCGCTTGCGGCTATGTCTTCGAACCATACCTTGGGACGGGGCAATTTCGACTGCGCTAACGGAGACGGTTGGGGTTCCACTTTCGGGGACACCATTCCCTGCCCCTGCAGCAAAAGCGCTACCGACACGAGGAACACCAATAGCTGGCGGCTCATCGGCCGCTCAACTTCAATCGCCGCGATAGCAGCTGTTCCTCTTCCAATTCCTGTTGACGCAGTTCCTTTGCTTTTCCAAAGAGCTCTTCGGCACGCGTCTTGTCGCCATGCTCGGCATGAAGCCGCGCCAGCTGAAAGTAGGCAAGACGGAAATCCGGGCGGATGCGGATGGCCGATTCATAAGCTTCGATGGCGGCCGCGAAGTCGCCTAATTCCGTCTTGGAACGCCCCAGGAAGAGCCAGGGTAAAGGGTCTTGCGCGTAGGTATCGATGGAGTTCTGGAATGCTTCGCCGGCCGCCTGATAACGGTGGAGTTGATACAAGGCCAGCCCCTGGTTGTAGTAATAAGCGTTGAGCGCGCGATTGCCCGGCACCTGGCCGGCCTTTACGGCTGCTGCATAGTATGGAAGAGACTCCGCGTACCGGCCGCCGGCAAAGATGCAATTGGCCATGAAAAAATTGGCGGGAGCGCGCAGATCCGGGCTATTCAGCAACTCAGAAAACAGCTTCTCGGCCGGCTTCAGACGGCCCAGGCGGAACAGGCTGAACGCCTTCGTCAACTTCCAGGGATCGCGAAGCGGCGGCGGCGGCAGGGCGCCTTCCAGCACGGCTAACGCCTTGAGATCCTGATCCGCCCTTTGCAGCGCCTGTGCCTCGGCGAAGCGGCTTTGAAAATCTCCCGTTTCGGCAGACTGGCTTGCCGTGACAATTACAAGCGAAAACAGCGCCGCGCGCAATGGTAGCTCAGAAAGCAAATTTAAGGCCGAGCTCCACTACACGCGCATCGTTCGCCATTGCCGTAATTCGGCCAAAGGTCGGCGACGATTGCGTGGAATTGGGCAACCCGAGGTTTCCGTGGTTGAACAGATTGAACATGGAGGCGCGGAATTCCACGCGCTTCGTCTCCGTGATGAAGAAATTGCGGCTCGCTCCCGTATCCACATTCCAGAAGCCGGGTCCACGAACGGAATTGATGCCTACGTTACCCACTGTTCCAATTTTATTCGGAACGAACGCGGCTGTGTTGAACCATTGCGCTATAGCCTGACCCTTGGTGCGGCCTTCGGGAAGCGTCCGATCGCCGATCTGATCCGCGGTATTGCCGCCAACGCCCGAAAGGGCATTATCTACGCCCGATCGGATGGTAAACGGGAAGCCGGTGCGGAGGGTATTTATTCCGTTCAACTGCCAGCCGCGCAGCAGCAGGCGCTGCACTCGCGGAGAGTTGGCGGAAGCTAACGGCAAATCCCAGATGAAGGAAGTGACCCAATTGTGGCTGATATCGTTACTCTGCGGACCATAGTCAAGCCGCTTGTGGAAAGGGTCGCGCTGGCCATTGCTGCCGGCGCCTGAAGAGCCGACGACGCCCAGGCTCCGGCTCCACGCGTACGAACTTAAGACCGAGAATCCGCGCGAGAAACGCCGGTTAAAGCTTGCCTGCAGGGAGTTATAGTTGCCGCTCAGCGCATTTTTCGTATCGTTGATCTGTCCGAACTGCGGATAGAGCCGCCTCTGCTGAATGTTTGAAACAGTGGAAAGCGGCCGGCCCGCCGCATCGACACCAGGAATGTAGACCGCGGGATTGGCCTCATCTGAAGTAAACAGGTGTGACGAAGAAGAACCCACGTAGTTCACCTCCAGCACCGACTCCTTGCCTATGGCTTGCTGGACGGAGAAGTTCCATTGCCGGTCCGTTTGTGTCTTGAAGGGGATGGAGAAGCTGGTGTGACCCGCGGTGGGGGTGAAGACGAGGTTTCGCAGTCCCTGCACATCCGTGCGATCGGGTACCGGGTAGGGATTCTTGCCGTTGAAAGGAGCCCGTCCGAATATGTTTTCAGCATCGCCGCCCGTGACGATCAGGTCCAGGGTGAACGGGAGAATCAGGGTAAAGCGATTGAAAGAGATGCCTTGCGTAATCGGTACGTAGTAGAGACCGTACCCGGCGCGAACGGAGGTTTTGCCGGTGCCAAAAACGTCCCATGCAAATCCAACCCGCGGAGCGACTTGCTTGTAGCGTGAGCTGACAATGCCGCGCGGCAGATCGAAATCCCCAGGGTAGAGCAATCCGGCCGGTGCGTTGGGGAAGACCGTGGATTGTTTGCCAGGATCAAACCGGCTGAACTGGTTGTCTTCGGAAATCCAGGGCTTGAAGGGATCCCATCGCAAGCCGACGTTCAGCGTGAAGTTACGCTTGATGCGGTAGTCTTCCTGAATATAGACGCTGGGCAGAGTCTGGCGGATGCGCTGCACCACAGGTGAAATTTGACGATAGTCGTTAAATTTACCCAGCATGAAATCCGCCGCCGCGTTCCCGCTAAAGCCGCCTGTGAAATTCATGTTGCCGCCGGTATAGAAGTTCTGCAGCTCATTCACGCGGTTTTTGTAAATCTCGACACCAACCTGGAGGCTGTGTTTTCCGCTTACCCAAGAAGTGTTGCTGACGAAATGGCTACTGGGAACGATGTCGCGCGTGGGGACGCCCGGATAGGCGCTGAAATATCCGGAAACTGCCAGACTCGAATCGGGACTGAGGCCGAAGTCGGAGATGGCGCTGCCGTCGCGCACGTCAAGGCCGATCTTGCGCAACGAAAAGTCCGGAGAATTGTTGGTACGGACACCGAAGACATTGCGGATATGAGTGAAATGGGTGTCGGTGATGAGCGATGGCGAGAAGATATGCACGTAGCCTAAATTCCAGCTCTGGGTGCGTGTAGGAAGATCCTGCACCCAGGTGGAATCGAGCGGGTTATTGCTAACGCCACGCTGCGGAAGGTTGTTGTACATGTAACGGAACGAAAGCCGGTCTTTCGAGTTAACCGAGTAATCAATCTTGGTGACGATCTGATCCTGATCGAGCTTTTGTGCCGTGCCAAACGCAAAGAAATCGGGACCCGAGTTAGGGTTAGGCAGAAAGCTGCTGATAAAGCGGTTCGCGAAGGGCCTGATGCGGCTGGTAGGGATTCGATTGCCCGGGAAGGGCAGACCTGTATCCGGGTCGTTGACCGCGCGCGCGGTGCCCGAAAAATCGCCCACACGTTCGGCGGCGTTGAGAGTGCGATAGCGGCGTTCCCCGGGGCTGCCGCGCTCCTTTGTGCCCTGATAGCTGGCGAAGAAGAACAGCCGGTTCTTGATGATGGGCCCTCCGAACGAGCCGCCGTATTGATTGCGCTTGAACTCGGTGCGCACCGCCGCGAAATAGGGGCGGGCATCCAGCTGCTTGTTTCGCAGAAATTCAAACACGGTCCCATGGAACTGGTTGGTGCCGGACCGTGTGGTGGCGGAGACAGAAGTGCTGCCACGCCCGAAGACGGCGCTGACGGTTCTTGTAGAGACCGAGAATTCCTGTAAAGCGTCCGGATTCGGATAGTCGGCGGCGCTGTTATAGAACGTGTTCATATTGAAGCCGCCGTCGAGCGAAAAATTCATGTCGATATTGCGGCCGCCGGAAACTTCGAAAGCGAGTTGTGTCGCGCCGAACTGTCCGATGCGGCCCGTCTGGACGACGCCAGGCACCAGCGCGACCAGTTGCAGCGCATTGCGGCCGTTGAGCGGGAGGCGTTCAATGCGCTGCGAATCCACCACCTGGGCCAGCGAACTGCTGGCAGTGGTAACCGGTGCGAGCGTACTGGATACCTCGATCTGCTCCGCAATGGACCCGACCTCGAGGGTGGGACGGACGGTCATTTGCTGGCCGACATTGAGTGTCAAGGAAGAGAGCGACAACTCCTTGAAGCCGGTTGCGGACACTTTCAAAAGGTAGACGGCGGGCGCGAGATCACCAAATTGAAAATAGCCTTCTGTAGAACTTGTAAGCTGGCGGGTTTGGCCAGTGGCAACATTAATCAGGACCAGTTCGGCCCCGGGGAGAGCGGCGCCCTGGGCATCGAAGACCGTGCCGTTCACCGAGCCGGTTGTTTGCGCCTGCAACGATACCGCGCTTATTGCCAACAGGAGGCAGAGGGTTGTGACTGCGTTTTTCATAAGTGGTTATTCCGGTCAATTCCGACTGCGCGACCAAATCTGCACTGAAGCTTAATTGGAAATTAAACTGCTTTTGCAAGATATTTCGATCGCATGCAAGCATTTCACAAGCTCATGGCGTTGTCAAGAAACCTGTGCAGGCGTGTCGCCGCCAAATGATAATGTCCTAAGTGTGCCAAGTAGAAATGTCCTATT
>JBDUEM010000355.1:0-6474 GCA_040002435.1 Bryobacteraceae bacterium
TCTAGCGAGGCTCCGCCTCAGACCGACGAGTTGTATTCGGTTTGACCCGTAGTTGTCGCATAATTCGAGTAGTGGCTCCGGTGGACAATGGAGAACGGCAAGCGGTTCTCGCCAAGGATTTAGGCCGCCGAAGCGGCAGTCGATCCCGAAGGATCGGAGTCATACCGGAGCCGAAATGAGCGTACCACGAAGCGTTGCCGAAGTGCTGGCCGAGCACGTCACACTCGAGCTGGAGGGAATCGACCGGATGTACTTGAATGTTTACGTGCCGGCGTTGCAGCGGGCCGGAGGAGTGGCCAGTTTCTTCCGCTTCCATCTCGGCCACCGTTTCGCCTCCAGTGCTTTGATGGATCCGATCACCAAGGATTTCATCTCGCGGATGGAGAAGTTCGCCAAACAAGAGTCCATCCCGATGTTGACCTTCGAGAAGGGGCAGCGCAAAGATGACGTAGCCGCCGAGTACCGGAAGAAGTTTACCGCTCAGGAAGGAGTATTGTTCATCGGCAAAGCGCAGGAGAAAACGCCGGTGTTCCGTACCGAACGGCGGCGCAATGAGCAGACCGGGGCCAGCTATCCATGGTTGGTCCGCTCGACCGCCATGGTCAATCACTTTTACGTCTACTGCATGGATCGGAACTTCGGCCCTTTTTTCCTGAAGTTCTGTACCTACTTTCCCTACAACGCCAAGTTGTGTCTGAACGGTCACGAGTACGTCAAGCAACAACTGGCCAACCGGGGTATCGCCTATGAGGCGCTCGATAACGGCATTCTGTCGTGCGAGGATCCCAAGCGGGTGCAAGCCTTGTGCGACGGCTTGTCGGCGGAGAAAATCGATGCGCTGCTGCGTAAATGGTTCCGCAAGTTGCCGCACCCGTTTAGCGCCAAGGACCGTCAAGCCGGCTACCGGTATAAAGTCTCGATTCTACAATCGGAGTTCTCGCTCACCCAGGTCCTGGACCGCCCCGTCAGTGGACGGGTCTTTTTCGAGGAAGTGATTCGGGAGAATCTGGATATTGGACGGCCCAGCCAAGTGCAGTTGATCTTTGATCGCCGGATCAGCCGCCGCACGCCGGGCCGGTTTCGCACGCGGGTCATCACCGGCGGCGTCGTTCCGTCGTTGCACGTCGACTACAAGAACTCTCGCATCAAGCAGTATCACAAAGAGGGGCTCGCCCTCCGCACCGAAACCACCATCAACAACACACGCGACTTCGGCATCGGCAAACTACTTCACAACCTTCCAGAATTGCGGAAGGTGGGCTTCCAAACCAACCGGCGTTTACTAAACGTCCAAACTGTTTCCCATGACTGCTGGATCGGCCAAGACGCATTTGAAAAGGTGGTTCGGCCCATCCAGGTGGAGGGTCAGCGAGCCTCGGCGTTGCCCTTTGGCGATGCGCGTGTGCAGGCACTATTGAGCGTTCTGGTGTTGTTCAGTCTCCAACCTCGGGGTTTCACTAATCAAGAAGTGCGAGTCTTACTCGCTCAACTGCTGGGCCTGGACCCAGCCAACTATCCCGCCGGCCGGATGACCTACGACCTCCGCCGCCTGCGTCTGCACGGTCTGATTCAACGCATCCCGAAGAGTCATCGCTATGACCTTACCCCGGCAGGACTGCGCATTGCTATCTTCTTCACGCGGACCTATGCGCGCTTGCTGCGTCCGAAACTCGCCGACATCATGAGCACAGCTCCACCTGGCGATTCCTCGCTGCGCACAGCCTTCCATAGACTCCAGCAGGAAATTGACCGCTGCTGTCAGGAGCAAAAACTCGCCGCCTGAAAACTTGACTCATTTGCAATGCAATTTCTTGGATAAGGACTCTAGTTCCTTCACCATTCGTCGTCTCGCCAGGTTGTACGCAGCCATCATCGGGCGGGAGAAACGGGAGGAAGAGAATGCGGCGCAGGCGGCTTGGGCGCCTTCTGTTTTCCTCTTTTGAGTACATCTTTGATGGTGAATTGACTGGGGGACTTCAGATTCTTGAGTTCCTTCCAGTCAAGCGGAAGAGCCACCGGCGCACCCTCCCGGGCACGTACCGAGTAGTCTGCGATGGCGGTCGCCGTGTAGTCATTGCGGAAGTAGTCGATAAAGATCCTGCCGCTGCGTTTCTGCTTGCTCATGGTGGCAACGTAGGCCTCCGGCGCAGCGGCAACCATCTCGTCCGCCAGCGACGCCGCGAAGGATTTCACCGCGGCCCAGCTATCCTTGCCGGCCAGGGGAACGGTAACATGCAGGCCTTTGCCGCCGGTGCACTTCAAGGTGGACTCGAGGCCCCTCGCCTGCAGCCGCTGGCGAAGGTCCCGGGCGGCGAGTTTCAGCGCCTCTACCGGTACTTCAGGCGCAGGGTCCAGGTCGAAGATCATCCGGTCCGGATGATCGATGTCGTCAATTGGCGCTCCCCACGGATGAAGTTCGATCGCGCCCATCTGGACAACCTCCAGCAGACCTTTCTCGTCCTCGATGTAGAGGTATTCAAAGTTCCTGCCTTTGTGCTGGAAGTCGAACACATGGACATCGGCGCCAAGGCCTTTTCCTGGATTGCGCTGAAAAAAGCACTGGCCGTCGATGCCGGAAGGACACCGGAGCAAGCTGATGGGCCGGCGGACTATTTGAGGCAGCATCAGCGGAGCCACGGCCGCGTAATATTCGGCGAGCTCGCCCTTGGTCACATGTCCAGTCTCTGAAATCACCCGGCCGGGATGCGTGATCGCGATGCCGCTCACGAGGAGAGGCTTCTTCGGGTCCGGGGCAGCCTTTGTAATGGAAGCTGTCTGCGATGGCATTTCCTGTTTCACCTCCGCCGCATTCTTGTCTTCTCTCAGTCCCTGAAAGGAGGGATGCCGGATGCGGCCATCCTTGGTCCACTCGGTAAACGCCACCTCGCATAACAACGACGGCTTCAGCCAGTGAACTGTGCTCCATTCGGCGGCGGGCACTCCGAGGGTCTGAGCCCGCGAGAACAGCGGTTGTTTCACCGCCAGGTTCGCGAAGCGCTCCGCGAGTTCGCGAGCGCTCTTCATGGAAAATCCGGTGCCCACTTTTCCCGCATAGGTGAGCACGCCGTCCTTACGATACCCCAGGTAGAGTGCACCCAGAGCGCGGCCGCCCGTGCGCGCGTCGCTATAGCCGGTGATGACGAATTCCTGGCGGCGGGAACACTTGACCTTAAGCCAGCTCTTCTGCCGGCCGGGCGTGTACAGGCTCTTCGCAACCTTCGAAATGATCCCTTCCAGGCCTGTTTCGCAGGCCCTTTCAAACATCGGCGCGCCGTCTCCCGCGACGTGAGCACTGTAGCGCAGCCGCGAATTCCCGTTCGAAGCACCGAGGAGGTTTTCCAGCTTCTGTTTGCGCTCGGTCAGCGGAAGCTTCGTCAGGTCCCTGCCGTCCAGATGGAGCAAATCGAAGACATAGCCAACAATCTGTTCCGGATGACCGCCGTCACCCAAGGCCTCCTGGAGGGTCTGGAAGCTGCTCTTGCCTTGGGCGTCCAGCATCACCGCTTCCAGGTCCAGCACGGCATCCTTTACTTTCAGGCGCTCCAGAGCTGCCGTCAGCGAAGGGAAGCTGCCGGTCCAATCCTTGCCGTTGCGTGTACGCAGCCGTGATTTGTGCCCGGCCACGAAGGCAAGAAGCCGGTAGCCGTCAAACTTAATCTCGTGGATCCACTCCGGGCCCTCGGGCGGCGTCTCCACCAGCGTGGCGAGCTGAACCTCCGGATACCGTTCCATCATGGCGTTCAGGCCGGCGCTCATGAACTTGTTTCACCCTACAGCCGAGGAGGCGAACGCAGTCTGGGCTAACAGAAGTCGGTGTTTTTCTACGTTTTTGTGCTGCTCGAGCGCACGTGCCGCCAGGCGGTCGAAGTCCTGTCCAAAGAGCCTTGAGTCGAATGTGGCGATGAGCGGGAGTACCCTCCACAGGGCAAACTTTCCCAGAATCCACAGCCCTAATGTCTCCAGAGCTTCGAAGGTTCCAAGGCCTGCGGGATTGCTACGAAATTTCTGAGGATTTGCCGTCGTTCCCAACACGATGGCATCTTCCAAATTGAGGTGCATCTCTCCTACGCGGTTGGCCATTGACTCAAGAACTTCGCGATCTTCCATCATGTCTTCGAGCAGCGAAGTGACAAAAGCGCGGAATTCCGCGCCATGCGCCGTATCGCGCAGGGATTCCAGAATTTCTATTGCGTACCCGGATCCTGCCAGATGATCCTGCAGGTAGGTCGAAAGAGGGTCTCTCACTTTATCGGCTTGTTTCGAGGATTGAGCCCTCTTACGCGCGGTCTGAGCAGTTTCGATTGACACGGCTCCGATCTTCAAGGGCTGCTGCCAGTAATTTCTGCCTGATTGGTAAAAATTTCCCAAACGACTTCCATTCGACTTCATGTCCGTGCGCTTCCCTTTGGACTACCTACTTTCCGTTGCAAGTTGTCAGCCACGCCGAGGGATTCAAGCAGTCGGTTGGAGCAGGTCTTTTGCCGCATCCCGACCCAGCTTTGTGGCCGCAAATGGTACACCCTGCTGGAGAATCCGACTATTTGCCCCTGTTTCCACCGTGCCACCACCCTGCGGCAATGCCCTGTTTATCAGTCCGAGGATATCCGCGGTCCAGCCAGGGAACAATCCGTGGAACCCGGCCAACAACTTGGCCGGAACGCCAAGAATTCTTTCCGCTTCTCCGTTCCTGGTTGCCGCAACAATCTGCCGGGCGGCCGCGGCGGCGCTGATAGATAACAGGGGCAAGCTGGAGCTGACGCCAAACCAGGCCGCCTCACCCTCGGCAGACCCTTTGAAGACCGCATTCAAATAAGACCCGGTGCGCATGAGTCCCGGCGCGATGGTAACGACTTTCACGCCCGTACCTTGCATTTCGGCGCGCAGCCCCTCGGAGAACGCCGCGGCGGCAAACTTGGCGCAGCTATATGGCAGAAGATGGGGGATGCTGACCTTGGCCCCAACCGACGTGATGTTTACGATCCGTCCGCACCCGCGTGCTCGCATGCCCGGCAATACGGCCAGCGCCGTATAAACAGTGCCCCAAAACATCACGTTCATGGCGCTTTCAAAATCCTCGAGGGTCATGGAGTCAACAGGGCCCACGTGAATGATTCCGGCGTTATTTACCAATACATCGATCTTTTCAAAATGCTGTTCCGCCATGCCGACTGCCCGCTCCACCTGGTCCCGGTCCCCGACATCGCAGGCGATTGTCATCACCTTCGCGCCACGGCCCGTTAAATCTTCCTTGGCCTTCTGCAGTTCTTCCTCGCTTCGTGCGCAGAGCACCAGCCGAGACCCGTGTTTGGCAAACTCGCACGCCAATGCCAGGCCCAGACCATGGGAACCCCCTGTAATAAGGACGACCCGGCCTTGTAGGTCCATACGGCGGGAGTGGCGCCACAAAGCGGCCGCCAGACCCGCCGCTGCGAGCCCGAAATAAACTGGTTTGCCGAAGGGAGATTTTTTCATCGGGAGGCTCCTGTGCGCGCTAGCGATCCGCCGATCCAGGCTCGGCTTGTTTCCGATGTAGTTCCGCTTTGACGCTATCTGGAATGACGTTCCCCGCCACGGTCTGCACCTTGTTCATCATCGAACCGGCGACCACCTTTTCTTCGCCGCTCATCAATGCTTCAAAGCCCTGCTTTGCCACTTCGGCGGGATCGTCTTTCTTGCCGACGCCCACTTTTGTGTCGTCCATACCGGCGCGATGAAAGAAATTTGTTTCCGTGGCGCCGGGCATCAACGCGGTAACCGTCACTCCCGTGTCCTTTAACTCATTTCGAATGGCTTCCGAGAAGGACAGGACGAATGCTTTCGATGCCCCATAGACCGCGAGGAAGGGTGCCGGCATGGTGGACACCACGGAGGCAGTGAACAGAATCCTGCCCTCTCCGCGGCGCACCATATCCGGCAGGATCCGTTTGGCGAGATGAACCGGAGAAACCACATTGAGGCTGATGAGATTGAGCTCGGCCTCAAGATCCGTCTGGCGCGTGAAATCGCCGCCGACACCAACCCCGGCGTTGATGGCGATCGCATCAACCGGGCGTCCCGCAGACTTGATCCTGGCGAATAGCTTCTCCACTCCGCTAAACTGTGCCAGGTCCACTTGCAGGGTTTCGACGGGCATACCGAACTCTTCCAGCCGCCGCCCAGCTTCCGCGATACCGTCATCTTCGGCAGCAATCAGAAGTTCAAAATTGTGCTGCGCGAATTGCCTGGCAAGCTCAAAGCCGATGCCGCTGGATGCGCCGGTCACTACGGCGAATTTTGTCGCTGAAGAACGCTGTTTCATAGCTGTATTCCTTTGTTGAATTCCTATCCGTTTGAACTCAACCCTTAGACGCGGAACTTCGCGGGTGGTGTCAGATCGATTACAGATCACATGAAACATGCATTTGGGAAAACGCTCTATTAGGTGAGTTCTCTTTTGAATCCCGCGGCGGTGCGATCCTTCCCGATCCCGCCGGT
>JBDUEM010000356.1:0-6467 GCA_040002435.1 Bryobacteraceae bacterium
AAAATCTTAATTAGTGAATTGATGGAAGTTCTTTTTTTCAACCTGAGCCTCAGACGGACACATACAAAGCTCAAATCTAGTTTTGACTTCTCATTCTTAATCTGTGCTCGCGGGATTCGTACAGATGAACGCCGCTCTAACCCTTAGACGCAGTCAGAATATTGATAACACTATCCCCAGCTCAAGTCAAGCTGAAAATGCGGCCTCCGCTACGATCCATTACAACATACCAGGCTGCCATTACAACATGATACCGATCTGAACGTCAATATCTTGGAGCTGAATGGCGCCCTCTTTCATTGGACTGCGATTTCCACAGGACTACTTAATACCCCGCCGATTCGAAAGGAAATCGGAAGTTCGAGCCCCGGCGGGGTATTTTGCGGGATTGGAACGTTAATCTGATATAGTCCGATGAAACCCGGAGTCAGACCCGCGAAATTCACAGGAACATCCTGACCACCCAAAGACGCGACCACCGGCATCGCGGTGGCAATCGGCGCGGCCCCGCTCTTGACTGCGCCGAATCCGGTACCGAACACGACCACTACCGTTCCGCGCCGCGCCGGATTGGACGGGAGGTTCAATTTCCCGTCCTGATTGATGGTCGCCCCCTTATTCATCGCAGTCTTGTCCAGCCCCAGAGGCACGGGGTCCAGTCTAAAAACTGCCGGAGCGAGAGGTTGCACCTCGATTGTCTGCTCGCTTACACCGAACGGCGAGCTGATTCGCACGGTTTGAGTCCCCGGTGACAATCCGGGGGGCAGTTGAGCGTTGATCTGAAACGGAAATGCGGCGATTACGGTAGCCGCCTGGTCGCCCACTTGCACCGTGGTAGTGACACCGGGCCTGGCGAGACCGTCACCGAAGATTGCAATTAGCCCCCCAGGTGCCATATCGGCAGTAAATGTAGCAGCATTCACAACAGATCGTGAAGAGAAATTAATAGTTTGCGGCAGGACCACGATTTGCGTGTCCGGCCGCGTGGCCCGGAAAGTCGCCTGGGCAACACTGGAGAGTTCCGTCCTTCCACCGAGCGCACCCAGATCCGTCAGCAGGTTGTACGCCGGCGAAGACGCCGGTAAATCAATCTGGTAGGCCGGCTGCGCGCCGTCGCAATAGTGCTGCCGGAAAACCCCGGCCGGACTCATGGGGTTGGAGGCGATGGCAGTGCCGCCCGGCCACTCTATGGCCGCGCCGCACATGCCGGCTTGTGAGGAGACGGTCAGCCGATCATTATTATTAGCGCTGCCGGTCGCCGTAGTTGCGATGACAAAACCGGTGGGGGTTGGGGTACGCGGCAACAACCGGACGGCTGCGGTCAGTACCCCCTTCCACGTCATACCCGAGGCGCTGAATCCATCCGTATACGCCGCCAGGACATTGCGCCCAAACAGAGGATTGGGATCGTGAATCACGATGGTCCCGTCGGATGCCACGCCGATTGCAACCACAAAGTGAGCTCCGGCAGGCGCGCCATTCGCGGTCAAAGCGAGACTGAGAAGCAGAGGGGCTTCCTGCGCCAATAAATCCCGGATAACGGACAGATCGGTGCTCTCGATGGAAACATTCACGTTATTTCCGGCAAACTGGGACAGGCGCCAGAGATTCACGAACTGCTCCTTCGAATCCTTGGGGAATACGAATCCATCGCAAATCTGCACGCCCTCGAAATCGAAAACGCAGAGCGTCTTAAGATACTGATTCAGAAGACCGGGATCGGCGACGCCGTTGCTCATGGAGAGGTCTCCACGGTTTTGGTAGTAGCGCAGTATGGAGGCCGCGGCGGTCAGCAACGATCCGCTTTGGGCGATGGTGGCAGTTCCATTACCCAGTGGCACGTCGCCGGATTGTGTGAGCTTGGTGTAATTTGTCAGTGTCGAAGCAGTAGACCGTGCGCTGAAGGTGACCACCTGGCGGACGGATTCGGCGTTGGCGAGAACGATTCCCTCGCTTAACGGCATCCGCAAGAAGGTCTCAGCTTGGCCTTGCGAGTCAGTAATTGCTACGCCAGGAGCCACTTGAGCGCCGCTGGTAGCGGAAAACCGGACCTCTACTCCGGCTAGAGCATTGCCGCCGTCATCGCGAACGGCAACCCTCAGGCTTTGCGGGGCCTGGGCTCCAGGGGCGGCCGATTGGGAATCGCCCCGCAGCTTGACGATCACGGCGCGAATGTCGGCACTGGACCGGACGGTATAAACGGCGCTGGCCGCGTTTGCCGCGTTCGAGGCGTCCACTGCGCGAACGGTGACCGCCCCGCTGGCCGTGCTGGTTGGGACATAGATGTCCCAGAAATAGGAACCGGTCGCGGCCTTGACCGTGAAATCGGTTTGGCCTGTGATGGACACGCGAATAGAGCTGGCGTTCGGGAAGCCGGCGACGGTAACACGCACACGGCTGCCGGCGGCGACAATAGAGGGAAGTGCGGTGACGCTCGGCTTCCGGTCGCGCAGTGTAAGGATCGCTTCGGCATCGCCGGGCGCGTAGTCCAGGTATCCGCCTTCGAAATCCTGGTGCCGCTTCCCGCCGGTGGAGAATTCGTCGCCCAGTGGCAGTCCAAGTTCTCCGCCGCCGGCTCCCAGGTTGTTGTACTTTGCAGCAATCAGACCGCTGACGAAGTACACCTTGCCGGACTGCGGTCCGGAACTGGCGCCGTAAAGTGCGCCCTTCTGAAACAGTTGCACCATGCCGCTGGTGCCGGTGAAGGTGAGAAAGCTGGAGACGTCGCCAGTGGGTTGACCGGCCGCTCCGGCCTCATAGTTCATCGAGGCCCATTTCTGCAGCACCGTCCCCGAGACCAGACGCGGAGGAAGCCCGGCGATCGCGCCGCCCTGAAACAATTGGCGTCCCACGCCGGCCGTGTCATATACGGCATCGCCCAATGGATAACCGAGCGACTGGGCTGGCCCGCCCAGCGCGTCATACTTCGCAAGGATGTCCCCGGCCACGACGTAGGCGGCAGTGGCCTTGTCGCCAAGTGTCACCAGATAGCGCGCGGCCGAATTCGCGTCCGCGCCCTGCAACTCCTGCACCAACCCGGTACCGATCCGGCGAACCTGGCTGGAGGCGGGCAGGCGCACGGTGAGACGGCTGCGCGAGACCGCGTCCTGGAAAAGCTGTTGGGATGCGGCGGAAGGAGCCCCCTCGCCAATTTGGCAGCAAGGCGCGGTGACGAAGAATGTGATGGGCGGACTGGTTTTCCCTTCGCTAATCGCGGTGACCACTGCGGAACCGCCTCCCACCGCCTTCAAGACCGCGGTCACCCCGGTCTGTTGAATGCTGATGACGCGGCTGTTCGTCGTGATGAAAGTCACGGAGCGGTCTGTAACTTCTTCTCCATTGGCCCCAAACGTAGTCGCCCGGGCGCTATAGGTATCGTTCAGATTCAGACGCACGCTCGTCCCACCCGCGGAAATCGCCACACTATTGACCGGCAGGCGGAGTGCCGGCGGGCTGGTGTCGCTGTAATCCACGCTGCCGCCCTCAAATGTCTGGCGGTGGCCTCCGCCGGGGAGTGTGATCGCATCGCCCGTCGGATAGCCGAGAAATCCGGCATGCCCGTTGTTGGCCAGGTACAGGCTGTAAACGGGGGCAGTTACCGCGGCGAAACGGCCCGTGAGGACCCCGGAAGTGATGTTGTAGAGAGCTCCGTTCTTGTAAGTCTGCACGGTGGCCGCGGCGCCGCTGACGGGCGAAGTAACGGCCAGTTCCGCGTTGTTGGGAGGCCCCAGCGAACCGATCCCGCCGAGCGCAATCCACTTGGTATAGAACGGATCACGCAATGTGAACGTCTGCCCGTTTACATTCGATTTCAGGTAGGCGAACAGAATGTAGTTCTTGTCGTAGAACTGATACTGGCAGCTGGCGTCGGGGCAGTTCAGCGTATCGGTGGTGGGCTGGCCGGCGGTGCTTACACCCACGCTCGAATAATACGAGTAGATGAGGCCGGTCAATTGAAACACATCACTGCCGTCGCTGGCCTGTGTTGCCGTGTTCGGCTTGATCAGCGCGAACTTGACGCCGGTTGTTTTGGCAGCATCGGCAAACTCCTGCACCAAGCCCGTGGTCCCGAATTTCTTCACGTCACTCAACGGCGGCAGCGACAGTTGTGTGTAAAAAAGACTGCGAAAGTAGGCCGCGACGAAGCTGCGCGCAATGGCATCGCTCGGGGCGCCTGACCCGACATCGCTCGTCGATGTTTGGGCTGGGGCGAGAAGGCAAAAAAGGGCCAATAGACAAACTACGGGCGGGGTCTTCATCAGGCGTTGACTATTGTACTCTGAACCCCCGTCAGCGCCCGAAGTTGCACCTGCAGCCGGCGGCTACTCTTTCGACTTCACAGTCTTCAGCACTCTCTTGAGCTGTGTCTTCAACTCATCGCTGGCGTCTGCCATTTCGTTGGTGTCGTAGATAACCCGGGGCGTCATGAAAACAATCAGTTCGGTGCGCGTCTTGCTGAAGCTCTTGCTGCCAAAGGCCGCACCGACATACGGAAGGCGGTGCAGCAGGGGAATGCCGCCGCTGCTTTCCGTGCTTTTCTCGTCGATGATTCCGCCGATCGCAATGGTATCGCCGTCCTGGAGGGTAACCTGCGTTTGCACGCTGCGCTTGGAAAAGGAGGGGGATTGGATAGCGGCGCTGCTGGTGGGCGGTTCCGGCGCGCTTACTTCCTGATTGATCACCAGCGTGACGATGCCGCTGGGGTTCACCCGGGCCAGAATGCTCAAGGTCACACCCGAGTTGCGGTTCGTGATATTTTGCGCGAACAGGGAGTTGCCGCCGCTCTGCACACCGGTTGCCGCCTGTGCAGTCAAGGTGGGCACTTCGGTCCCTACGTTGATGCTCGCCTGAATGCTGTCAGTGGCAATGATGCTCGGCGCGGAGATCACTTTCGCACGCGTGGTGGCTTCATTGGCACTGAGAAAAGCCAGCAATTCCCGGCTCTGACCCACCAGCGTGCCCGCGGATAGTGTGAGGGCGCTCTGCACGGAATTGCCGACGAACTGCCTGGCAACGCCTAAGCCTTCTTTGGCGTTGATCCGTTGAAAGGTCGCGTTGACACCGGCCTGCCATGCACCGGAAAGGTCCACCTCGTAAATCTTGGCTTCAATCAGAACCTGCCGGGGCGGGATATCAAGTTCTTTGAGCAGTTTCAGAATGCCCGCGTATTCCTGCGGCGTGCCTTGAATCAAGAGTGTATTGTCCAGCGGATTGGGTACAATGCGGGGAATCCGGCCGCCTACTCCGCCCATGCCCCCACTGAGATAGGATCCGGTTTGATCCACCCCTGCGCCCATCAAGCCGCCGGCCCCGGCCGGACCGTTGGAAATAACGCCGGGCGCGGGATAAGCACCGAAGTTTCCGCCAACCTGGCTGCCGTAGGCGCCGCCGGCGCCATACGCGGTGCCGCCGGGACCGCTCGGCATAGGTCCGGCTCCACCATTGGAGCCATAAGCGCCGCCAGGCATGCCTGCGCCGGGAAAGCCGCCTGCCCCATAACCGCCGTAGCCGCCATAACCGCCGCCGTAGGCGCTGCCGCCATAGAGTTGCATGATGGCGCCCGCCATGGTTTCGGCACGGCCGTACTTCACGCGGTAAACATAGTTATCAATCGAGCCCGCCGTAATCTGAATGGGCACGTCCAGCTTCTTGATCCACTTCGCCACTTCGTCGAAAGCGCCTGGGTTCGGCGCCACCGCGATGATGGTGTTGATGCGGTCAATCGGCAGAAACTTGATGGGCGCGGTCTTCTCATTCAATGAAATCGATTTGAGGATCGATTCCAGTTCCTTGGCGATGTCGCTGGGCTTGCCTTCGCTCACCTCAAACAGACGTACGCGCTGGCTGGCAAATTCGTTGCTGTCAAAGAGCGCGATGAGGTCCATGAGGCGCTTCATATTCCTGCGGCTGTCCTGAATGAGCAGCAGATTGGCGGGCGGATAGGTGACCGTGGTGGCGCCTTCCCCCTGAAAATTGCTGATGAGAGTGGCGAGATCAGCTACGGTGGCGTATTTCAGAAAGACGAGGTTCAGCATGGTGCGATCGTCTTCCGGAATATTCTTCAAATTCACTTCCGGCTTCAAAGGCAGCCTGTTGACTTCGGTAAGCGGAACGATGCGGTAGATCTCGCCCACCTGAATCATGGCGAAACCGTTGATGCGCAGGATCAGGTCCAGAAGGTTGCGCGTATCGACATTCTTAGTCTCGCCATAGGTGCTGATGGTAACCGAGCCGACGACCCGCTTATCGAGGATGTAATTGATCTTGAGAATGCGGGCGAGATTGTCGATGACCTCGACGAGCGAAGCATTTTGCAGGCTGATTGGTCCGCCGCCAGGGCTAGGCGGCAGAGTAGGCGGCGTCGCTGCGGCGGGTGCCGCCGAAGGAGCCGGGCCGGGTGTTTGGGTGACTGTGGGCGCGGCCGGATTCGGCGCCGCCGGAGGCTGGGCCGCGGGAGCTTGGGCGGC
>JBDUEM010000357.1:0-6438 GCA_040002435.1 Bryobacteraceae bacterium
GCACCGCCTTATCGTTGATGCCGTGTACCTCTTGGGCATACTGAATCAGTTTCGCTATAGGCCATTCTCCGGGCTGTTGTCTAACCCACTCGAAAATTTTTTCCAAGCGGCTCAGTTCGTTGTTAATGGCGATTGCACCTTCACTTTCGCCCTCGGGTGTGAACCGCCCATTCTTGTCCAGCTTGAACCGCACAACCAGTCCTTTGGAGTTTCTCGGCAGAATTGTAACTTGTCGGCTGTCCAAGAGAGGCTTGCTCATGTCCATCTGCTCAACAAGTACCAAAGTGTCTGAGAATCCCGACCAGGCCACGCTTCCCAAAATTCGTTCTCGAGGATTCGTAATCCGGTGATTGTCGGATGTTTTCGCGTTGTGCATCGTGCCAATCACGGTTAATCCCCTCCGTTCACAGACCCGCGACATGAGCCTCAACATATGGGAAACGGAGTGATAGTCGTTGATCTTTCCCGCCGGTACAAGGGTTGCCATTCCCTCAAGGACAACGAGTTTTCGGTCACTGGGAAAACGCTCATGGTTTACGATCTGCTCAAAGCAATTTATAAAGTCATCGCTGCCCCAGTCCAGCTCTTCTGTCCCGATAACCGGACTCAGGACCTCTTTGAGCCCTATCCGATCGAGGGTAGCCTCACAGCTGGACTTGCGGCGATCACAAGCGACTATTACGTATGGACAGGGATTGGACTTGTGTCCCAGCACCGGCTCTCCGCGCTGCCAGTCTGCCAACCACTGAAAGAGAAGAGTAGACTTACCGCTGCCTGACGGCCCGCCGATGATGTGAATCTCATTAGAGGGGAAGATATCTTGAATCAGATCTGGCTCCCGTGGGCGTGGCACAGCCGATTGGAGTTTGTCGGTTAGCATGGCGTTTAATCCACCGGTCCTGTCGTTCCAGCCGTTTGTTTTTCGAGCCATACCCGCAGGTCTTTGGCTGGTATCCGGATACATCCTCCGATCCTGACCACCGGCAGTAAACCTCGAGACAGCATTTCGTAGATCTTTGACCTGCCGATTCCCATCGCCTCGCCGACCTCACTTGGTTTGAACAATAGCTTTTCCATCTGGTACTCCCTTGTCCTTACGGATCTTGTGGTCTTGTGTACAGATTCATTTTGAAATATACTAAGTCCGAGGTCAACTCGGAAATACAAGGGACAAAATGGCAGAACTAATTCCTACGGGGACCAGCAAGTGGTGGAGATTTGAGCGGTACGAGATTGTGGATGGCAATATAAGGCCCTGCTTGGACGCAAAGTTCGAGGAATACGATCCATGGAGCAAGCATGAGATTTCGCGGGGGAAACAAGGCCACCGCAACGCTCCATATCAAGGGTTGATCGAAATCTGCAGCAAGGTGGCCGTTGAGAATTTTCTCATATTAGATGAGGAACTCTTAGGACCGGAATTCCGGCTTACGGAGACCGACGAAAAGAAAATTCTTGGTTGGTGTTCGGAGAATGGGTTACTGGGCGTCCTAACTCAAAGGCTAGAGATGATTAACTTTCAACAACGATGGGAGAGTTTCGATCTGACAAGAAATCGACGCAAAATTACGAGAGAGCGCTACAAAATCTTGTCTCCCACATTTACCTGGTATACACGGGTCGGCGATAAATGGACTGAGCAGCGGCGTGGAGATATGAATCGAATGGAGCCATTTCTCGCGGATCAAGAGAAACAAGTGTTGGATCCGACTGCGACAGGCCACGTGTTGTTGAGAGACCACGTACGCAGGTGGAGAAACCCGAAGTGGCAGTGGGAGGAATTGCCTGGATCTCTCGCAGCATTCTTCCCTTCAGTCTCTGACGATGAGCGTTCAACTTACCGCTATCCTTTGCCACTTTCGGAGGCGTTTTGGCGGGAATACCAAGAACCAGTGAGGGAATTTCTTTTGGCGGCGAGGGTGCTAAACGATGCCTGCGTATTTTTGCAGAGAAGCATTAAAGACAGGAAAGTTGACAGTGCGAATCCCGATTTCTTAACTGGTGCAGGTGCCTTTCGCCATCTGCTGGCACCGGTGAGTACCGGAATCGGTGTGGGGTCCAATAGTGAGTTCACCGAAGAGATGTCCGCCCCTTCGCTATTGTCGATGTGCTCCAAAATGGC
The DNA here is from genome assembly GCA_040002435.1 of Bryobacteraceae bacterium. Taxonomy (GTDB): domain Bacteria; phylum Acidobacteriota; class Terriglobia; order Bryobacterales; family Bryobacteraceae; genus JANXXV01. The sequence goes on from JBDUEM010000357.1 coordinate 2,123, forward strand.
GCAGCTGGATATTTTAAACAGTTCAAAATACATGTCCAAGTGCGATTCTTGTCAGCTTGTTTTTACTTCACTATCGCCACGAGCGAAGTTCTGCTCGGCTAAGTGTCGCACCCGTACTCAGAAGCGCATAGACCGGGCAAAACAAAAGTCAAAGTTAGGGGAAGCCACAGGAGAATAAAATGTCAAAGCGCGGACAAAATGAAGGCTCAATCTACAAACGAAAGGACGGGCGATGGACGGCTGTTCTTAACCTAGGTTTCCAAGATGGAAGACGGAAGAGGAAGACATACTACGGGGAGACCCGCAAGCAAGTTCAGGAGCAACTTTCTGCAGCCATGCGTTCGCAGCAACTCGGGCTTCCAATTCCTTCGGAGCGGGAGAATGTTGGGCATTTACTACAAACCTGGTTCCAAAACGTGGCTGTTGCCCGAGTCCGTCCTAAAACCGCTCAGAGCTACAAGTGGATTATTGACCAGCATCTAATCCCGATGATCGGACATACTCGCCTAGCAAAATTGACGGCGTCTGACATACAGTCCTTGCTGAATGACAAAAGAAAGACCGGATTGAAACCACGTACGGTTCAACACATTCACGCGATCTTACGTATTGCTCTTGGACAGGCCGTCAAGTGGGATCTAGTCGCTCGCAACGTGGCGAAGCTGGTGGACTCTCCCACAGTTTCTAGATCCGAGGTAAACGTTCTCGGCCCGGATGCCGCCCGTGCGCTGCTGGCAGCCGTGGAAGGCCATCGCCTAAGTGCGCTGTTCTCCACATGCGTCTCCTTAGGGCTCCGCCAAGGCGAGGCTCTTGGCTTGCGCTGGGAGGATCTTGACCTCATCCGCGGGACTCTGGATGTACGGTTCTCACTACAACGAATTGATGGAAAGCTGCAGTTAGTAGAGCCGAAGACGAACCGAAGCCGCAGGCGCCTTGTATTGCCGGCTGTTTGTGTAGCAGCGTTCCAGCGCCACCGGGCTCGCCAACAACAAGAGCGAACCGTTGCCGGCGATGGTTGGCATTCCACGGGTCTCGTGTTTACTAGTTCTCTGGGGACAGCTCTTGACGGACCAAACGTTACCCACCAATTTCAACGGTTACTGAAGGTCGCCGGTCTTCCCCGGATGAGGTTTCACGACCTCCGACACACATGCGCTACTTTGCTTCTCGTACAAGGCATCCATCCGAGGCTAGTGATGGAACTTCTGGGACACTCACAAATAGCCCTAACGATGAACACCTACACCCACGTGCTGCCGTTGATGAAGAAGGAGGTAGCAGAACGAATGAACGAAATTCTCACGGCACCCGACCCAGATGATGGCTTTCCCGAGAAAAGGCTCAATTAGCCGAGATGAACTGGACGGTTCGGGTGGCTGTCAACGTGGCTGTCAAATACTTAAACCTTGAAGCCCACCACTTCGTAAATGCTTCAGTTTGCTGGTGGGCCCTGTAGGATTTGAACCTACGACCAACGGATTATGAGTCCGCGGCTCTAACCGCTGAGCTAAGGGCCCTCGCTGGAATTATACCGTGCGCTCCCGCCGCAGCAATGTGACGATGGCCTGCGACTCGGCGGAGCGGCCTTCGCCAACCGGTCCCACTTTTTCCGAGGTCTTGAATTTGACCGATACCTGGTCGAGTGCAAGTCCCATTGTCCCGGCAAGCCGCAGACGGATCTCCAGCCGGTAATCCTTCAGCTTCGGCTTTTCCAGAATAACCGTGGAGTCCACATTCACAATCACATAACCTGCATCCCCGGCAAGGCCGCAGGCATGCTTCAGAAATTGCAGGCTGTCCGCGCCTTTCCACTGCGGATCGCTATCGGGGAAGTGCATCCCGATATCTCCCAGGGCACACGCTCCCAGAATCGCGTCCGTGATCGCGTGTGACAAAACGTCCGCGTCCGAGTGTCCTTCCAGGCCGAATTCCGCGGCGATTCGAATTCCGCCAAGGATTAATGGACGACCCTCAGTGATCCGGTGGTTATCCCAGCCCAGGCCCGTGCGGTACTCGCTCAAGACACCCTTCGAGCAGCGGATTCAAAGGTGAGGAACAGCCGCGCCAGTTCCATATCCGTGGGGCGCGTAATCTTGATATTGCGATCGCTTCCCGGTACCACGCTGACTTCGATCTGCTCCAGCCGTTCCACCAGGCTGGACTCGTCAGTGCCCGTAAACTGGTCTTCACGGGCTTTTTCAAACGCCTTCTTCAGCAATTCAAAACGGAATACCTGTGGCGTCTGCGTCAGAATCAGCCGCTCCCGTGTCAACGTCTGCCGAATTTTATTCAAGTGGACCTGCTTCACGGTGTCCACCGGAACAATGCCGACAATGGCGGCCCCCGTTTCGGCGGCTTGTTCAATCACTTTCTCTATAATCGCCAGATCAATGAACGGACGGACCGCGTCGTGGATTGCCACCAGATCCGTATCCGCGCTCAGCGTGTTGAGGGCATTCTCCACGGATTGCTGGCGGCTTTCGCCGCCTGCCACCAGGCGGATTGGCTTCGTTTGGAATTCCTTCGAAAGCAGCTCGCGCGCCCAATCGATATCCTCGGCTCGGAGCGCGATGACAATTTCCGTGATTTGCGGAGAAGCGAGGAACTTGCGGACGGTGTGCACCAGTATGGGCAGACCATCCAGAAGCATGAACTGTTTGCGGCTGGTCCCGGCTTTTTCGGGCTGTACACGGCCCATGCGGGTACCCAGCCCCGCCGCAGGCAGGATGACGGAGACTTTCATATTCGGATCTCTAGTGTAGCGCGGTTCTTAGGACGGTGGACCGGCCGCCGCGGTCGATTGCTCCCGCTGCGGACGAGTCTCGGGCTTCTCGTAGACCGAATGCGTCCGTTCGTCAAAGCGTCCAAAAATCATCTTTCCCGCCGTCGTTTGCAGAACGCTGGTGACGCCGATGTCGATTGTCTTGGAGATCATTTTCCGCGCGTTATCCACCACTACCATCGTTCCGTCATCCAAATAGGCAACGCCCTGGTTGTATTCCTTGCCTTCCTTCAGGATGAAGACGCGCATGGTCTCGCCCGGAAGCACTATGGGCTTCAGCGCGTTGGCAAGCTCGTTGATATTCAGGATCTCGACGCCGTGCAGTTGGGCAACCTTGTTCAGATTAAAATCGTTGGTCACCACTTTGCAGCCGTAGATTTTGCCCAGTTCCACCAGCTTCATGTCCACATCGCGGATGTTCGGAAAATCATCTTCCATAATCTGAATGTGGAGCTGGGGCATTTTTTGGATTCGCTGCAAAATGTCCAGGCCGCGGCGTCCGCGGTTCCTCTTCATGGAGTCCGCCGAATCGGCCACCAGTTGCAGTTCGCGCAGCACGAATTGCGGGATGACGATCGTGCCGTCCAGAAAGCCCGTCTCCGCAATGTCTGCGATGCGTCCATCGATAATCACGCTGGTGTCGAGGATATTGAAGCTATGGCGGGTTGATTTTTCTCCTCCCACCAGTCCTCCCAAGACCGAGAGATCCAGCATTTCACCTTTGGAAGCACCGACGCTGATGCCTACGTACAACGACAGCGCAACGATGCATATTTCGATGAAGGATGTGGTGCCGGGGTAGAGCAGTTGCGTTCTACCCACCACCAGGGAAATCAGAAACGCGCCCAACAAACCGGCGATGGCCCCTAAACATGCCCCAATCAGGCGTTGCAAAGTGGCTTGCCTGATGCGGCTCTCGAGGAAAATAATTACTGCGGCAATAAGAAAACCCGCTAGACCTGCTAGCGGGCTATCTAGTTGAAATGGCTTCAGAACGAAGGCGATTAAGCCCAAAAGAAGAGCGAAAATGATACGAATTACAAGTAGCTCATTCACGGATATCCACCTCTGCAGGCTAGGCGCAACACAGACTCCATGCAGATTCAGATAAGTCTATCGCGTTGTTTACATTAGTGCAAACAAATAGTGACGTTGAACTACAACTAGTGCCGCCGGATGCACTCGAGAGAACGTGACAAAACCGGCAACACCAATGAAACTACAGCGCTTTCGCCAGTTCTTCCGCGAAAGCACTTTGCGGGCCTTGGTTTTCCTTGGCCGGGCGCTTGTGCTTCTTGCCCGCTCGCCTGTTGCGGTCAAGACCGTTTTGGGGCGGGCGTGCGGCCGATACTCCGGCTCCGGCGACTGCGGGTGGTGCTCCAACCAACTGCCGGGACTTTGGCGGCTGTGCTGGATTTGCGCGAAGGAGGCGATCTTCTAAAGGTGCGCGATCAAACCGGCGGATGATAGAGTTCATCTCTTCGGCGTTAGGCGCATCAATGAAGGCGAATCCCTTCGATTCCTGTGTTTCCGG
>JBDUEM010000358.1:0-6423 GCA_040002435.1 Bryobacteraceae bacterium
CATACGCCGCGTTCCCGTTCGACCCGCTCGCGACGCTCACCACATGGTTCTCGGCATCATACGCCAGTGTGAACGGATTCACCTGCGTCTGGTTCCCCGCTCCGTCATACCCTACTCCCAGCATCCGGTTGTCCGTCCCCGCAAACCACCCCGAACTCCCCGGCGTCAATGCATCCGTCGCCAACCCCGTCTGGTTCGACGCCCACCGGTTCCCATACGCATCGTAATCGTTGGTCTCGCTGGCGAATCCTTCGCTGAACGTCGTCACCCGGTTCAGCGCATCGTAGCCGTAATTCTGCGTCCCAGTCCAGCTCGCCGTCTCTCCTCCCACCACGTCATAGCTGATCCGCTGCGCTCGCACATTCCCATTGTTATTGCTGCAGCTCGCAACCAGTCCGGCACAGTAGAAATACTCCAGCCGCGCCAGGTTCCTCACATCCCCGTACGGATTCACCCTGGTCTCCACCGGTTGCAGCCGCGCGTTATAAACCCAGTTCTCCGTCGTCAGTTCCTGTGTGCTGTTCCATCCCAGTTTCACCGTCCCGTATCGCCCCGTGTGCCGCAAACTGCGCCACTTCCCAGTACGGCGTCGATGCCGTCCCTTGCTTGTTGCTCACTTTGTCTGCTCGCGCCGCCGCATCCCAGCGCGTCTCCACTTGCCGCCCCGACGGATACGTCATCGACCTCTGATGCCAGGCCTGATCGTACAGGTATTGAAAAACATACGACGGGTCCGGCGAGATCCCGGCTACCGGCGTCGTCTGCGTGCTGCTCAACACCCGGCCCATCGCGTCGAAGCTGTTGTGCCGCGTAGTGCTGCTCGTGTTGGACACCTGAATCAGCCGCCCCACTCCATTGGTCACAAACGCCCCGCCGCAGACCGTTGCCGAATCGTAGCAGAACGTCACCGCGTTCCCTCCTCCCACAGAGTAGCTCTTCCCTGTCAGCCGGTTCAGCTCGCCATACCTGTAGCTGGTGGTGTAGCGCGCGTCTGTCCTTGTGGTCAGGCTTCCGTTGTTGTCGTAGGCATAATTCACCGCCCCACTCTCCGGATTCTCGGCTCGCCGCAGCCGCCGTAAGCTGTGGTAGTAAAAAGTCCGCCTTCGCCCGGTGGACCTATCTCTTACCTACCTGAAGTGATAAATACCTTCATGCCACTGAGGAACCAATCATGAACTCTTTGCTCGTCCAACTCGCCGACGAACTACTCGTCCTAGACATCACCGAACCCGGCACCGTCCTCGGCTCCCTTTCCGATCACGAACTCCAAGCCGTCTACGACTACGTCCTCGATCAGTTCTCTCGAACTTCTGATCGGCACTCACGCAAACTCCGACTGGTCTTGTAGTTTTTCAAGCTTGCGCAACACGTACCGCAGATCATGCCTGACGGCGTCTTCTTTCAGTCAAGCGGCTCCGAGACGTTGATCCGCCGCTCTTCCGGCTTCGCACCCAGGATCACCGGGCGATTTTTCGCGACCTCGGCGATTCCATCAAGATCACTCGCGTCCGGGACCGCAAACAGGCCTACCGCTAGATGTTTGGGATCTTTGGCGATCTTGGTTCCGACCGAAGGTGTCCGACTGGTCCGTCGGTCCCCGGGATGATGATTCCACTTGCTAAGGCGTTGCCTTTGGGTCGCATTTGACAGCCAGAAGGGACCATCGATCGCCCCAAACGGCTGCTTCGTATGTGTGCTCGTAGTCGTCTGGATTGTGATCTATCAGCAGACCCTGGGTCCGATCCGCAGACATCGCGGAGAGGGAGTCGCCGTCGAATTGAGACGCTTCCTGATCGACAACAGGCAACGCTGCTGCGAACGATTGACACGTTCCGGGAAAACGCCGTCTTGAAGTCAGCCAGGAGGTAGCGCCGGATTTTCCCTCCGGTGCATCTCCACCCCGGCATCTATAGACGCTTCGGGATGGGTACCCTTTTTTGAGATTTACTGTGGTTTCTTCAGCCAGTCCCGCAACAGCGACTCCACCAGGGCGCTGGAAAATAGCTTGTATTAGACGGTCGGCGCAGGGGAGAGACGATGAGTGTGTTCGATGCCGTGGAGGTTTTGGCCGAGTTCTCGAAGGCGATCCGCCACGGCCTGATCGCCCTGGAAGGCTTGTACGATCTCGACGGCGTGGACCGGGGAAAGATGTGCGCCTTGACGGATTCCGTTCGTCAGGTTCACGCCGAAACTGCCGACTACTTGGCCTCCGTCATCGGTGCGGCTTCGGTTCAAGAGTACAAAGAAAAAAGGCGGCAGTGAGCGATGGAACACTCACGCCGCTCGTTGCTGGTGGAAGTTCCGCCAGTTCGCAATGGCCTCTTCCGCTTCCTCCCCGTAAACTTCGAGTGGGATTTGGTTGTCATCGCTGAAGACGATGCACAGGGCCGCAGGCCGCTCCTCGGTCTTTGGCCGGATCAACAGTTGGTCAATCGCCTCCGGGTTGATGTAGTGGTTCTCGGTGAGTTTCATCGGGATCATGGTTGGGGTTCCTCTTCCGTATTTAGCCGCTTCTCACCATCCCCGGCGCACCGCCATTTCAGATCCGCTGCTCCCTCTCGATGTGTACATCCCCAACACGGTTTTCGCACCTTTCCGCCTTCTGCCACCGATCCCGTCTATCCCCGGCCCCAAAGTATTTTCACTTTTCTGACCACAAAATATTGTGTCTATCTCTGATATGCACAAGCTGTTGTGGTCGAAAGCCATTTTCGCCGCAGCCGCCAAAAATGCCGGGTATACATATCAACGTTGGGCCGGATCGCATCTGGTTCAACGTCCTCCACGGTCGGGAGCAATCGACGGCAGCGTGGGCAAAGGACGATCCTACTGTGGGACGTAGACGAAGGATCAGGGCGCTGCTAAATCGGGATGCCCATGTCTGCCGCTGGCTGAGTTCACCGCAGGAACCAACATGGACTCTTTGCTCACCAAACTCGCCGACGAACTCCTCGTCCAAGACATCACCGAACCCAGCGCCGTTCTCGGCTCTCTTTCCGATCACGATCTCCAAGCCGCCTACGATCACGTCCTCGAACAGTTCGCCCTGGAACTCCCTCATCGGCGCTCACGAAAATTCGGATTGGTCAGATGGCAAGCTCGTCATCGACGCCAACCACGGCCCCATCCATCTCCTCCAATCGGCGTTCTATGCGGTGAAGCTCGAAGTGCAAAGGCGGGACGCCGCTCAATCGGTCTAAGCCACTTCCCGCCCTACTTCTTCGGAGTCTTCTGCTTGCCCATATTCTCAAGCGGCGGATCGGCAATGATCACAAGATCACGTCTTTCCGCAACGACTACGACACGATTTGGCGACGTGAAGATGCTCGTTATTGCTGGCGGATCGGTCAGCCCCTTTTGCAGCACGAACGCAAAAATTATTTGGGCAGGTCCCGGCTTGGATGCCTCAAACCGCCATTTCAACGCAGCAGCCTGCGCCCATGGACGAAGACGTTCCGGACCTGTCGTCGCCCTTGCGTTCAAGACCTTCCCGTCGTTATCGATTTGCACATCTACGGCAACCTCTCCCTCTTCCCTCGCACCGGACGGTAGGCGAGGATACCCTGGGACGGCAACCTCAATGGGTCTCGGTTGGTCCACCGCATACACAGCAGGCGCAGCGCAGAGCAGAGCGAAAAGGCAAAAAGTGTTCATAGGTCGCTCCTCCTACTTCTGGTACGCAGGGTTGTTAACTTTTGGCGCATAGATCGGATTGGTGTTCAGGAAGTTCCGAATCTCTTGAGGCGGTCGTGTCTGCTGGTCAACTTTGCTCCATGACGAACTCCAGAAAACATTTCCTCCTGCGCCAGCACTCGGCCAACCAAGACGCTGGGCAGCCGCAACACTCGCTCCGTATGCGTGCATTTCGGTGTCCATGTGGGTCATTGTCGGAGCGCCCCACGCAACTGATTGGGCGTCCGCAACATGGGTGCCCTCATGAGCAAGATTGATGAAGAGCGAATTGCCCTTAGAACCCGGTGTTACGGTGAGGTCCAGTTCTGGATTACCATTGGCGTCGATGCTGAGTGGTAACGTTGTCGAAACCTGAGCAACAGCACCGGGCGTGACGGCTCCCATACCGATTGTCACTCCGTTATCGACGTTCTCCTTGCCAATCGCTGTCGCCGCTCCGTGAAGCAAGGCGTCCTTCGACTTGTCCAACTTGCCCAGTTGCTTCCGTATGTCTTTTCGCTCACTGGCGATGTCCCTCCCTTGTTGCTTTGTGAAGCCGCTACAGCCACCGCTCCTTAGTGCCTTGTCCGCACAACCGCCGCCCAGAGTGGCATCCCACTCATAGAGTCCAGTCGGATCGCTGTAGCGGAGAGGGTTATTCAGCGTGTAAGCGTACCGATTCCAAGATTGCGGCTCCCAAGGTCTGCCACTGTTTAGCAGCGGGTCAGGCGACGTGAACCTCCCCTGGGCGCTGGACATATACCGAGCGCCAAAGTAATCCAGCCCCGTTTCTGCATCGCGTTCTTTGGAGGTGAACTTGGAAGTGGTATCCACGGGCGAGGGATCTTGTCCCGCCGCGTAACAGGTGGCTCCCGTACGTCCCCAACTTGCCGGAATCTCCTCGCCGAACGGCAAATAGTCGTGACACGCGATAGTCTGCCCGCTTGGGCCCGTCACCAGCCTCGTGCTGCCCAAACCATCCGCCGTCAGATACTTTGTTCCAGCCACTCCCGGGTTCCCTGTCGTATACTCCGCCGCTAATTGACCGAAAGGATCATACGCATACGCCGTGCTCACCGCTCCAACCGTCGAAGAATCGCACGGTATTCCCCCGCAGACAACTTTCTTCACACGCCGGCCGTCACCACCATAGCTGTAGGCAGATGCGCTCAGGACCGTCGATCCAGAGTACTTTGTCATTTTGACCTGCCGCCCCTCCACATCGTATCCGAAGCGGAATACACTGTTGCCGTTGGAATCGCGGATCTCCGTTTGATACCCTGCTGAGTCGTACCCTTCGCCCTGCCATTGGTTCAAGGAATTGAATGGAACCGAAGAGGTGCTTGACGTCTGCGGAGTCAAATTACTCCCGCTGGGTTGCGAACTGGAAGCCAGCACCGCACGGTTGCCCGAAGCATCGTAGACGTAGGTCTGCGCCCATCCCGCCTCTAGCGCCGACTTCAGTCGATTCAGCCCGTCGTATTGATAGCTTTGGCTGAAGCTGGCGCCAATTCTCGTGATCGACTGTGCTTGCAGATTGCCGTTATTGTTACTTGACGGGTACGTGAAGGTTGCTTGAAACGGGGTTGAGGAGTTTACTACCGCCGACATTCCTCCTAACTGCAGGCGCGAATTGAAATCGTAGGTCTCCAGGACTCCATTCCCCATCAGCCGCTGCTTGACTGCTCCATTTGCCGCGTAAGCGGTGCTTGCGACGAAGCCGGTGGCCGCGCCGTTCGCGCTGGTGCTGGTGATCGCCGTATCACGGCCAGCCTGGTCGTGGGACGTGAATACCTGCCGCCCTGAAGGATATGTCATAGACGTCACGTTGTCGGCCAGGTCGTATTCCACGCCAAATACGTAAGGGGATAGCACTCCAGCCACGCTTTGTACGGCTTGTTTCACACGGCCAAGGGAATCGAAGACGGAGTACGTGGTCGAAGAGTCCGATGTGCTCACCGACGTTAGCTTCCCTTTCGAAAAAGCCACGCCATCGTAAACATAGGTGAGGATGGGCGTCGCTGCAACCGCCGCGCCCGGACCCGCATTCGACCCAAGGCTTGTGCCCGCGGTATAGGTCTTCTTCGTGATCCGGTTTAACGCGTCGTATTCCGAAGTAGTCGTAGATCCGTTTGCGTCGGTTTTGGTCTTGAGATTTCCGTTCAGGTAGTAGAGATACGAAGTGGCGCCGCTCTCGGGGTTTGCCCCTGATTTCAAGCGGGACTGTGAATCGTAGGCGAACGTACGGGACTGGCCCGGCATCGAAACATTTGTCAAGTTGCCAAGAGAATCGTATTGATAACTTGTAGTGATCGTTGGAAGCGCGGATCCAGGATCTTGCACTACCGAGAATGCGCGCCCCAGGGAGTCATACTTGCGTTGGGTTATCGTCGCGCTTGCTCCTTCATCGGTGGTGGACGTCTGGTTGGATGCGTAAGTATTTGTGGTTTTCCCTGTCGAGTTGAAGTTAGAGGTGGCGCAATTGTATGCCGGACTGCCCGCGGGACACGGGGCCGCACCGCCCGAGAACTTCTCCAGTTCCGTCATCCTACCCATAAAATCATACTTCGCTCGTGTCCAGCCCATCGTTGCCTCAGCGGCGTTCGAAGACGTATTTGCGTGATAGGGATTGGAAGTCAGGACGTAGCTCGCGCTCCCCACGGTCAAATATCGGCTCTGCACTTTCACGCCTGTGCTGTAAGCGTCCGGTAAACCGCATCGCGCCCAACAGCCCGAGCGTGCAGGGGCAGA
>JBDUEM010000359.1:0-6353 GCA_040002435.1 Bryobacteraceae bacterium
AGCGCCACAAGCTTCTCCGCCATCCGAAGCTTTTCCGGCACCGTCATGCTGCAGCCGGGCGATTGCTCGCCGTCTCGTAAGGTCGTATCGAATATATAGACTCGGGAGCTCATTTAGACTTTCTCCAGACACCATTATCCGGCGCTTCCCAAAGATTTAGCAAATTTATAATTTGCGTTGCCCTGATAAGGAGTGATAATGGGATAAGCTGCTCTTATGGAGCGCGAGGGGTAACACTCTATGGAATTATACCCGCTCAAGGTCTTCCTCACCGTGGCCACCGAGAAAAGCTTCTCGCGCGCCGCGGAAAAGCTTTTTAGAACGCAACCGGCCATCTCGCTGGCCGTGCAGCGCCTCGAATCCGCTCTCGAGGAACGCCTGATCGACCGTTCCGGAAACCCGTTGATCCTGACGGATGCCGGACGAATCGTCATGGAATATGCACGGCGCTTCGAAAATCTGGAGAGCGAGCTGCAAAATTCCTTAGCCGAACTCCGTGACAACTCGGCCGGACGCCTGATCATCGGCGCCAACGAATCCACTTCTCTTTATTTGTTGAAGCACATCGAGCAATACCGCCGCTTGTATCCCAAGGTGAAGGTGCAGGTGCGCAGAAGTCTCTCGAGCAAGATTCCGGCCCAGTTGATCGATGGGGACCTCGAACTGGGTGTCATCAGCTACAACCCGGAAGATGAGCGGCTGATCAGCGAAGTGATCTACACCGACCACCTCGCCTTCGTCGTGTCCCCGGCACACCGATTTGCCAAGCTGAAGAATGTCTCCATCACCGAGCTGGGCATGGAAACATTTATCGCCCACAATGTCTTATCGCCCTACCGCGAAGTGGTCCTGCGCGAGTTCCAGCGGCATAAGGTGCCCCTCAACATGGATGTTGAGATGCCGACCGTCGAGACCATCCGCAAATTGGTTCAGCGGAACGAAGGCGTCGCGTTCCTGCCGCAAATGTGCGTCCAGCAGGAACTCGAACAGAAAACCCTGCGCGAGGTTAAAGTGGACGAACTTGAGGTGGATCGCAAGATACGGCTCGTTTATCCGGCACGGCGCGCGCTCAGCCACGCAGCGAAGGCCTTTCTTGAGGTGGTCCGTGGGGGGTAGCGGGAGTTCTAAGCACCACGCAGCATTACCTTGTTCCATGCTTGCATGCATGCTATCATGAATACGAGGCCGAAACATGCCCAGCGCCGCCGTCAAGACAGTCACCATTCGCCTACCCGAAGATCTTCACCATCGGGTGAAGGTCAAATTGGTAAAGGAGCAGCGCTCCTTCCAGGACTTACTCGAGGAACAGCTCCGTGCCTACGTCGGAGAAGCGCCGGCCGACCCCAACTTCCAGCGCCAGATCGAAATCGCCAGGCGCGGGATGTCGAAATACCGGGAGGCCCTCTCGGAGCTGGCTAAGTGAATCAGCCGCACTGGATTGAGCTGGACCTTGTGCTTGCCCTTCACGGCGAGCAGATAGACGAGCACGGTGGTTCAGGCGGAATTCGAAACGTGGACGGTATCGAGTCAGCTCTCGCCAAGCCCAGGCACTTGTTTGCCTACGAACAGCAGTCGCTTTTTGAGCTCGCCGCCGCCTACGCAGCGGGCCTCTCCCAGAACCACGGCTTCATGGACGGCAACAAACGTACGTCGTTCCTGACGGCGTACGTGTTCCTCTACGACAACGGTTTTGAAATCTCGGCAAGCCAGGCGGAAGTGGCTGCGGCCATGCTTGAGCTGGCCGAGCGTAAATTGACGCAGAAACAGTTGGCCGTCTGGCTCTCTGAAAATTGCGAAGCCATCGGAATTCAGCAAACAGCTTCGCGCTAATTAAGGCGCTTCCGACGCCATCACCGCTCGAATGGGTTTCGCGGTGTAGGAGCCCGCGATGTACGGCGACAGGAAACTGAAGGGATATCCCGTAATCGTGACGGTAATCCGCGCTTCCGGTAAGCCGATATCGGAGGAGACAACCCCAACCATGCTTGTAGTGAGACCGCCCACCATGGGCGTCGCGTCGAGTGCCGGAACGGCAGTATTATAGACGGCGATGTTCTTGGTGCCAGTGGCGTCGGTGGGGTTCACTGCCGCGTAGCGGGCGGCAGCCCGCGCGCGTTCTACCAGGGATTGATGGAAAAACAGGAACTGGCCGAAATCCAGCGTTCCGATTAGGAAAGACAGGAAAATCAGCATCACCAGCGCGCTTTCCACCAGCGCCTGCCCACGTTGCCGGCGTGTGCGCGATCGACCGACTACGTTGGTTACGGGCACGATGTTCCTCCAGAGCAGTAGCTACCGAGATAAGGCATGGTCAAAGCGGGTTTTCCGTTGAATGTGAAGGTACGAAAAATAGCATCCAGACTATAGTTATTGACGTTGACGGTGACCTTTCTCGGAACTCGAGCCGCGTCGAATTGGACTGAGACGATAATGTTCGCGGTGGATAATCCGGGCGCGACAGGCTGTGTGCCCGTCGGCGGAGTGATAGTGCCGAACACAGCCATGTTTCTCACGTCGCTGGCAAAAGCGGTCGGTACGGTGGAATCGTTGTTGTTTGCCAAAGCGCGTACGGAAGCATACCGCGTCGCGTCCCTGACGGACGTTACCAGGGAATTGTAGGCGAAGAAGGCGTATCCGAACTGAAAAGTTCCGACAAACAGCGAGGTGAGTAGAACGGAGGAAATAGCGAATTCCACCATGGCGTTACCCCGCTGCCGCTGAAATTTGGCCCGTCGGTCTGTACTTGGAATCTTCATTGGCATCCTCATTGGCAGACTATTGCACCAACTTCGTGACGTATGCTCCGGCTCCGGTATAAGGGGACAAGCCATCGGATCCTGCAGACTTGGAACCCATGTAGATCATGCACCACGATTTATTCCCGCTGTTTCCATAGGTCATGGGTAGCAGGAATGTAGCAAAACCAAGCACCTGATTCGGTAGAATTGGCGGAATGTGCGCCGGATCTCCCGTGAAGCCTGAATTGATCGGCATCACTACCAGCCGGACGCCATTTCCGTGATAGCCAGTCGCCGCAGGATTACCTGGAATCGGCTGGTAATCAGTCAAATCGGTATCCCGGCCGGCGAGAGTCTCCAGGGCGTTCTGTTCGGCCTGCTTCTGGCCATTCGTCAGGTTCACGATGTCGCCCACAGAGAGAGGCGTTAGCTGTTTTTGGCCAAGAATCGCAGCGCTGATGCTGGAAGCGGATTGCAGTTCGAAATACCCTCGTTCGCCGCCCCCCCCTGCGTTGGCGTTGTCGATCCATTGTTGTGTATTATCGCCGGCGCAACCATTCGGGCCTACCCTGACGTTGCCAGGCCACAAGACCGTGTATGCCTGACCTATGACGAAACCATAGTCCGGATCCGTCATAGAATGCGCAAAGGGGGTAAACGGCAAGTAGCCTCCTCTTGGGAAAGTCTGGGGAACCACTCCCGCTACACTCCTTGCGCTTACTGTCAGCGAGGTGGAAGAGCCGACTACCGGCAAGAGGAAGACGGGCAGGTTCGGAGACGCTGTGACGCGCACGAAACCATAACCGACAGGTGGGTTCGCAGGCGCCGCTACCCAGGGGCCGTTGGCGGTCGTCGCGAAATCTACAGTCGTATTTGCCACGGTAAATGCCGTCGTCCCCAAATTCCAGAGGTCGGCGGACCGGGCGGTGGTTACGGCCGCTTGCGCGTTCGTAATACCTGTACTCTTGCCATTTAATTCGCGCGCGGCGCTGATCGCTGCCGCGTCCGCAAACGCCTGCGCTTCGTTCTTGGTTATGAAAGCGCGGCCCAAATCGACCGCCAGTCCAGCGACAGACACTAGGGCGATCAGACATACGGCCGTCGCAATTAGCGTGAAGCCTTTCTGTTCCGGCAGGCGGGACGAACGGCAATCAGACGCGCTGCAGGCCGGGGATGCGTGTTTTCTCTGATCTTTCAATCGATTCATATTGGTACTCCGTCAGCTAAAGTATAAGGAAATAATGGAACTTCGGAAATGGCGGGAAAGTACCAAAAAACGCCCCCCACAATCTGGGGTGTGCGGCTTAGTACTGTGTCGTAACCTAATAGGGAATTACTTATATCGCGGTTTTCCGTCCCCAGGTAGCCGGAAGAACCTCCGTCGCCGCGTCGCACCACGACTTGGGTCGCAGACGATTCAATCCAATGGAGTTTCCTAGCGTGAACTGTGCACTTCGAGCGTCTGCGGCCGAACAGCAGATCTGGAACTTGAAAGTCCCCGTCTGTTTCGTTGGGTCGGCTGTCGCGGCAGAATAATTGGTCGAATCGGGTTTTATCTATGAGGAGTACTGGACTCATTCCAAGGCTTCGAAACCTGATAGTTATAGCACCTTTTTTACGTCTTTCCAGTACCACGGTACCCGATCTAAATGCCTCATTTCACTGGTACTATTAGCCCTATCGCCAACAGAAAGACGATGTTAGACTCAGTCCAGTTCGGGAGATCTACATGGTCATTCCATTTCGTTCCAAATCACGCCAACGCGGCAGTGTACTTATAGAGTTCGCCATGATGTTCCCCATGATGGTCATCATGGCCTTAGGGACGGCGGACTTCGCCCGGGTTTTCTATGCGGGCATCGCCGTCGCCGGCGCCGCCCGTGCCGGCGTACAATTCGGGTCGGTCAACGCCGGAAACGCGGGCGATTTCCCAGGGATGCAGCAGGCAGCTATCGCCGATGCTGCCAATCAGGGACTTACCGGGGTTACGGCGGTCGCGACAAATTTTTGCGGCTGCAACGGCAGCTCAACGGCCGTAAACTGCAACACCGGTATGTGCGGCGCAGCGGCGCCCAACGGTTACGTCAAAGTGACGGTCAGCTACACCTACAACACGCTTGTGAATTATCCCGGCATCCCCAGCACGATTGCTTTCGTAAGATCCGCGACGATGCGCGCCCAATAAGAGCCATTATGAAAATCATCCGAAATTCTCGCGACAACCAGAAAGGGCAAGCGGTCGTTGAATTCGCCCTGGTCTCCCTTCTGTTCTTCTTTTTGCTGTTTGCCATCATTGACTTCGGCCGCATCGTTTCCTCGTATAACGTGCTGGCGGCAGCCACGCGGGAGGCTTCGCGTTACGCGATGGTCCATGGCGCGCAAAGCGGTTCACGAGCCACGTCGGCTGACTTGCAAACGCAGGCTCGCAACTGGTCGATTGGCCTCGACCCCAGCGCTGTGACGGTCACCAGCACCTGGACGCCGGCGGGCGCCCCTCCCGGCGGCGTTGTGCTCGTGCAAGCTCAATATCCAATTACACCTTTGGTTGGGCTTTTCGGAGGCACGATTACACTCCGGAGTTCCTCTCAAATTGTCATATCCAGGTAAGAAAGGAAAATAATTATGTCTCAACTGTTCGCATTCTCAAGGCGTAACTCCCGCAAGGGAAGTGTCCTCATCATGGGCACGCTGACAATGACAGTTCTGTTCGGGTTCATGGGCTTAGCGCTGGACATGTCATACATGTACTTTCACAAACGCCGGATGCAGACCGCGGCGGACGCCGGCGCCATCGCCGGTGCGCAGGAAATACTGCGGGGTAACGCGAACAGCGCCATTGTGGCATCTGCGAAGAACGATACTGCTCTCGACGGCTTCACAGACACGGCGAGCGGCGTGACGGTAACGGTAAATAATCCTCCTGTGAACGGTCCTAGCGCCGGAAACGCCGGCTTCGTGGAAGTCATCGTCTCGCAAGCGCAGCCGACCTGGTTCATGCGCGTGGTGGGTGCGGACACAGCAACGGTGAGGGCCCGGGCCGTGGCGGGACTTGGTGCCGGCCAGGCATGCGTTTATACGTTAAATCCAAACTTGGGCAATAATAACGGATTTTTCATCAACGGAAACGCTACCGCATCCTTTGCATGCGGTATCTACTCCAACTCAAATTTCCGCGCAGTAGGCGGCGGCTGCGTCACCGCGCCGTCCATCAGCTATGTAGGAACAAACAGCAACGGCTCAGGCTGCACTCCCAACGTTTCCCAGGGCATTCAGGTCGTCGATCCGCTTCTAAATAAATACACAATGCCCACCCCTGCTACGCCGTGCGACGCCGCACACACCAACGTGAAGTTTACAGGCGACCCAGCGGGCAGTACAACCAGAACCCTGACTCCGGGAACCTACTGCGGCGGTATTGACATCGGCGGCTCGTCCACCAACGTGGTCTTTAGCCAAGGAACTTACATTCTCCTTGGAGGCGGGCTTAGCCTCACCAGTAGCGTATCGGTGACCGGCACAGGCGTAACATTTTTCAATACTTTTGATGCCAGCCACTCGTACGGACAAGTCAAAATCACGGGAAGCGGGCTCATTAATCTATCGGCGCCGACCACC
>JBDUEM010000360.1:0-6328 GCA_040002435.1 Bryobacteraceae bacterium
GCCCACTCCCGCCCAATCCGTCCAAACAACATCTCCCGGTGCCATGGATCCAAACAAGTGAAAAGCGCCAGCCCCAGATAACTGACGGACACAAAAGCCCCGGCAAGGATCAATTGAAACCAGGTGCTGCCCGGCACATACGTCTTTAACAGCAGCGCCCCGGCCACCACCGGCACTGCAATCAACAGAGGCCGCAGATAGATCGCCAGCATATAGCCGGCAAAACTGCTGTCCAGGCTCTTCGCCACCAAAAACGGCGTATAAAGGCCGCGAATGGAAATCATCAGCGCCGAGGCCACACAGGCAGCACCGAAAATTCCATAGCGGGGAACAAACAGCCACATCCCGGCCACATTCAGCACGGCCTCCACCATCAGCCCATAGGCGTACCGCTTGTGAGTCCCGAGCCCAAACAGAATCGCGCTCGAATTAAACTGCCCGGCGGTCACGAACGCAATGGCCGGAATCATCACTGGCAGCAGCGGCGCACTCTGCTCGGCGTAGACCGGCGTGATCCAGAGGCGGATCAGCTCCCGTCCGTAAATCAGCAGAAAGATAGACAGAGGAGCAAATAGCGTGAAGCAATAGCGGTTGGAGAAGATTCCCAGATTCAAAACCGATTCCCTGCGCCCCGAAGCTTCCCGTTCGGCCGCGTTCGAACGCGTGATCAGCCCCACGCGGGAAACCGCATCGCCCGCGTATTGCAGCATGCGGATCGGCAGCGTATAGAATCCCACGCCGGCCATGGAGACATTGCGCCCAATGAACATCGGCGCGCTCTGATTCAGCACCAGGTTCGAAGCATTCGACAGGAACGACGGAATGCCGTAGCGAATCATGTCCTTGATCATGCCTACGTCGGCGAACCGGAACGAAATCCTCAGTTCCGGGAACACGCGGCGGAAACTGTAGAAGTTGATCAGGTACCCGGTCAGTTGGCCCACCATGAAGACCACAGCCAGGGCGCGCAGACCGTAGCCCATCATCAGAAGCAGCGCGCCGCCGCCGGACCGGACCAGCAGTCCAATCACAGTGGCCCGCGTCGTGAGATCGAAGCGCTGAAAACCGTCGAGAGCCGAAGTGAAGATGTGAAGCAGCACGAAGAATGCCCAACTGATGCCGATAATCAGGATCAGCGTGGACAGATCCTGCTGGCTCTGCGGCAAGGTATCCGGAAACAGCCGGTGTACATTGCGCGAGACGGTAATGGAGACAATGATGGCCGTGACGGAAACAGCCATAAAATAGAACAGAGCCGTATTGATGGCCGTGTTGATGTTCTCCGGCTGGTTCTTGGCCCGAAAGCGCGCCAGAAAATTCGTGAGCGCGGCATTAAATCCCAGATCGAAGAACCATAAATAATCGATCATGGACCAGACAAAGGCCCAGACTCCATAGCGCTCTTCGCCAAGCGACCGGACGATATAGCGGGATAGAAAAATGCCGATGAAAATATTGATTGCCGTGCCGGCCCAGGACCAGATCACATTCACCAAGAAGCTTTTTCGCTGCGCGGATGCTTCGATGGAAGGATCGCCGGCGGCCTGCTGAGACATATGATTCATCGTACCTGTTAACCTGTGGGAACTCCTGTGAGAATTAGGCTTTGAACAACAACACCGTCGTTTCGGTCTTCGGAATTTCGCCCTATCGCATTGGAGCCTTCGAAATATTCGCCCGCGAACTCTCCCTGCAACTGGGGAAGCTGGGCTGGCACAGCGTGCTCTGCTATCTGACGCCGCCGCCGGAACCGGTGCGCCAATTTCTCACTCTGCCTAATGTCACCATTGAAGTAATTGAAGATGCCTGGCAGTTGAGCCGCAAGGCGACCGGCCAGTTGTACCACGTCCTGAAAAAGCACAGGCCGCGAATTCTACATCTTTACTTCACGGGCTTTCTGAGCGCTTACCCGTGGCTGGCTAAGTGGCTACAGGTGGAAAAAGTGTACTTTACCGACCAAAGTTCCCAGCCGGAAGGCTTCGTACCCTCGCGTGCACCGCTATGGAAACGGGCGGCCATGAGGGTGATCAACGGGCCAATGGATGGAGTAATCTCCGTAAGCGGATACGGTTACCGGAATTTCACCGCCCGCGATCTGCTGCCAAAGAGCCGGTTTCACACCATCTACAACAGCGTGGATATCGCCAGGGCGAAACAAGGTTCGGCCGAAGGAGTCCAATTCCGGATGCGTTTCCAGATTCCGGCCGATTGCCCGGTGGTGACCCAGGTGAGTTCCATGATCCCCGAGAAGGGCGTTCAGGATCTGTTGACGGCCGCGGCCGCAGTGCTCGCCGCCGAGCCCGATACGCGCTTTGTGCTGGCGGGCGAGGGCTCGCACCGGGATAAGCTGGAAAAGATGGCTATGGATTCAGGCATAGATTCGCATGTCATCTTCACCGGAGTGGTGCAGGATCCTTTGGCCGACGGGCTATACGGGGCCTCCGATGTGGTTTGCCAGATGTCGCGCTGGGAAGAAGTGTTCGGCTACGTCATTGCCGAGGCCATGGCTACCGGCAAGCCGGTTGTAGGCACACGGGTGGGCGGCATTCCGGAACTGATTAGCGACGGCGAAACGGGATTTCTGGTGAACCGCGGGGATACGGCCGCAATGTCGGCAAAGATCTTGGAGTTGCTGAGGAATCCGGAACAGCGGCGCCGCATGGGCGAGGCTGGATTGCGGGCGGCAACCGCGAGATTCAATCACACCATCAACGTGGCGCAGGCGATTGCGCTCTACCAGATCGCCACATGACGCAAGGCAGGAACTTACGGTTGGACCTGTTGCTGCTCTTCGGCCTCGTCCTTCTGGCAGTAGTGGAATTCAGCTCCTTCCTGACCTCCGGTAGTTTCGGCTCCGAGTTCACGCAGTTCTTTCTGATTGTCCATGACCGTTCGCCCGCCCAGATCCTGAAGGAGTATCTCAGCTTCAATGGACCGTGGTACCGCCCAACACAATTCGTACTGCCTTACTGGATTGGGCAGGTGTTTATCGGCTGGCACAATCCGCAGGGATGGCGGGCATATGAGTTGGCCACCGTGCTGGTGGTGAGCGGGCTTATTTATTGGCTGGTGCTGACCCTGCTGCCCGGTCGCCGGGTTGCGGCATTCCTGGCCGCGCTTTATTTCACGTGCGTGCCGGTCATTTTATCGCCCCTGTATGAGCTGGCCGCCTTCGATTTTCTCCACATTGTCTTCACCCTGTTAAGCGCAATCGCCTTCCTCATCGGCTATCGCTTAAGAACCTGGCACGGAGTGGCGTGGACGGCGCTTTCGCTGTTATCTTATGCGGCCGCGCTCACCAGCAAAGAAGTTACAATCGTGATCCCCGTATACCTGGCGGTGATTTCCGCGGTTCTGTATTTCTATGAACCGGGGCCGGGCGAAAGAATTGCCCGCGTTCTTCGCGAGGCGAAACGCCTGGCGCCGTTTTTCCTGCTGACGCTGTTTTACTGGTGGATCCATGTGAGACGCCTCCCGATGCAACACTTCAGCGCATCGGCCGATTACCGCATGAGCGTGAACTGGGACCTCATCCTGGAAAATCTGAGCAAGTATCCACTCTGGCTTGCGCGCATCTATGGCCACACCACGGACCTGGGAAAGAATGCCGCCGGCTATCAGAATGTAAGGAACGATGTGGTGGGCATCGCCGCGCTGCTTCTGGTTTGTTTTGCCTCCATCCTGCTTTGGCGAAGCGGGGGGGCCTACCGCAAATACTTATTGCTGGCGGTTGCCTGGATCGGTGTCTTTCTTAGCGTGCCAATCTACAGCGGCGGATATTTCTGGCACGGGAATCTTGCGCTTTGCGGCTATTGCATGTTGTTCGGCGCTGCCATCGACTGGCTTGCCTCGCGCATCCCGGCGCGAGCACTGCGCTTTGCCGTGCTGGCCCTGGTGATTGCCGGGATGGTGGAACTGACACGGCTGGATGCGGCCGCTTGCATGATTTCTGGAATTCATTCGGAAACCTACCGCATCAACTCCACCGTAGTGAAGCAGCCCCCGGTCTCGTTCCAGCGTATGCAGGAGCTGCCGAAGGTGCGGGCGCTGGTCTATGTGGAAGACCGGCAGAATTTGGGCTCGTGGTATTACGGAGCAGGATCGCTCTTCAATTATGTTTATCTGAGAGTCCGCCTGTTTCAGGACGTCGTGCCTGAAATGAACAAGGTGCCGCGAGCCAAATGCGAGGAATGGATCAAGGAGCCCAACGCCTTCTTCTTCCGCTACGACGGCAACTACCGTTGGTATGACGCCTCCAATGAGTTTCGCGCCTTTGTGAGAAAGAAGCTGGCCGAGGCGGTGATGACACCGAAGATTACCAGCGTATCTCCGCCGGAGACGCATGCGGGGGTGGCTTTCAATGTGCAGCCTAACGGATTGTCAGCCATCGGCGTCGCAGGTCAATATTTTGAAGCGGGCGCGGAAATCCTGATCAATGGTAAGAAACAGCCGACCGTAAACGGAGATGGCTTTGTGTCGACCGTTGTTTCGCGGGAAGTTTACGCACACCCCGGAAACCTTTCGATTCAAGTGAGAAACCCGGGCGATGTGGTCTCGGAAGCCTTCCTTATCCGCGTGCTGCCGTAACTCCGCAGGCAGAGCGCGAGAGCCCACAGGACGGCGGTCCACAACGAGAGGATGCGCAGCAATGTCCATACGGGATCGGGACGAAGAGCATATTCGAGCGTCCCCGTTTCCGGTTTCCCGTCCACGATCGCGACAGAAGTTTTATCCGTAAATGTTTCCTCAAACGGAATCTCGCGGCCATTCCACAGGATGCGGTTCCAGGGAAAGATTTGTATGTCCGTGCGGAGCCTGGTGTACTCTCCGGCTGGAAGCGGGGCGGGCAGCGTGTCGCCAAAAGACTCTTGCGTCCCGATGGGGAACGTTACGGTCACAGGCGGGATAGCACTATCGGCCAGCAAACCGCGAGAGCCGCTTTTCACAGCGTAACTGTACCATCCGTAAAAATGAGGGGGCAGGGAACGCAGCGCATCGCGGTTGGTGTTGGGCCACCCTGACCCGGCCAGCGTATTAGGCTCTTCCACAGCGTGGGCATGGAGAAGTTTGATGCTCACCCCGGCGGTAGCGAACACGAGGCATACGGCCAGCGCGGCCAGCAGCGGGCCATCCGGCAAAGCAGTGGTTTTCCGCCGCAGTGCGGCCAGCAGAAACAGGACAGCGAAAAGAAGAAAGAGATCCGCGTAGGTAACCAGACGGTAGGCAAATTGGATGAAGTGCAAAGCGCGCGGAATCAACCGCCAGGCGGGCTGAAACACTGACAGAAAGGAGACCAACGCGAAGCCCGCGAGGGCCGCGGCGGCGATGCGGAACTCGCGGCCCGAACGGTTGGCGCGAAAGAGCAGGAAAGCGGCCAGAATCAGCAGTGCGAAGTTGATCTGCGTATCCAGATAAGGAGTGCCCCAGAGACGTCCCTCCGCGGTGCCCAGACGTGGATCCCACGGGAGCGGCCAAAAGCGGGTGCCGAAATGGTCGAGAGTGTTAGGGAAGAAGTTGATCGGTCCGCCGGATAGCTGCACTTTCCCTCCGTAAAGGGCAACGGCGTAAATCCAAGGCGCCATCACCAGAGAAACAAGCGCCACGGCCCAGCCCAGCGGTTTCCAGAGATTGCGGGGGAGCGGCCAGGACGCAAGGATGGCAAAGCAGATCATCAGGCAGCCCAGGATCGCCGTAATGGGGTGCGTTCCCATGGCAAAAGCCAGCGCGAGGGCCGCGCCGGAGATCAAACGGCTGTTGTTCCTCTGCACAATTCTCAGCCACATCATGCAGACCGAGATCACCAGTGACACCGCAAGGAACTCCGTAATGGCCGCGCGGTTGTAGAGGTTGGTCAATGGATAGGTGGCGAAGGACACCAGGATAGTGACAGCACAGGAGACGAAGCGACTGCCGGCGATCATTTGCACTGTCTTACTCACCTGCCGGACTTGCAGAAGAAAGACCAGACTGCACACGAGGCGCAGAGCAAATGAGGAGCCGGTGAAAGCGCTGATCAGGCCGGCAGCCGGGTAGAAGAGATATCCATAAAAGACCGGGAAGGGAATGCCGCCGAGCTGTTCGGTATTGAGGGTGATGGGGAAGGACCAGTGACGGCGGAAGTATTCCCCGAAGTAGCCGATGATCCAGAGATGGTTGTTCCAGTCGAGATAGAAAGCGTTGTTCCCGTTCCAGAGAAGACAGATGGGCAGGAGGCCCAGAAGATAAGTAAGGACGGGCCAGAGAGGGCGCTGGGACCAGAGGACCTTGGGAGGAATAAGGGACGCGGGCGCGGCGTGTGATTTGGTTTTGCGGGAACTCAATACTGCCC
>JBDUEM010000361.1:0-6277 GCA_040002435.1 Bryobacteraceae bacterium
GCGGTGGCGATTTTAGACACAATCCGGCAGATGCCGGAGGCGTACAGAGAGACGTTGGTGCTGCGCCTGGTGGAAGGAATGACCGGCCCGGAGATCGCGGAGAGGACCGGGCTGACGCCCCAGTCGGTGCGCGTGAACCTGCACCGCGGGATGAAGCAGCTGCGTGAAAGGCTATGAACGACGAATATTTGTGGGACAAGTCAGGTGAGCCGGATCCGGAGATCGTCCGGCTGGAGCAGCTGCTGTCCGGGTTCGGCCATGAACAGAAACCGATGCGGTTGGCACGGACCTGGAACTGGTATCGATATGCGGCGGCCGTGGCTCTGGTCGCGGCATTGGTGGCGGCAGCGGGCGCCTGGTGGTTCCTTCCGCGGGAACCGCGAACCACTTGGGACGTGGCAAGCGTGCAGGGCGCGCCGCGAGTGGCCAACGTCGCAATCGGGAAAACAGGCAAGCTGAGTTCCGGCGAATCCCTGGAGACCGACGCACATGCGGTAGCCAGGCTCGAAGTCGGAAATATCGGAGAAGTCACGGTTGACCCCAACAGCCGCGTGACGCTGGTGAAATCGCACGAGAACGAACACCGTCTATCGCTGCAGCGCGGAGTCATCCACGCGTTAATCTGGGCGCCTCCCCGGCAGTTTTTCGTGGACACACCGTCAGCCGTGGCCGTGGATCTGGGATGCCGGTACACCTTGAAGGTGGACGATTCAGGAGATGGATTGTTGGCCGTGGAGACGGGATGGGTGGCATTCGAAGCGCATGGACGCGAGTCGTTCATTCCGGCCGGCGCAGCCTGTCCCACGACCCGCGCCGCGGGACCCGGATTACCTTACTATCTGGACTCGACTACCGCGTTCCGAAACGCACTGCTTTCCGGAAATACAAAGGCAGCCTTAGCCGAGGCGCGCCCGCATGACGCGATGACGCTTTGGCATATGCTGTCACGTGTTCCCCAAGCCCAACGCGCGGCAGTTTACACTCAGATGGCATCGATGGCGCCGCCTCCGGACGGGGTAACCCGGGAAGGCGTTCTTGCATTGCGGCAGCCCATGATGGACCAGTGGTGGGATTCACTGGGCCTGGATTCGGCAAACTGGTGGCGCAGGTGGAAATCAGACTGGCGTCAGTAGCCCGCCACTTTATCGACCACATTTCGCATCGGCTGGCCAGTGGCATAACGATGGACATTCTCGGCGAAGAGATCTACAAGCCGAACCTGACGATCGGGACTCCAGCCTGAGGTGTGGGCCGTCATCACTACATTCGGCAAATCGAAGATGGGATGGCTCGATGGCGGCGGTTCGATGGGAAATACATCGAGTCCCGCACCGGCGATCCACTTTTCCTTCAGCGCCTTTACCAGGGCCATATCGTCATACAGCTTGCCTCGCGAAAGGGCAATAAAGTAGGCAGTCTTCTTCATGCTGCGGAAGACATCTTCATTGAACATGTGCTCGGTGATCTTGGTATGAGGGGCCGCACTGACGACGACATCGGCGCGCGGAATCATCTCACGAAAGTAGGTTGGGTCGTGCAATTCGGCCACGTATTCCGGCTGCGGAATCGGCTTGGCGTCGGTCGCGATCACTTTCATGTCGAAGCCGTGATGGGCGCGGCGGGCCATCCAGCTTCCGATGCCGACCATGCCGACGATCGCCATGGTCTTTCCACCCAGTTCGATATGGTCCGCCGACTTCACTGTTCCTACCGGTTTCATTTGCCGTTTGTAGAATTGCGGCATGTAGTAAGTGGTGATGCCGCGCGTGAGGCATAGCAGCAGACCCATGCCGGTTTCCGTGATTCCCGGCGCGAAGACGCGGGCCATGTTCGTGACCACGATGGGGCTCTTCTTGAGCCCTTCTTCCATGCCTTCCATCCCGGCGCCGCCGGCTTGCATCCACTTTACTTTCGGCGCGTAGTCGAGGTCGGCATCGCGCAGGTTGCCGTACACCACGTCGGCGTCCCGCAGGATCGTACGGAATTCAGCGGGCGTCTTTGCTTCCATTACCTTCACGTCCGGCGCGGCGCTCTCGATCTTCTGGATTTCTTCCGGCGTGAATCCGCTCATCGTGGCGATTCGAATGGGCCCCTGCGGCTTCTTCAGATCAGCGCGGGTAGTGTTGTCGACCACTACCTGAGCCGCGGCGGCGGCAGGCACGGTCCCCAGGAAGGTGCGGCGGGATACGGACATGTGTTCTCCTTCTAGCTATGCATGCAGGGACGATCTCATGTGGTCGACAGCTTTCGTCAGGCTGGCGACGGGTTCGGCGAGCGGCAGATACTCCATGCAGATGTAGCCGCCGTATCCGGTTTTCTGGATAGCCTTATAAATATTGGTGTAGTTCATCTCGCCGGTGCCAGGGTCGTTACGGCCTGGGTTGTCGGCAATGTGGAAGACGGCGACGTGATCGACAGCTTGCGTCAGGGTCTGGATCACGTTTCCCATCTGCACCTGTTCATGATAGATGTCAAACAGCAGCTTCACGTGGGGATTATCGGTTTCCTTGATCAGCTTCAGCCCTTCCACGCAGTTGGTAAGAAAGAAGCCCCTGTGGTTCACTTTGGCGTTCAGAGGTTCGACAATCAAAGTCAGGTTGGCTTTCGCGGCCAGATCGCCGGCGCGTTTCGTCCCCTCCAGCAGGCTGGCGTACTGTTCGTCGTGCGTCTTTCCGGGAATGTCGTCACCGCTCATGAGGATGATTTGCGGGATATCCAGCTTCTTCGCGAAGACGATAGACTGCTGGACGTCTTTCAGAAAGTTGTCGCGCTGGGCCGGGTTCACCATCGAGACCGGGCGGGCTTTCCAGTCCGGGGTGGCGATGATCGTGTCCATGGCGAGGCCGAGCGAGGCGGCCAGCTTCTTCATGGACCGGATCTGCTCGTCGGACCAATTAATGTGTTCGGAAACCAGTTCTACCGATTGGATACCGGCCTTCGCGGCGATCTGCAGTTTCTCCCCGAAGCTGCCTTTGAGCGTCCACAGCATCACGGACGAAGTGATTTTGGCCTTCTTCGGCGCCGGCACCGGAGG
This sequence comes from Bryobacteraceae bacterium, assembly GCA_040002435.1. Taxonomy (GTDB): domain Bacteria; phylum Acidobacteriota; class Terriglobia; order Bryobacterales; family Bryobacteraceae; genus JANXXV01. The sequence continues at coordinate 3,035 of JBDUEM010000361.1, forward strand.
GGCGGGCGACTGCGCGAAGGCGGCGGACGCAAGGCCCGCCTGGACGAACAATCTGCGATTCATGGCGCTACTTGTGGGCTAGACGGCTGCAGGCGGTCATGGCGCCACTGATGTCGACTGCCGCGCTGCCTTCTTCGATGTGCTGAATCTTGCCTTCCTTATCAATCACGAACGTTGCACGATTGGCGATGCCCCTGTCCGCCATCAGAACGCCATAATCCTTGGAAACTTCGCGTTTGTTGAAATCGCTGAGCATGGGGAACGTGGCATTGACGGATTCGGCGAACTTCTTCTGCGAAGGCGAGTTGTCGGTACTGACACCAAAGACCTGGGTATCGGCAGTTTCAAACTTTGCCAAATCGGAGCCGTAAGCCGTCATTTCCTTGGTGCAACCGCCGGTGAAGGCCGCCGGATAGAATGCCAGCACGACGTTCTTTTTCCCGCGGAAATCAGAAAGCTTCACAGGCTTCCCTTGGGTAGATGGCAACGTGAAATCAGGCGCGACATCGCCGACCTTCAGATGGGTCTTGGGCGGTGCCGGCGCTTGCGCCAGCAAACCGAGCGCTGCAACCAGAGCGAGGGCGAGAACTTTTGTGAATTTCATGATCTCTCACTTTATCAGATCGGGACGGGACGAAGCCCTCCACCGCAACTCTTTCAACGGCCGCAGACCCAGCCCAGCGGCGATAAGTACAAGCGCACAATAGCGCCAGTTTGAACGGTCCAGCGGGGTTGATATCGGCAGCAATGTTCGCCCACCGGGCTTTCGCCCCAACTCGGGCACCGGCAATCGTTTAATGAAGAAGGGCGGCTTTTAGGATCATTACGCCGCACGAAGGGGGGCCGTGCGATTGGGCGCTGAGCACCTTGAGGTCCGCTCCAGGCGCTTGTGTATGGACCGCTGCCGTGCGGCAACGGTCAGTGGAATGGTAGTGCCAGTTCCATAGATGCGCCACCGTTCCTCCGGGCGGCTCGGCTTGAAATAACGCGCTCCAGTAATTTCTGCAGGTGTTGTAAAACTTTCAGCGACGGTCGCCATAATATGTGGTCTCCAGTCTGCTTTCGTGCAGACATTGAGTACCAAGGCACGTTTCCAGCCAAATCTCCTCGGTCCTGGAGAAATGCCTGTCAACCTGCTCGCTCGCAATCCATGTGTTTCCGTTTGACAAAACACAAGCGGTGCTCTGAGCATTAGCGTATAGTAGGCTCAGCAATCCAGAAAGCTTTCCGCTCTTGAGCGCCTATTTCGCGGTTTCGCGACCGGCAAACTCAGGATTGATGATCGGCAATCTATTTTGCGAAGGAAGTAACCGTTGATCGTTCTAAGCACTCTCCGAACGCTTTAGTCCCGTTTGTGGCTGGATATGACGGAACCCCCTCGCTGAGGGAGAAACGTCGCGATATCGCCGCCGCACCCGTGGTACTGGCCTATTTGCCAGTACTCTTAACTTCCCCGGCTTGGAGTTTGCTTATGAATGCTTTTTCCAACACAGAACTACCGTCGGGCGTCCCCGACCTTACCACTTGTGAGCGCGAGCCGATTCAGTCACCCGGCGCAATCGAGCCGAACGGGGCGATGATTGTTCTCGGCGAAGATGCGCTGACGATTCTCCAGGTAAGTTCTAATATTTTGACATTTTTGCAGGTCGCACCCGAAGTGATATTGGGGAGGCCTTTAACTGACCTGTTTTCGCAGGAAACCGTCCACCAATTAGTATCCGGAAGCGGGGGCCCCGGCGAACGCCACTATGTCGCCGGCGCGTGGGCGGCCAGTGGAGTTCTGCTCGACGCGCTGGTGCACAGGTATAAAGGTCTGCTGATTATCGAACTTGAGCCTGCATCCTCAAGCCTTACGCCCGGACCGGACATTTATGCTTCACTCACAACGGCGATGGCCGAGTTGGGACATCGTCTATCCCTGACAGACCTTTGCCAGCGCGTTGCCGTCCGCATTCGAAGCATCACCGGTTTCGACCGGGTGATGGTTTATCGATTCCTGGAAGACGACACGGGTTGTGTCGTCGCCGAAGACAAAAGGCAGGATCTGGTTGCTTATCTCGGGCTACGTTACCCTGCCTCGGACATACCGGCTCAGGCGCGTCGTCTCTATCTCTTAAACACACTCCGCCTGAAGGCGGATGTGAATGCGCCGGTTTCGACCCTCTTGCCACCGCTCAACCCTCTCACGGGCGCGGCGCTGGATATGACCTTTTGCGTCCTTCGCGCCATGTCTCCCGTGCATGTCGAGTATCTCCGCAATATGGGAGTCACCGCATCGATGTCGATATCCATTGTCAAGGACGACAAACTTTGGGGACTGATTGCCTGCCACCACGCGGAAGCCAAAGTTGTGGGGCAGCCGGTGCGCATCACCTGCGAAGTGCTGGCGCGTGTTTTCTCCTCTCATATCGCAATGGCTGAGGAAGACGGCGAGCGTGCACACGTCACGGCTCTTCTAGCCTTGGCCACGCGCATCAAGGAAAGAATGCGCAGGGATCGCGACGTCGTTGCGGCTCTTTCTATGGAGGGCGACGGCATCGCTTCGGTGATCGGAGCGCAGGGCTGCGCTTTTTGTGATTCGCGGCGAAATCATCTTACTCGGAACCACCCCCGACCATGCGCAGGTTGAGGCCCTATCGGTATGGCTCAACTTCAATCAGCGTGAACAGCTTTTTTCGACGGAGCGCATGTCGACAGTCTATGCCAAGGCTGGCGAATTCGATAACGTCGCTAGCGGACTGTTGTCCGTCCGAGTTGCCCTGGGGAGCCCGGATTTTGTTTTGTGGTTCCGGCAATCCGTCACCCATGAAATCACCTGGGCCGGCGATCCGAATAAGCCGGTTGAAATGACGGATCTGGGTGAGCGCATCAGCCCCCGCCGCTCGTTTGCGCAGTGGAAACAGACGTTCGACGACCGCTCCGAACCGTGGACTAAGTCAGACCGAACCTTCGCATCGGCACTGCGTCCTGTGATCGCAGAAACGCTATTTCTGCGCATGAACGAGGAAGTCCTGCGCTTGAATCTGGAACTGGAGCGAAGCAATGCCGAGTTAGCCTCGTTTACCTATAGCGCCAGTCATGATTTGCAGGAACCCGTGCGCACCATCCGCGTATACACGCAATTAGTTTCCCAGCGCGCCGGACCTGGGATGGAGCCTGAGTCCCGGAGTTTCCTCGCCACCATCGAGGACTAAAGTGGACCCCATTGTCAAGACCATTTTTGGCTTTGAATAAGCTAATGCT
>JBDUEM010000362.1:0-6270 GCA_040002435.1 Bryobacteraceae bacterium
GAAAGCTCCAGCGCGATGCGCATCATGTAGACGCAGAAGAAGGCCATCCAGCCGGTGCCGTCGGATTGCTCTAGAATGGCTCCGTTTGGTAGTTTCTCGCTGCGGTCCACCACCGTGATGTTATCGAGGCCGAGAAAGCCGCCCTCAAAAACGTTGTTTCCCTGGCTGTCTACTTTGTTCACCCACCAGGCGAAGTTGATGAGCAGCTTATGGAAGCATTTTTCCAAAAAGTCGCGGTCACCCTTTCCGTAGCGCTGGCGCTCGGTCTGGTAGACGCGCCAGCAGGCCCAGGCGTGGACGGGAGGATTCAAGTCTGAGAACTCCCACTCGTAGGCGGGGATCTGTCCGTTGATGTGCTGGAACTGCTCGAACAACAGGAACCAGAGATTGTCTTTCGCAAAGCCGGGATCTACCAGGGCGAGCGTGACGCATTGGAAGGCGAGATCCCAGGCGGCGAACCACGGATACTCCCACTTGTCCGGCATGGACAGAATGCGCATGGAGTTCAGGTGACGCCAGTGTTTGTTGCGCGTATGCTTGCGACGTTCCGGTGGAGGACATTGCGGATTGTCACCCTCCATCCAGAGATTCACATCGAAGATGTAAATCTGTTTGCTCCAGAGCAGACCTGCGAGCGCCTGGCGCTGAATCATGCGTTCTTCTTCCGTGGCCTGGGCGGGGTGAACACTTGCGTAAAACTCGTCCGCATCGGCCTTGCGCGCGGCTATGATGCCGTCCACTTCGCGCAGAGGATGGTCCAGTTGATCAGGCGTTAAACGCAAGCGAAGTACGGCGGACCCGCCCGCCGCAATCCGCCGTTTGTAGTTCACGCACGCTTTGGTGCCGCTTTCAGCGGGGTTTACGAGATTCCTTTCCCCATTCACGAGGTAGCGATGAAATGCATCCTTGACGTGCGGCTTGCGGCTGACTGCAGCATCGCCGAAGACGCGCGGACCGTTCGTTTCATTGTCCGTGAATAGCGCTTCTCCATCGCCTGGCGCGTATAAATTGCGCAGTCCCAGGCGATACTCTCCCAGCAGATTTTTAGGAGGCAGCGCATTACCGTCATCGGCGCAAAGCCGAAGGCAACCTGCCGGGGGAACGCCCAGCGTGATGGACGGTTCGGGCAGTGCGGGGTTGGTCCACGCCCATGTATTCCGGAACCACAACTGCGGAATCAGATGAAGCTCCGCTTCGTCGGGGCCGCGATTGAAGGCTTCCACGCGGATGCAGATATCTTCTTCGGACTCCTTCGCATACTCGATCACTACGTCGAAGTAGCGGTCGTCATCGAAGATTCCAGTGTCGAGCAGTTCGAACTCCGGCCCGCCTCCCGCCCGCCGCCGGTTTTCGTCCACCAGCCATCCGTACGGAAACTCCGCTTGCGGATACTTGTACAGCATCTTCATGTAGCTGTGAGTGGGCGTGCTGTCCAGGTAGAAGTAATATTCCTTGACGTCTTCTCCGTGGTTGCCCTCGCCACTGTTCAGGCCGTAGAGCCGCTCTTTGAGGATTGGGTCCTTCCCATTCCACAGCGCGAGACCGAAGACCAGAAGCTCATAGCGGTCGCAGATGCCGCCGATGGCGTCTTCGCCCCACCGGTATGCTTTGCTGCGGGCGAGGTCGTGCGTGAGATAGTCCCAGGCTGTTCCGTATTCGCTATAGTCCTCGCGAACGGTGCCCCAGGCGCGATCGCTCACATACGGTCCCCACTTGCGCCACGGACGGACCAGCTTATCCGTGTGAGGCTGGGTGAGCCGCTCGCGCTCGCGGGTCATTTCTTTCCTGTCGGAAGATTCGGCGGATCGTTTGTCACCGTGTAGATCTTGCCGTTTCGCAGGTACATCCTTTCCATCTCCTGCTTACTGAATGGCCGGGATCCGCGGCGATTGAAGACGGCCAGCTGGTTCCCGCTCTCATCCACCGCACGGTCGCGATCGGTGCCCTTTGAGACAACCAGGGCGGGGCCTTTCGTCTTATAGGTGGCGATCAGTTTGGGATTTGGGCGCGGGCTGAAACCCAAGTAGTTGGGCGTATCGTTGGGGGCGAACAACTGGACAATGCGCATGCCGTTCTTGCCATCGGCGACGTAAGCGAATGCACTGGCCGCCGTCATGCCGATCTTGATATCGCGGGTATCGTCCATCTCACCTTCGGGATTGAAGACTTTTTCAATCGTGGGATGCTCCGGCCGTTCCACGTCTACGATGACCATGCCCTGCTTGCCGCCGGAAACATAGGCGTAAGTTCGCGCCACATAGACATTGCGCGCGTCGGCCAGCGGAATGGAAGCATCCTTTACGATCCGCGGTTCGGCGAGCGAAGTGGTGTCCAATACTTTCAACCCCTGCTTGTCTACCACGAAGGCGTAACGAAACTGGATGGCGATTCCCTGCGGTTCGAGAAGATCCGGAGCGCCAATCTCCGCAGTGATCTTCGGCGCGAGCGGATCCACAAGGTCCACTACCACCAGCCCGCGGTTACAGAGGATATATGCGTAAGTACCCGCGATGGTGATTCGCCGCGCGCCGTTCAGGACTCCGTTCGGATTGAATGCGAGCGCACGCTTCAAAAAATTGTTCGCGGGGTTGCCGTCCAGCAGGGTTAGGACACCAGGTGCCTTTCCCTTCAGGTCCGGGTCGCCGATGACCACCAGCCCTTCTTCCAGATCGGTGACGTAAAGGAAGCCATACATCAAGGCGATCGGCTTCTCTTCATTGACTGGATCGTGCGTGCGTAAGGGGTCTATTGCGAGCGTTGACGGTGAGGCGACGGCGGTGGCGAACTTTGTCTTTACGTAAAGGCGCTGGCCTAGGGGCGACACCGGCGCAGTCACGATCTTTTCGGAGAAATTTTTGTTGTCGATGTTTGCCACATCATAGGCACGGAATCCGCCCTTGCCTTGGGCGGTATAGAGATACTCTCCCCGGAGCTGCACGTCGAGCACGGTGCCGGCATGGTGATCGGCTTCCTCCAACTCCCGCTTCGCCTTGACGAGCTTTTCGTAGTCTTCCGAGTAGACAATCTTGTGTAGGTCGCTGCCGAAGACCGCCGGAGGATCGTCGTGTTCGGCGACGACAACTGCGTCAAAGCCTTTCGAACCCTCGGCGACGAAGACGTACCGGCCCATGAAGTTCACGAGGTTGGTGCCCTGCATCAAAAGCTGCGCCATCCATGCGTTGTTGTCCGCGCCCTTGGAAACATGGCAGTCCGTGCAGTTCTTCGTTTCCTTCGCTCGAACCGTGTGCGGGTAATACGGACTAAACGCGAAGCCGCTGTAGCCTTCCGCGGAAACGGTCTGCTGCTGATAGTAGAGCCAGTCGCGGTTTGCGTTTTGTGAGCTGACAACAACCGCACAAGTGGACCGGGTGGGCGCGATGCGATTCCTGGTGGCCGTTCCGTCAACACCGAGCATGTAGATGTCGTCCCGCAGGACTTCGAAATTGTAGGAAGTATAGTTGCGCGTCGTCAGCCCTTCGTTGTGCAGCATGGGCATCTTCTTGTTCGCGATCATCGGCAGATGGCAGCCGAAGCAGCTTGTGGTCCAGGAAGAGTGGCATGTATAGCAAGTCATCTTGCTATTGCTGTGGGCTAGCTTCGAGGCGTCAGCCGGTGCTGCTCCCCAGGTCTCGCCGTCTTTCAGGATCGTCTTCGCGTAGCGCGATTTTTCGCTGTAGTGAGAATTGCCCGGTGTGATAGTGTCCAGTACCTGCACCACTTCCCACGGTTCGCGATCCTTATCTACAACCGACCGCTGCAGCAGCTTTCCGTTCACCCAAGTGAACCTGCGCTGCCCCCATGGCGTGCGCAGCAGCGACATATCAGTGCCGTTCTTCGGCGCTGCCGCGGCCGATGTGCGCAGTGTGGCTTTCTTATCGATACTGCCGTGACAATCGATGCAGTCCACTTCGACGGCGTTCTTTGTTTCGCCGTAGAGGTTGCCGTTGCCGTGGTTGTCCTGCGAGAAATGGCAATCGGCGCAGTGCATCCCTTTCTCTAAGTGGATGTCTTTGAGGTGCACAGCCTTGTCAAACTTCTCTTTGTCGTCGGGTGCTACGACCTTGTCCGCGGTATCGAGGAGGTTGCCTTTACGGTCGCGCTTGTAGACGCCGCGAAAGACCCAGCCGTGGCCGTGGAAGTCGGCGAACTGCGTATGCTTGAGCTCCTTGTTGAACTCAGGAGTGCCGATCTTTTCGAGGAACTCCATGTCCTTCCACTTGCCGCGGGCGGCGGCGCCTTCGGGATTGGCGATCCATGCCTGATAGCGCTCTTCGTCAGTCGGGTTCTTCTGCTTCGCCGGGTACATGGATTCGCCATCGGTCTCGTTATCCCACCAGATGTAACCCAGATACGACGCCACCATATTTGTACCGGGATGGATGTGGCAGACAATGCACTGGCTGGTGGGAATGGATCGCGTGAATTCATGCCGGATGGGATGGCCGGATTCGTTCTTCGGAATCGTCGGGTCCATCTGCGCGCTGCGGCCGCGGTTTCCGAAGTGAGCATAGGGGCCGGAGTGCACGGGCGACCTGTCGTTCGCATAGACCACATGGCAAGCCGTGCAGCCGCTGTTGCGATAGTCGCCGGGATGGTCGTTGGTGCCTGGGAGCGACAGGATGGGATCGAGCAGGCGTGTTTTCTGCAGCCCCAGAAATACAGGATCGGTCCGCAGCAGCGTTCCGAGACCGCGGTCGCTGAGTTTGTCGTCGGGCCGCCCGGGGTCCTCTTCCATATTCGGACTGCCCAGTTCGCCGCGCGGGCCACCGCCGCGTTCGAACACGCGCAATACGTTGCCGGGCTGCGAAATTTCCCAGCGCAACAATGGATCGAGCTGCGGCAGGATGCCCTTCAGCCGTGTATCTTCCTGGCTGGGCGGAGGCCATGTCCGCATACGCTGCGGCAGGCCGTCCGCCGAATAGCTCTCGCCGTAGCGGGCATTCTTCCAAGGAATGGCTCCGTTATTGTAGAGCGCTGCCTGCCACAGCATGGCGCCATGCGTCATCATGCTGCTGCGGACGTTGCGGACCTGCTGTTCATGGCATCCGGCCGTGCCGCACGTCAATTCCGCAATCCGCAGATCGCCGGGGTTGACGAAGCGGATGTATTCCTTGCTCTCGCGCAGCCAATCTGTCTGGGCACGTACCGGATTGCCGGAACTCTTCCATAAGCCGGGAACCGACGGCTTCGGATGTGCCTGCAGTTTCGCGTCCGTATAGGGCTTCATTCCGGCTTCGGACCCGGACGGTTTCATGACCCCGGCATCTCCGCCGTGACAATCGGCGCAGCCGATCCGTATGGTGGCCGTGGGATGCATGGTTGCTGCTTCCGTCATCCCGTGGCAGCTCACACAGCCCGTGCTTTTCGTATCGGCCTCGGCCTGAGTCTGCCGGAAATCAATCTTTGCGTCCTGAGCGCGATTGACCCTGGAAGTCAGCAGCACAAAGAACAGCAGGACGAGAGCCGCCACGGTGGCGCCCGCTGCGGAACGAATGATGCGGCGTCTCTTCGAGTAGTTGGATTCAGTCATTCTCCCCAGGCCCTGTCAAAACGTGAAACGCAAACTTACAAATCCGGACAACAGCAGCCGGCCAACGTAGATATCGCGGAACCCACGAAACGGCTGGAATGTATTGAATCCGGCAACTAAGATGATGTTGTCGCTCAAAGGCGGCCGGTACTTCACGCCCACGCCCGAATCAGCGCCCAGGCCCGCATGGATGGGCTTTTGAAATAACAACAGTTCCAAGGGTTCGGTTCGCGCGAAGCGGACTACATTGAAATTCAGAAAACCCTTTAGCTTAGGCGTAATGTCGATATCCGCTCCGGCATTGTATAGAAAGAGCCCTGGATTAACGAAACTGCCCTGTCCCTGAATCTTGCTGGATCGTAGACTCGGCACCAGGCTGTCACCGCTAACCAGGGCCACACCGCTGCCGGTTAGTCGGATGCCTTCGCGATTCCACAAGCTGAAGATGCCACCGGCGAAATTCGGATGATCGAAGATAGCGTCGAAGCCGCGCGCGGAGCCGTCCCGCGGGTCCTTGTCTCCAGAGGCGTAAAAAAATGACAGCCTGTAGCGAATCCAGTCTTTGTCCAGCGACAGTTCCACAGCGGCCATCTGGGCGTTGATATCTACTTTCTTTCCGGCGAGCGGATTCAACTTGTCCTGGCCCAGCACCTGATAGAAAGAGTGAGTGAGGTTGATCTTGCCGATGTGGCCGTCACCGGAGAGTCCGTAATAATAAGCGCGGATGGAATGCGGTTTGA
>JBDUEM010000363.1:0-6252 GCA_040002435.1 Bryobacteraceae bacterium
CAGATTGGCATCGATCTTTGAGTCTATTGAAATTCTGAGCAAGGAAAAAGGCATCGATCCGCAGATTGTGATCACGGCGGTGAAGGACGCGATGCTTGTGGCCGCGCGCAAACAGTTCCGCACCACGGAGGACTTGGTTGCCGAGGTGGACGATAAGGCAAATGTCATCCACATCTACGCTGTGAAGAAGATCGTCGAGACAATCGAAGACCCGGTGAACCAACTGACGCTGGAACAGGCGCAGGCGATTGACCCTTTTGCCGCTATCGGCACCGATCTGCGCATTCCGAAAGCGACGGAGGCCCTTGGCCGCATCTCCGCGCAGACCGCCAAGCAGGTTATTTTGCAGAAGGTCCGCGAGGCGGAACGGGAAACTATTTTCACCGAATACAACGACCGTGTGGGTGAACTGGTCAACTGCATGGTGAAGCGCATTGAAGGGCAGGACCTGGTGTGCGATTTAGGAAAGACCGAGGCGCGCATCCCCAAGAAGGAACAGTCGAAGCTGGAAAACTTCAGCGTCGGCGAGCGCGTCCGCTGCGTCATCCGCACCGTGGAAAAGACCGGAAAGAACGCGGGCGTCGTAGTTTCCAGGGCCTCACCGGATCTGGTGGTCCGGTTGTTTGAGCAGGAAGTGCCGGAAATTTACGACAACACGGTCATCATCAAAGGTTGTGCGCGCGAAGCGGGTGAGCGTACCAAGATCGCCGTACTCAGCCGCGACCGCGATGTGGATTGCGTGGGCGCTTGCGTTGGCATGAAGGGCATGCGCGTGCAGTCGATTATCCGTGAGCTTCGCGGCGAGAAGATCGATATCATCGAATTTTCCGACGACCCGGTGGTCTTTGCGACGCATGCGTTGAGTCCCGCCAAGATCAGCCGTGTTTCTGTAATTAGCGGCGCCGACCGCCATATGGAAGTTATCGTTGACGATACGCAATTGTCGCTGGCCATCGGCAAAAAGGGACAGAACGTCCGGTTGGCGGCGAAACTGCTGGGCTGGAAAATCGACATTAAGAGCGAGGAAGAGAAGCGGCAGGAAGTCGAATCGCAGATGGCCGCTCTGGTGGTTCCGGGTGCTCCTGTTTCGGTGTTGATCGAACACGGGCTGCCCGAAAATATGCTGGACAAGTTGTTGGAAGGCGGAATCTCCACCGTCGAAAAGCTGGGCAATATGACGCCCGAAGAGCTGGAAGAGATTCCGGGGATCGGGCCCAAGATGGTGGAAAAAATCCAGGACGCGGTGGTCAGCTATTACGGCCAGTACGAAGAGTCAGTGGATGTCCCGCAAAGTGAGGAGTCGCAGCAGCAGGCGCCGTCGCTCGAAAATGGGGCGGAACCCGGCGCGGCGGAACTCGACGCGGCCGAAGTGGACGCGGATGTGCTGGCGGTTGCGCCGGGCGAATCCGATGCATTGGTATTAGCGGAGCCTGCAGACCCGGATCACACTGAGTCTGCTAGGATAAAGGACGCGGAGTAATTTTTTTCGGGTCTAGAGTTTCAGATCATTAACGGTATACAAGACAAGACTGTCTTGATGGTGCAGTTTTTTAACTATGAAGAAGAAAGTCCGAATCAATGAGTTGGCTCGAGAGCTCGAAGTCAAGCCAAACAAGATTCTCGAATTGTTGCCGGAACTTGGGGTCCAGGAAAAGAAGACCCACTCGAGCTCCATTGATGAGGATGTCGCCGTTATTGTTAAGCAACGGCTGGCCGGAAGCTCTGACGCGGATTACGTGCACGAAGAGGACGACGGCGGTCACGACGATTTCGGCGGTCACGACTCTGATGACGCCGGGTCCGATAGCCCTGCGCACGTAGCCGAACCGGTCCTGACACGCTCCGCCGAGGCGCGCTCCTCGTCTTATGAACAGGTCGCTGTAGCCGAGGCTCCGCCGGTGGTGGAGCATCACGCTCCGCCCGCGCGCCCGCTGGCTGCTCCGCTTCGTCCTCCTTTGGGAGGCACGTCGCATCGCGAGACCCCGGGACACCGCGAGACTCCAGCGCATCGCGAGACTCCAGGACATCGCGAGACGCCAGCGCATCGTGAGCCGGTCGCTCATCCTCCGGTGCCCGCGCCGCCGGTCGTTCATCATCCGCCTCCGGCGCTGCCGGTTCATGCGGCCCCCGCCGCTCCCGCGCCCCCCGCTCAGCCCGCACCGCCCGCTGCCCATGTGGCCGCGGTACCAGCGGCGCCCGCGCCTTCCGCTCCGCCCGCCATGCCTGGAACGCCTTCGCGTCCGGCGACTCCGGCGCCGCGAAACATGCCGATTTACCGTCCGGGACAAGTGTTGTCCGGACCCCGTCAGCCGCTTCCCCCGGGCGTAGTTACCGAATCGCGCACTGTAGAAGCCCGGACACCTGGCGCGCCCGCTCCAGCGCCACCCCGGCCCGCAGGGCCTCGTATGCCGGCAGCGCCGCCCAGTATTGCTATTCCGGCCAGGTCGCACGCCCATACCCAGCCCGGCACCCCGTCGGCTTCCCCGCAGGCGCCGCAACCCCGCCCGAACTTCGCCGGACAGCCGGCCGCGCGGCCAATTGTGCCGCCCCGCGCCGATCTGGTGGCCCGTTTAGCGCAGTCGAAATCGATGCCAGGACAGGCAGCCCCCGCGGCTCCCCGGCCCGGCATGCCGACGCGGCCGCAGGCGAGTCCGGTTCCCGGACAGCCCATTTATCGCGGACCGATTCGCCCCGGTCAACCGCTCATGCGCGGCCCCGGTGGCCCTGGCACTCCTGGATCCCCTGCCGGACCCGGAGGCTTTCAGAATCGCGGACCCCGCGCCAGGCCCCTGCATCCCACTTCGCCCATGCGGCCCGGAGGCGGTCTCGAACCTGCTGCTCCACCGCCCACCGATCCACAACGCCGGCCCCAGTTTAAGCCGGGCAGCGCGCGTCCCGTGGACCGCCGCCGCGACATGGAAGGGAAGAGTTTCCGGCCGCCGATTCAACGGCGCGAACAGCCGGCCGCTCCTCCTCCCATCGACCGCGAGATCACCATCGCCGAAGGCATTACGGTTAAGGAACTGTCCGAGAAGCTCGGCATCAAGGCGAACCTCGTCATCAAGAAGCTGGTGGAGCGCAAGATCTTCGCCACCATCAACCAGAACCTCGACTCGAAGATGGCCGAGGACATTTCGCGCGAATTTGGCGCTTCCACCAACAACGTCAGCTACGAAGAGGAGAAGACGCAAGAGGTCGAACTCGCCGAGGATACCAAGGATCTGGTCCGCCGCGCTCCCGTGGTTACCATCATGGGCCACGTGGATCACGGTAAGACCTCGCTGCTCGACGCCATCCGTTCCGCCAATGTGGCCGGACGCGAGGCCGGCGGCATCACCCAGCACATCGGCGCCTATCAGATTGAGAAGAACGGCCGCAAGATCGTCTTCATCGACACGCCGGGCCACGAAGCGTTCACACGTATGCGTGCCCGCGGCGCCAAGGTTACCGACATCGTCATTCTGGTGGTCAGCGCGGACGACGGCGTAATGCCGCAGACGCTCGAAGCCATCGATCACGCGCGCGCCGCCAAGGTTCCGATCATTGTCGCAATTAACAAGATCGACAAGCCGGATGCGCAGCCGGAACGCGTCAAGCAGCAGCTGGCGGACCGTAATCTGCTCGCCGAAGATTGGGGCGGCGATACCGTCATGGTGCCCGTCTCCGCCAAGGCGAAGACGAATCTCGATCTGTTGCTCGAAATGATTCTACTGGTCGCCGACATAGGTGACTTCAAAGCCAATCCGATGCGGCCCGGTGTGGGTACTGTGCTCGAAGCCCAACTCGATCGCGGCCGTGGTCCGGTGGCCACCGTGCTGGTGCAGAACGGAACTCTTCGCGTGGGCGACTTCTTCATCTGCGGCCAGGTATTCGGCAAGATCCGCGCCATGTTCGGCGATATGGGCCAGCAGGTGAGGGAAGCCGAACCGTCCACTCCGGTGGAAGTGCTTGGACTTGATTCCATGCCCGAAGTCGGCGACAGCTTCCAGGTGATTACAGACACCGCCAAGGCGAAGCAGATTGTTCTCTACCGCGAATCGAAGAACCGCGAAAAGTCCATGCAGAAGGGCAGCCGCGTCACGCTGGAACAGTTCCACGAACAAGTCAAAGAGGGAGATATCAAGGAACTCAATATCATCCTCAAGACGGACGTGGGCGGTACGGCCGAAGTGCTCTCCGACATGCTGCAGAAGCTGTCGAACGAGAAGGTGAGGATCCGCGTGCTCAGCAAGGGCGTTGGCGCTATCACCGAGAGCGACGTTCTGCTGGCATCGGCTTCCGAAGCGGTCATCATCGGATTCAATGTCAAGCCGGAGCGCGCCGCCTCCTCCATTGCGGAGAAGGAAAAGGTCGATATCCGGCTGCACACGATCATTTACGAGCTTACCGACGAAATCAAGAAAGCCATGTCGGGCATGCTCGATCCGGTCTACAAGGAAGTCTTCAAGGGCCGGGCCATTGTCCGCGACGTATTCAAGATCACGAAGGTGGGTGTGGTGGCCGGTTCGCAGGTCACAGACGGTGTACTCACCCGCAATAGCCATGTCCGCGTCATCCGCGACAACGTGGTGGTTCATACAGGCAAGATTGAGTCCCTCAAGCGCTTCAAAGACGATGTGAGCGAAGTGAAGGCCGGCTTTGAATGCGGCGTCACGGTAGCGAACTTCGGTGACGTGAAGACGGGCGACATCTTCGAAGCGTTTGTCAACGAACGGCAGGCGACGGAGATTTTCTAGGGCCGGATGCCCTGCATCGGCGTACTGACGCTGGAACTCAGGCTGGACGAATCGCATTCTCTGAAAGAGAAAAGGCACGTCGTGAAAGGCCTGCAGGACCGCCTGCGGCACAAGTTCAACGTGGCCGTGGCTGAAATCGATTTCCAGGATTTATGGCAAAGGGGATTGGTGGCGGCGGTGACGGTTTCCAGCAACCGCGGCAACGCGGAAATCATTCTTCATTCCGTGGAGAACGAAGCATCCGCCGTGCTCGGCCCGGTGCTGGTGTCCGCCACCGTGGAATGGTTAGAATGACGTGGTTAGAGTAGATTTATGGACCCTCGCCGATCCGAACGCCTTTCGCAAGCCATGCGCGAAGAGCTGGAGGAGATGATCAGTTACGAAATGGGCGACCCGCGAATTGACGTCCAGGGCGTGAGCGATGTCCTGGTGACGCCGGATGCCCGCAAAGCCCGGGTATTGCTGATTCTCACCTCAAACGCCAAGAAACAGGACGAAACCATTGAGGCATTAAATCATGCCCGAGGTTTTCTCCGCGCGGAATTAAGTCAGCGGCTTAACATTTTTCGCATCCCGGAGCTTCATTTTGAAGCCGCAATCGCCGCGGAATTGGGCTCCCGGGTGGGACATTTACTCAAACGCGTCAAGAAAGGCCGCCCCCGCCCAGACGAACCTCCTGAAAAAAAACCCGTCGAGTGAAACGCTTTGTGATATTTTTGTTGTTGGCGGCACTGGCCCTTACGGCGCCGGTGACGGCCGCGGATCCGGAAATCCTGCGTTTCGAGGAGAGTCTGGACGCCATGGGGTCGACGTATTCGATTATCGTCTACGGAGCCGACCGCGCCAGAATGCTGGGAGCCGTGGAGTTGGCGTTCGATGAGGCTAAACGCCTGGACCAACTGCTCTCCAACTACCGTCCGGCAAGCGAGTGGAGCCAGGTAAATCGCTTCGCCGCGGAGAGGCCGGTAAAGGTTTCCAATGAGTTGTTCGATCTACTGGCTGCATGTGTCGAATATAGCAGTGAGAGCGGTGGAGCCTTCGATATTACGGTTGGCCCGCTGATGAAAGTTTGGGGTTTTTATAAGGGATCAGGCCACTTACCGCACCGCGCGGAAGTGCGCGGCGCGCTGGCCCACGTAGGCTACCGGCATCTGGTTCTGGATCCGCGGGCGCGGACGGTGAGGTTCGACGAATCTGGCGTTGAGATCGATCCGGGCGGAATCGGTAAGGGATATGCCGTGGACCGCATGGTGGCGATGCTGAAGGAAAACGGCGTCGAGTCGGGAATGGTAAGCGGCGGCGGCAGCAGCATTTATGCCATCGGAACACCGCCGGATGAAAAGCGCGGCTGGAGGATCAGCATTCGGGATCCGCACGACGAGCGCAAGACGGTGCAGGAAGTTTTTTTGAAGAATGAGTCGATGTCAACGTCCGGAAGTTACGAGAAATTCTTCCGGGCCGAAGGGCGGATTTACAGCCATATTATGGATCCGCGCACTGGATTTCCGGCTCCGGG
>JBDUEM010000364.1:0-6247 GCA_040002435.1 Bryobacteraceae bacterium
TTCTCAAAATGCCCTTTGGCATCGGTGTGAAAATCAGGTGTAAGTCCAATACGAAACATGAATGGCTGTATTGTATTACACGGGAACTTATGTACCGAACATTTATCGCTTTGATCGTGGCCGGCGCTTTGTGCCAGGCCCAGCAGCCCGCCTCCTCCAACATCCCGGTAGCGGAATTTCCGAAGATCCACGACGATCTTCGCGTCACCTTTCGCCTTGCCGCGCCCCTTGCCCAGAAGGTGCAAATGCAGCCCGGCGGCAGTGACAACGGACTGGGCAAGGGTCCGTTCGACATGGTGAAGGACGAGAAAGGCTTCTGGACCGTGACCATCCCGCCCGCGCAGCCGGGGTTTCACTACTACTGGTTCCTGGTGGATGGATTTCAGACAAACGATCCGTCGAGTGAGACCTACTTCGGATGGAACCGGGAAACGAGCGGCGTGGAAGTTCCCGACAGGGTAGATTTCTACGAACCAAAGGACGTGCCGCACGGAGATGTGCGAGCGCGCTGGTACAAGTCAAAGACGACGGGCCAGTGGCGCCGGGCCTACATCTACACTCCGCCCGGTTACGACAAAAATCCGCAAGGGCGCTATCCGGTTCTGTACCTGCAGCACGGTTCCGGCGAAAGTGAACGGGGCTGGGCGGCACAGGGCCGCGTAAACTTCATCCTGGATAATCTGATTGCGGCCAAGAATGCGCGGCCCATGATTATCGTGATGGAAAATGGAATGGTGGGGAACAAAGTCTTCGGCGACGTGGTGATGAACGATCTGATCCCGATGATCGATGCCGAGTACCGCACGCTCACCGATCGGGAACATCGTGCCATCGCCGGCCTCTCGATGGGCGGCGGTCAGGCGCTGCAGATCGGCCTGACGCATCTGAATCAATTTGCTTACATCGGTTCCTTCAGCGGCGCAATCCGCGGCTTCGATTTGAAGACGTCGTATGACGGTGTCTTCGCGGACGCAGGCGCGTTCAACAAGCGAGTGAAGCTGCTCTGGTTCGGCGCGGGCAAGGCGGAGGAGCGGATGCACACCGCGGCGCAGGAAGCGCACGAAGCCCTGGATAAGGGCGGGGTTAAGAATGTGTTCTACGAATGTCAGTTTGCGCATGAATGGCAGACCTGGCGCTACGACCTTCTGGACTTCGCTCCGAGACTCTTCCGATGAAAGCATTTTGCGCGATATTCGGACTGAGCGTTCTGCTGTTAGCAGCGGTGCCGGACTGGCTGAACTCCGGAGGCGATCCGCAGCGCAGCGGCTGGCAGAAGCGCGACCGGTATATCACGCGCGACAGCTTGCCGAAGTTCCAACTGCTGTGGAAGCTGAAGCTGGACAACGAATCGCGCGAGGCGAATACGCTGACCGCGCCGGTGATCTACGGTCCCATCATTACCCATCGCGGGATGAAGGAACTGGTTTTCATCGCCGGAGCTTCCGACAATGTGTATGCGGTTGACGCGGACCTGGGGCGGCTGTTCTGGAAGCGCCACTTTGAGACTTCACGCGATGGCTGCGCCGGGGGATTGACGGCGGCTCCGGTGCTGGCGCCGCAGGTTTCACCGAACGATGCGTATGAAGACCCGACGCCGCCGAGGCCGCTCTATGTCCTGACCAGCGACGGAAATCTGCACACGCTGCGCACCACCAACGGGCTGGACTACGGACCTCCGGTGAAGTTCCTTGCTCCGAACGCAAGAGCCTCTAATTTGAATTTCGCGGGTACTGCCGTGCATACTACGACGTCCGGCGGCTGCGGCGGAGTGCCGGACGGACTGTGGGCATTGGACGTGACATCGCCGGATGCGAAACCCCGCTTCACGGCGGCTAAGGGCACCGGAGTTGCGTCCGGCTTTGACGGAACCATTCACACGGCCTCCATCCCGTTTCAGTGGAAAGGGCGTGAGTTGTTTCTCTCGACGGCATTCAGTCCGGCGCTGGCAGAGGCGCGGGGACTGGCAACATGGGTGGATTCGAACGGGATCCGATGGGTGTACGCCGCGCTGCCCCGCGGTATCTCGGCTTTCCGCCTGACCGGCCCCGATGCGCTGGAGCCCGCCTGGACATCGCAAGCGATGAATGCGCCGGTAGCGCCGGTCATCGTCAACGGGATGGTGTTCGCGCTGTCGACCGATACGGCGGTTCTGTACGCGCTGGAAGGTGCAACAGGCAAGGAGTTGTACTCCAGCGGGAAGACAGTCACTTCGGCGGTGAATTCCAGCGGGCTTGCGCTGGCGAATGGGCATGTCTGTTTCGGGACTGCCGACAATACGCTTTACTGCTTCGGCATCCCGACGGATATTTAAGACAGCAGCGGCATCACGGCTTCCGGGATAATCGCCGGCACGAGCGATCCGCGAAACCCTTTGTTATCGCGCGTCACCACAAAGTCACAACCGGCGATGCGCGCGGCGGCCGCCGTGACTGCATGTTCAAAATCAGCCGACGGCAGTTGCAAAGCCTCGCGAATCACTCGTGCATCTACCGGGGCAACGCCAAAAACGTTCAGGATCATGCCGATGCACTTGTTGGCCTTTGTAATTCCCAATTCCTTCCCGACCAGGTAGTGAATGGTAGTCACTGCATGAGCCGCTAACAGCCCTTCCAACTTCCCCGTTTCCACCGCGGCCCATACGTTTAGACTGGCCGCAGCATGGGGTTGCCGTTCCAACAAAACGTCCAGCACAACATTGGTATCGAGAAGGATTTTCTTCATCGGTATTTCGCGGACAGATGTTTTTTGTATTCGCCAGGGTCCGCACTTTTAAGAATCCCGCGAACTGAATCCAGAACCGGTGTAGGGCCGACAACGGGAGAAGCCCGTTCTGCGATTGCGGAAAGGTACGTTTCCACCATTGCGGAAACCGACACGCCTTTTGCTTTCGCATATAGTTTCACCCGCGTAATCACGCGCTCATCGACACTCAGCGTCAACTTAGCCATGCACGTGTTATGTCAGGAATAGTATACGTACGACACCACTGCCCGTATCTCTCCAGCCAGGCACCGGATATCCTGAAAGTTCGCCATGCTACTCAGCAACGATGCGTTTTTCCGCCTCTGCCGCGCCCGGGATCTGCTGGGGCAAGTGCGTGAGCAACCGCTTTCGATCAAGGACGTCGCGCGGGAAGCGGGAATATCGCACTACCACTTCATCCGGCAGTTTGAAGCCCTGTTCGGCGTCACTCCGCACCAGTTTCGTATCGAGTCCCGTTTAAACCAGGCAAAGCAGCTGCTGGCCCTCGGCCGCCACTCCGTAACGGAGGTTTGCATGGAGGTGGGCATGTCCAGCGTCAGCAGTTTCAGCGGTCTTTTCTGGCACCGCGTGGGCGCGACCCCCTCCCTTTACCGGCGCCGCGCCCGTAGCATGGTGCAGGTGCCGGGCAACTATCCGCCGGACCTGTTTCCTGGATGCCTCAGCCTCATGGGCCGACTGCCTGCCTCTGCTTTTCGCAATTTTCGAGAAGCGCCACTCGTGGGCGTTCCCTTAAAATCCACTTAAGGAGATGCAAATGAGAATCAAACTCACCAGCCTGATGGTTGACGATCAGGATAAGGCGCTGAAGTTCTACACGGAGGTGCTCGGTTTTCGCAAGAAACACGAGATCCCGGTGGGTGCTTACAGGTGGATCACCGTGACCTCTGCCGAAGGCCCGGATGACGTGGAACTGTCCCTGGAACCCAACGCAAATCCTGCCGGCAGGACCTTTCAGGAAGCGATGTTCGCTCAGAGTATTCCGTTGGCAGCATTCGAGGTCGCCGATATCGCACAAGAGTACACGCGGCTGAAGACGCACGGCGTGGTGTTTACCGCCGAACCGACCAATGCCGGACCCGTCACGATCGCCGTCTTCTCTGACACGTGCGGCAACCTGATTCAGCTATACCAGCCGAATTAACTCCAGCCCCTACAATCGCGGCTTCGGCGGCATCCCCGCTACCCACGGAAACGTCCCCTTTTTCTTGATGGTCCGACGAAAGACCTTGTCTCCGGAGGTCACGTAGAGCGTGTGTAGATCCGGGCCGCCGAAGACCACGTTCGAAGGATCGCCGCTACCCGGCTTGCGCAGAATGCCCACGGTGCGGCCGGCTGGATCGGCGATCTGAATGCCCAGCTTGGTGGCCACATAGAGGAACCCGTCGGAGTCCACCGTCAGCCCATCGGCGCCGCTGCGCAGAGGGCCCGACTCCACCTCGTCCGGGATTTCCAGGCGATGGAAGGGAACACCATTGGCGAGCGAGCCGTCCGGCTCGACGGAGAACGACCAGATCCAACGGCTAAGCGTGTCGGCCACGTGCAGGAAGGCGTGGTCGGGGGAGAATCGGACGCCATTCGGCAGAAGTATGCCTTCATTCACGACACGCTTGTTGCCTTTCGCGTCGATGAACCAGACGCGCTTGTTCTGCGGGTCGGTGAAGTAGATTTCCCCGCGTGGATTGATCGCCAGATCGTTGGAATTGACACCTTCGGCGATCACCGATTCCTTGCCGTCGGGCGTGAAGGCCACGATGCGCTTGCGGCCATTCTGGCAGGCGTACAGCCGTCCGTCCGGACCGAACATCAGGCCGTTGGCTTCGCCGGTATTTTCGCGGAATAGCGAGACTTTTCCGTCGGAGGAAATTTTGTGAATGCGGCTGTTCGGAATGTCAGAGAAGTAGACATCGCCCTTGGCGTCCACCGCGGGTCCTTCGGTAAATTTATGCCCCTGGCTGACCATTTCCCAACCGGAATCGGAGTCCAGCACGATGTTGTTGCTGATGTAATGCCGGGGCCCCGCGGCTGGCTTGGCAATCGGTTTTGGATAGTCGCGCCAAAGCCAGCGCAGAGCATCGGGCAGGATGGAGGAGCTGTGTTTGGCGTCGTGCGCTCCGGTACCGATCACCAGCTTGTAGTCGTAGTTGGCATCCCGCAGCGCCGCGCCCAGTTCGTAGTTGCTGTAAATGTTGATGTCCTGGCTTCCGTCCTGCAGAAAGACGCGCAGCGGCTGGGTTTCCATCTTCCTCACCAGTGACGGATAGATATGGTCGCCGCGGAGATTGGTGAAGCCGCCGATGAAGCTGAGCACGCGGTGGAAAACGTCCGGGCGGGTCCAGGCGGCGTTGAACGAGGCATTGCCTCCGGAACTTGAGCCGGAAATGGCGCGATCGTTTGGATCCGTGGAGAGGTTGTAGTTTTTGGCAACCTCCGGCAGTATCTCTTCGATGAGAAACGTGGGAAAGCGCGGACCCACGGCGTCGTATTCGGCACTACGGTTGAAGCGGGACTGTGTGTTTGCGGCGGCTCCCGGAACTACGCCGGGGTTGATGAACACGCCGATGGTGACCGGCATTTCGCCCTTGTGGATGAGGTTGTCGAAGACGATGGTGGTCTTGAAAGGACCGTTTTCATTGACAAAAGTCACACCGTCCTGAAAAACCATGGTGCAGGCGGGTTTATCGGGCGTGTATTGCGCTGGGACGTAGATCCAGTAATCGCGTACAGTGCCGGGGTAGATCTTGCTGGTCCACTCGTGCTTGGTCACCTTGCCTTGGGGCACGCCAGGCTGGCGTTGTGAGTCGGGTCCGAGGGTATATTCTTCGGCGTGCACCAGGAGGGGTACGAGCAGGACGGAGGCAAGGAGGACGCAGGTCGGCTTCAGCATGTTCCACATGGTACCGCAGGGTTTTGAGCCCTTGCGCCTTGACTTTCCTATTGCGAGTATTCTACTTTGAACATGCGACTTGACCACGCTGCACGCCGGGATCAACTTAATGGGAGAAGAGCAGAGCAGCGCTACGAAGACCTTGGATATCTTGCTCGATTCTACTCTCGATAGCGTGGACGAGGCCGAAAAGCTGGTTCTTGGTCTCGCGCGTGAACTCGGATTTCCCGAGGACGATCTGCATGATTTGGGGATGGCCGTGCGCGAGGCCATGGTAAACGCTGTGGTCCACGGAAATCGCTATAACCTGAATAAGAAAGTGCACCTCTCCGTGACGAAGGAAACTGACCGGCTTAGCGTCAAGATCACCGACGAAGGTGAAGGCTTTGAGCGCACCGGACTGCCTGATCCGCTGGCCGAGGAAAATTTGTTGCGCCAATCAGGGCGGGGCCTGCTTCTGATTCAGGCTTTTGTGGACGAGTTCCACATGGTGCGCGTGCCGCCCCTCGGCACCGAAGTCAAAATGGTGAAATGCCGCAAGACCGATTAAAAAAATAATTGAGCAGGGAGGTTCATTTCCGTGAGTGTAAAACTGACAAC
>JBDUEM010000365.1:0-6222 GCA_040002435.1 Bryobacteraceae bacterium
TTGCCGCTCCATGTTGTGTACTGCGTCATCGCCATCGCAGGAAGGGCATGATCCGGACCCGGGGTGTTCTTTATACCCAGTTTGGCATTCCATTGTTGACTGGCATCCACGGAGTTCACGTTGGCAATAAAGCCGTGCTCCCGTTGAAAACTGCCGCGCAGGCTGTTCACAATGCGTGAGCTGATAGTCCGGTCCCACGATAGCCGGTACGATGTGTTCTGGCGTGTCCAGATGGAATTCCCATTGAAGGAGAGAGGTAGACCTGGAGGCTGTCCGTTCGCCAAATCGTCGTCCTTCTCGCCTTTCAGAAATAGAAAAGAAAGGTGATTATTGGAGCCAATCTGATGATCGCCGCGGATGGTTCCTTTGTTCCAAGGCGTAATATTCCCGCCCTGGGAAGTAAAGAAATTCAACGTGGGCCCAGCGCCGGCAACGTTGGGCACCATCGACGGGGGACGGAGTGCGATGTAGTTCTTCGCCACCTGGCTGAATCGCGAGACCGGAATCTGATTACCGGCAAAAGCATCGCGGACATAGGTTACGCCGTCAGCGCCGAGCCGCGTCGAGGCAGGGTCGTAGATCGGAATCATCGCACCCCTGCTGTTCGTCCAGCCGCTGAAGTCGCCGTTATACATCGCGGGAAGGGGTATCGTGGTGTAGCTTGGGTTATTGCCGGCCCGGTTACGGAAGCCCTCGTAGGAAATGAAGAAGAAAGTTTTATTCCGGCCGTCGTAAATCTTCGGAATAAACACCGGGCCGCCGAAGGTGCCGCCGAAATCGTGTTGTTTCAGCACCGGCGTGCTTTGGGCGAAAAAGCCCCGCGCGTCCGTTGCGTTGTTACGGAGAAATTCAAAGGCGTTACCGTGTAGCTGGTTTGTGCCCGACTTTGTGGTGAAGTTAATGGTGCCCATCGAGCGCCCGAACTCGGCCTTCATGCCCGTGGATTCGACCGAGAACTCCTGGATGGCATCTACCGGAGCCGAGCTGATAGGTGCGCGTTCATATTGATAGTTCGTAGACGCGCTGGTCACCGACAAACCATCCATGTTCATGTCCCAACTTGCGGTCTGACCGCCCCCGATTCGAAACTGTCCGTTCGAGCCCGCTCCAGACTTTGTCTCGGGCGCGATCAAGGCCAGATTAAAGACGTTCCGGATCTGGCCGGAAACGACAAGGGGCAGGTCTTCGACGAGCTTTGTGGTCAGGGTAGTCGCCACTCGCGTGGATTCCGTGTCGAGCGCAGAGGCCCTGGACGTGACCTCAACGGCGTCACTCACCGCACCGATTTCCAGTGTGAGATCCAGGCGAACGGTTGCGCCCGAGGCCAATACGATACCATCCTGAACGGTCCGTTTGAACCCCGCGGCCTCCGCCTCTACCCGGTATGACCCGATGTCGAGCGCCGGCAGGGTGTAATTGCCGGTGCTGGTTGTCGTGGTTGAGAACACGAGGTTGGTTGCGGTCTGTATGCAGGAGATCTTCGCCGCAGGAACAGCACTGCCCGAGGGATCGGTAATGACGCCGGTGAGCGTCGCCCGGTTTACCTGACCTTCCAGGGAAACAGTGAATATCAGAGAGCACGAACATATAAACAGCTGACGTAGCATTTCATGGCTCCTGTCGAAGCAATGTTATGCTTTCGCAAATTGCCTGTCAACGAAAGTGACACGAAAGTGGCGAAGAAGTTCGGTGTTGATAAACAACTATTCCACAAAGGGAAGTTGATTATTACAAGCAGATGGGGCCGATACCAAAAAGCCGTTCAATGGTACCTTCACCTGCCTCACGCTGGGAACAACCGAACCTTGTTGGAGGGCTTCGGCGCTTAGGCTACCCCGCGCGAGGACAGAATCGCATAAAATCAAGGTAGCGCGGCTCGCAGAGCCGGCGCGAGTTTCTCAGGGTCAGTGAGAATTGTTGCGGTGGCGAGATTGATCTTGACTTGGGGTAAAGAGCAGTGGAGCTTAGTACTCGTTGCTTGGCGCCTGTTTCAAGAGTCGGCCTGGCCCGTCCCTCTTGTTGCCCTGTTCTTTGGCGCGTATCGGCTTCGCATTGCAGTAAGTGCCTGGCTGCAAGAGGCAGCGGCGGTCTCCCGGGATTTTGATAATTTCAGGCGGCGTTTGCAAATCTACGCTGGACCCGGAAATGTCGCTGAGGACGCCAAGGACATAACAGCCTTAATATCCTTCTGGCTGACGCGGCTGGGGCAGACCATGAGCAGGCCGCAATTGGCCTTGCTTTACCGCGACGCCCAGCGCGACAGTCCAGACTATCTCCGGCGGCAAATCTATGACTTCTTAAAAGGAACATTTCTCACAGATCCTCCCCATTGGATGTGGGTAGCGCTGGACTGCATCACTGCGCGAGTGGTATTTGTGAATTTGTTTACAGCGCGGGTAAGTTCGCCACTTTTGGGGAAGAAAGAGCAAGGACCCGATCCTCTTTCTTATCTTGAAAGATTTCTATCGGAGCCTAACGAATGGCCTACGAAATGGGCGGTCATTCTGGAAGAAGATATCAAACGTTATGGTAGGGCGTGGTATCAACGTTTGGTTGAACATGTCGAACAGCGCAACGACGTCGGTCTGTGGCCTCCGCAAGTGACGACCTCGCAGGCGGAACGCCTGGAAATAATCCTCTGGATTCTGTATGAGCGGTACATTGGACTACGGCCGCTATTGAGCGACCGGGAAACGGCCCACCGCCTGCACCTACGTGTACCGACTCCTCTGCTGGACGTCCCCATCACAACGCGATGCTTCGGTCATGAGACTCCAGGTTTCTCCCAATCCATCGATGGGATGAACAGGTCCAGCGAAGGGAGCGTCCTGTCTTTACAATATGAGCCGCTGCCCGGGACGGAAACATTGACGGCGGTGATAGCGAATCACCGAGGATGGCAGATCGAATTAAGCTGGAATCGGTTGACGCTTATCGCGTGCGTGAACCCAGGTGCGGTCAGAGCCGACCTGGCTGGCGCCAACAAACGGGCTGAAGCTGGTCAACCATTTGGGCTTCCTCAAGCACGTCATGGCCGGCGCGATCGAAAGTATCGCCACAAACGTCCGTCGATTGGGCCAAAGACTCCCGTAATCGCGCATGATCGTTGAGGTTCGGTGGTTCGGCACCGATTGTCCAGTGCCGCGACCAGCATCCCACGAACGAATCACGCCGCAAGCGAGGGCTGTGGGCTCAGTTTCCGGATAAACTGACGGGATGCGTCCTCAACCTCTGATCGCCGTCGCCGATGTCGAAGCAAGCAGTCGATGGTACCAAGGCCTGCTGGGATGCCGCAGCAATCATGGGGGCTCCGCCTATGAACAACTGGTCTCGAATGGGCACCTGATCCTCCAGTTGCACAGCTTCCAGGTGGAACACGACCACGGTCCGATCGGCAATCCAAATGACAAGCCATACGGAAATGGAGTGCTGCTCTGGTTCGAAGTCGACGATTTTGACGCAGTCATGCAGCGCGCCGCTGAAATGGGTGTCGAGATCGTCATGCCCCGGCACCGAAACCCTCCGGATGGTGAGGGCGGGCCGAATCACTGGGAATGCTGGTTGAGGGACCTGGACGGCTACCTCGTAGTGGTGGCCAGTCCATATGGAACGGCAGATGGAACGTGGCGTCCGGACCAGCACATCTTCGGTGGATAGAGCCGTCGTGGTCAACCTGCGCGATATACTCGTGTCTCATGCGTGCGCGATTGTTCGTTTGCGTGATATTCATGACGTGCTTGCCCTGGTTGGCGGAGGCCGAAACGCAGTCATTCTCCGTAATCTTCGGCGGCAAAAATCTAGGTCATGTGACGGCCGAAACCAAAGGTGAACTGACCACCGTTGATTTCGATTTCAAGAATAATGGCCGCGGGCCGACGATCTCCGAAACCATTCGAAGCGGGGCAGAGGGAATGCCAGTCGAGTGGTCGATCAAGGGCACGACGACGTTCGGCAGCAAGGTGGATGAGCGGTTCCAGCAGTCAGGAGGTCGCGCGGCTTGGACCGATTCAACCGGACCAGGCTCGGCGGCGGTTTCCAGGCCCGCGCTGTATGTTCCCCAAAGCGGCAGCCCCTGGCAGGACCAGATCATGGTCCACGCTCTGTTGCGTGCCGCAGGTATGACGCTACCGGTTCTCCCTTCCGGCAGAATGCGCCTCGAAAAGGGCGAAACGCTGCTGGTGAAAGGGGGCGGCGGTGCGATTCAGGTAACGCGGTACGACCTCATTGGCAATGATCTTTCACCCACGGTGCTTCTGGTCGATACGCGGGGCGATGTGTTTGCGGAAGTCAGCCCGACCTTTGTCGTCATTCGCAAAGGTTATGAAACCGAGAGTGAGCGGCTGGCCGCTTTGGCTGGTCAGTGGTCAACGCAGCGGCTCGCGAAAATCGAAAAAAAAGTGGCGCACCGTTACGCCGCGCCGGTAAGAATTCGCAATGTGCGGATTTTCGATGCAAAGAAGGCGGTGTTGACTGAGCCGGTTTCTGTTGTTGTCTATGGGAAGCAAATTGCGGCAGTGGACTCCGCGATGGGCAGGTCTACTTCCGGCGAAGTGACAATTGACGGCGAGGGCGGAATTCTCGTGCCCGGCATGTATGAGATGCACTCGCATCTCAACCTTGACGACGCTCTGCTGAATGTGATGGCGGGCATCACGACGGTGCGTGACATGGGCAATGACAACGCGGTCCTCGACAAGATGATTGATCGGATCGACAGCGCTGAAGTCGGTGGCCCGCGAGTGGTTCGGTCAGGATTTATCGAAGGCAAAAGCCCGTTCAGTGCAAATCACGGCTTCGTAGTGGATAGCGAAGAACAGGCCCTTGCGGCGGTTCGCTGGTATGGGGCGCGCGGCTTTTGGCAGGTAAAGATTTACAACAGTATGAATCCGGACTGGGCGCCCGCGATCGCCCGCGAGGCGCACCGGCTGGGAATGCGTGTCGCCGGACATGTACCTGCGTTCTCTACGGCAGACCAGATGCTCGAGGCCGGTTATGACGAGATCACGCACATCAATCAGTTCATGCTGGGCTGGGTAATCGATCGCGGAGAGGATACCCGCACATTGTTCCGGTTGACAGGGATGAAGCGGTTTTCGGATCTGGACTTGAGTGGTTCGAAGGTCCAGCACACTATTCAATTGATGGTGGAAGGCCACAAGGCGATCGATCCCACGCTGGGGATTCACGAACAACTGACATTGAACCGGGATGGGCACGTCCCTCCAGGAGCCGTGGACTACCTGGATCACATGCCGCTGGGAGTTCGCCGCTCTCTGATGAAGGCTCGAACAGCTATCTCTTCCGATGCCGAGGATCGCGCCTATCGTGAGGCATTCGAAAAGATTCTTGCAACGGTCCGCCTGCTTCATGACCGCGGCGTGTTCATCGTCTTTGGCACGGACACGGGAGGATCATTCACGTTCCACCGGGAGTTGGAGCTTTACCAGGGCGCAGGGATGACGCCGCCCGAAATCCTGAAACGGGCTACGTTCGACGCGGCGCGGTATCTCGGTCAGGACCAACGCCTGGGCTCGATTGAGAAAGGGAAGCTGGCGGATTTCTTTCTTATCCCTACCGATCCAACGCGGGACCTCAAAGCAATCAAGAAGATTCGTATGGTCGTGAAGGACGGAACGTTCTACTTTCCCAGCGAGGTCTATCCAAACTTCGGCATCGAGCCATTTGCCAGCGCGCCCAAGGTGAATTAGCCTTGCCCTGGTTTCGCTGGGCTTCGAGTTGCCAGTTGACCGGGTCTCAAGTCCAATAGCTCCGGTCCAAACTGCGATACTGCACCGCCTCCGCCAAATGCTTGCCCCCAACGCCCTCTGCTCCAGACAAATCAGCCACCGTTCGGGCCACCTTCAAGATCCGGTCGTGCGCACGTGCCGAAAGACTCATGCGACGTACCGCCATCTCCAGCGTGCGCTCACCGGCATCGTCCAGAGCGCACAACGTCCGCAGCAGTCTCGGCGGAATCTCGGAGTTATAAAAACCCCGAGCGTGTTGGATCGCCCGCGCCTTCAGAATCCGCTCCCGCATCTGGTCAGAAGTGACACCGTTGTCATTGGACCGCAGCTCTTTATAGGCCACCGCCGGCACTTCAATATGCAGGTCGATCCGGTCCAGCAGCGGACCGCTGACTTTTCCCAAATAGCGCTGAATGATTGCCGGCGTGCATCTGCACTCTCTTGTGGGATCTCCATAAAAGCCGCACGGACACGG
>JBDUEM010000366.1:0-6175 GCA_040002435.1 Bryobacteraceae bacterium
ACGGTAGCCCACGGCAGCGAAGCAGCCCCAACCACGACAGGCACTCCCCACACGGCGGAGATTGCAGCAAGCCCGAGTGATACGGCACATCCAGCTTCGTCTCCGGAAAGCACCACCGTTAAGTCGTAGCTCCGGCCAATTATTGCATGCCATCGGAAGAAGATAAGAAGGGTGCGCACGCACCAACGGGCGAGCCATTGCCGCCGTCTGAAAACTCTCAGGCCGAGACGGGTCAGGTTCCGCCTGCCCAAGAACACCCTTCAGCGCATGCCGCTTCAGGGCATCCGGAGACAGTTCATCCGGAGCCAGTTCATGCAGAACCAGTTCACCCGGAGACAGGCCATCTGGAGCCAGGTCATCCGATGCAAGAGACGGCGGAGGAGACGCACGCCTCTGTTTCTTATACCCCAACCGTGGACGACTCATACGGAAGCTATGACGATCCCTATGGCTACGACGTCCACGCCAGCAGTTCCAGCGATTTAGTCCCGGCGGTACAGACCGCCCCCCCGCCTCCGCCGCCGCCTCCCCCACCACCCGTAGATGAAGAAGAAGAAGATCCGGACGAAGATGGAATGCTGCGCATGTCGTTCCTGGGTCATCTCGAAGACTTACGAAAGCGGCTGCTCTACATGCTCGGTGGGCTGGGGGTGGCCTTCATCATTTGCCTCACCTTTTGCTCCGAGTTGTGGGTGATTGTTTCCGAGCCGGCTGTTTCCGCGCTCAAAGAACTGAAGGTTGATCCGCCCCAACTTGTGCAGATCAGCCCCATGGACGCGTTCACCATTATTTGGATGAAGCTGCCATTGCTTTGTTCCGTATTCATGGCCTCGCCGTGGATTCTGTATCAGATCTGGGCTTTCGTTGCGCCCGGGCTGTACAAGAAGGAAAGGCGTTTCGCGGCCCCGTTCGTAATTACTTCCGCCGGACTTTTTATTACCGGAGGAGCGTTTGCATACTTTGTCGCCTTCCGCTATGGACTCACGTTCCTGTTGGGGATCGGCTTTGCCGGCGGCAATGGAACAGTGCGTCCCACCATTTCGATGGTGGATTATTTCGACCTCTTCGTGAACGTCATGTTGGGAATCGGGTTGGTCTTCGAACTTCCGATTCTTATTTTCTTCCTGACCTTCCTGAGAATCGCCACGCCCGGGTTCCTGCTCGCAAACTCCCGGTACGCGATTCTAATAATCGTTATCATCGCAGCGATAGTCACTCCCACACCCGATGTTTTTAACCTGATGCTATTTGCGGTGCCCATGGTGCTTCTATTCTTTGTGGGCGTCTTCGCGGGTTACTTACTCACGCTGCATCGCGAGAAGCGCCGGTTCCCATGGAGTATCTTCTTGCTGGCAGTAGGAATACCGATCGTGCTCATTGCTGGAGGCGGGTACCTGGCCATTGCTAAATATGGCTATAAGTTGGTACTACATTGGCCCTTCCTAGTACGATAAGTCCATTTATTTTTTGAATTTCTGGGTTACGCTAAGAAGTCAGAAAAATGGACCTCGTCAAAGCAATCCACGAACTGTCGCAACATAAGAAGCAACTGGACGCCGCAATTGCGACGCTGGAAAGCCTACTCGATGGTGTGCCCGTAAAAACGGGCAAGAAGCGCGGCAGAAAACAAATGTCCGCCGAGGAACGCCGCATCGTTTCCGCGCGAATGAGTAAATATTGGGCGTCCCGGCGCAAGGAACGGACGGGATAAGTTACTGTCTGAAAAACCAGAGCCAGAAATATTGCTCGCCGGCGCCGTGCCGGTGGCGAGGCTCGAAACCGCAGGCTACGGCCATAGCGACGGCATCTTCGTCCGAGAAGGCAACTCCCAGCCACGTGTCATCAGCGGCTGTCGTCAGGGAACTGTCGCCCTGTACCTGAAACTTGAATAGCGCTCCGGGCCGCAGCAATCTGTGTACTTCCCTTACGTACGAATAAATCACTTCACGGCTGGGAATGTGCTGAAACACAATGGTGGAAAAGGCGAAATCATAATCTTCGCCCGGAATTACCGATAAGTCCTTCCCGTTGTTTTGGTATACATGCGCGTTGGGCCGGTCAGCCAGCGCCATCCCGGCACGTGCCACCATCTCCCCGCTAACGTCCACCGCATGAATTTCGCCGAAAACGCCGGCCAGCGCACGCGTAACACGTCCTGCCCCACAGCCGATTTCCAGAACTTTCATCTGCTTCGGATTCTTTCCCTGGCAGATATTGATCATGTCGGTGAGGATTTCTTCGGCAACCGTTCGCTCGCCGGACTGAAAAAACTCCTCGTCGCTCCATTCGTCTTTCCCCGTGGCGACGTAGTAGCGGGCATTTTCGCGGGCGCGCTCGTCCCAGTCCCGCTGCATTTTCTTGAGTTGTTCTTCGAGGGTAATTTCCGGCATCCGAATCTTCATTGTAAGACAGGAGTCATGCTAAAATCGGAGAGTTCAAGTGGGCGGCTAGCTCAGCTGGGAGAGCGCGGCGTTCGCAATGCCGAGGCCGGGAGTTCGATCCTCCCGCCGTCCACCAGATTTCCCTCCCATCTCCTTTTCCGGAGTTATCCTGAATGGTTTTGTCCGACGTTGACATCAAGCGCTACATTGAGCAGGGCAAGATCAAGATCTCGCCGGAACTCCCACCCGAGCAATTCGGCAGCTGCTCGGTTGATTTTCGCCTGGGGGCCGAGTTCAACGTTTTCGAGCACAGCCGCCACCCCTATATCGACCTGAAAGGGAAGCTCGGGCTCGAAGGCCTGATGCGGCCGATGATTGTCGATCCCGGTGAGCCCTTCATTCTGCAGCCGCGCGATTTCGTCCTGGCAATCACGGAAGAGACGCTGGAGTTGGACGTCGACGTATTGGGGCGGCTCGAAGGGAGATCGAGCCTGGGACGGATCGGCATCATTGTCCACGGCACCGCTGGGCTGTTCGATCCTGGCTGGAGCGGGAAGGCCACCCTGGAGCTCAGCAACCTGAGCCGCATGCCGGTCGCGCTCTACCCTGGAATGCGGATCTGCTCTTTTACGTTTGAACAACTTTCCTCGCCTGTCTCAGTTCCCTATCGCAAGAAACTGAATAACAAATATGCAGGGCAGACGCAGCCCCTGGCCAGCCGGTTAGACCGCGAGGTTGGGGAACTGCTGAAGAAGCCGGAAGATTTGTAGCTATTCTTGTTCCTTGCAGCCCTTGAGTTGTGATAGGATTTGCCGCAGAGAAGGGGCAAATTCCATGTCGCGTTTCCTTAGGGTTTTCTTGTGCGTGCTCTCGGCGGCTGTTCCCGTGTTGGCACAGTTTGAG
Source organism: Bryobacteraceae bacterium (assembly GCA_040002435.1). Taxonomy (GTDB): domain Bacteria; phylum Acidobacteriota; class Terriglobia; order Bryobacterales; family Bryobacteraceae; genus JANXXV01. The sequence continues at coordinate 3,285 of JBDUEM010000366.1, forward strand.
CTTGGATCGGTGGTAGGACTGGTTACCGATCAACAGAAGGCTCCCGTCGCTGGCGCGACTGTGGAGATTCGCAGCCTGACCACGAACGTGAAACGCGAGGTGACAACCTCCGTCAGCGGAGAGTACAACTCGCTGCCGTTGCAGCCAGGGCGATACATGGTTACCGTCCGGCAGCAGGGTTTCCGAGACAAATCCGCCGAGCTATCCATCGGCGTCAGCCAGCGCGTGCAGGCCGACTTTCCATTGGAATTGAGCTCAGTCAACGAGCAGGTGAACGTTTCCGCAACCACTGCGACCATTGAAACCGAATCGTCTGAAATCGGGCAGGTTCGCGCGTCGAAGGAAATATCGGACCTGCCCCTGAACACGCGCAACTTCACGCAGTTGGTTCAGCTTGCGCCCGGCGTGCTGACAGGTGTGGGCGGGGCTTCCGGATTGCTCGGCTACACCAGCGGCCGCGGCACCAACGGCGCAGTCATCAATGGCGCGCCGGTAGAGGATGTCACGTACCTGATTGACGGAATCAACAGCGTGGACACGGACGCGGGCGTGCTCATCTTCTTTCCGCCGGTAGATTCCATCTACGAATTCAAAGTACAGACTAGCTCGGCGCCTGCGGCGTACGGCGGCGGCCAGGGCATTATCAACGTCACCTACAAGTCGGGTACGAATGAGTTTCACGGGACCGCCTATGAGTTCCTGCGCAATTCGGCTTTCGACGCTAAAAACTTCTTTGATTCCGCCAACAATCCGATTCCTCCTTTCAAGCTGAATCAATTTGGTTTCAATGTCGGCGGACCAGTGGTAATCCCCCACCTGTACAACGGAAAGAACAAGCTGTTCTTCTTCGGAGACTATGAAGGCAAGCGCGTGCGGCAGGCGCAAACGTTTCTGAGTTCGGTGCCCATTGCCCCGTTCCGGACGGGCAATTTCTCCGACTTGAAAACCGTCGTGATGGATCCCCGAACGACACCTAAGACCCCGCTGCCGGGCAACATTCTGCCTGCATCGGCCATTGACCCAACCTCCGCGAAGATGGTGGCGCTCTACCCGCTGCCAAACCTGCCGGGACAGGTGAATAACTTTCTGTTCAACCCGGTGCAGAAGAATCGGGTGGATCAGTTCAACTTGCGCGGCGACTACCGCACCAGCCAGTCCTCTATCTTCGGACGCTTCAGTTACGAGGACGCCGATACCTACAACCCGGGAAATCTACCGGAGCCGGCCATCGGAGCGGGTCCGGGACGTCCGGGACGCGTGCTGATCCCCAGCAAGCAGGCGGTGCTTGGATATGGAAGGTCTATCGGAGCTTCGAAATATTACGAACTCCGCGTGGGCTATTCCCGAATGATTCAGGGCATCTACGATTCCGGAACGCAGTACGGAGCGCTAGCGGAACAACTGGGAATTCCGAACGCCAACGGCGGCGGGTCGGTTCCAGGGCTCAGCACCACGAACATCACGGGAATGACAGGGCTGGGCGACGGCGCCGGCAGCTTGCAGAAGGTGAACAATAACTGGGAGATCGACCAGGCTTTCAGTTGGGTCCATGACCGCCACGAATTGAAGTTCGGCTACGACTTCATGTCGCGGCGCTTTGCGTTTATCTCGCCGGGGGCGCCGAACGGCTCCTTCACATTCAGCGGAATTTACAGCGGCTTCGGGTTTGCTGACTTCCTTTTGGGCCGCCCCATCAGCAACCGGCTGGACGTGACGAAATTCTTCAGTTTGCATCGCTTCTATCACAGCTTTTACGTGCAGGATAGCTGGCGGGTCAATTCCAAACTCTCTATCAATATGGGCCTGCGGAACGATTCCATCACCGCCTGGAAGGAGCGGCACAACCGCCTGGCGGGCTTTGTGCCAACCAATGGCGGGACGCTTGTCCCTGTGGGAACTGCGCCGTTCGCCGGCGACGCCATCCAGGATGGCCGCCCCATGCAGTTGGGACCACGCTTCGGTCTGGCTTACAAGCTGACGCCAAAGACCGTGATCCGCGCCGGGGGCGGAATCTTCTACAGTTTCAAGACCGTGACGTCCGGTAATTCGATGGCCAAGAACGCACCGTTCAGCGGTACGCTGCTGACAACGAACGATCAGAATAACTTTGCGGGAGCAAAGCCGATCTCCGCGGGTTTTCCGGCCGAGCGTCCCGAACTCTGGCCAATTGCCGGCAGCGGCTTCTACTACTGGCCGCAGGACAGCAAGACCTCAACGATGTATGAGTGGAACGTGAATGTGCAGCGCGAATTGTTCGCAAATATGGTCCTGTCCGTCGCCTATGTGGGCGGAAAGGGAACATACGTGGATGTAGTGGGGCTGAATATCAACCAGGCAGTGCCAGGGCCGGGAGCCGTCGTAACGCGGCGTCCCTATCCGAATTTGAGCGATGCCATTGGCGTTGTACCCTGGGGCAATTCCAACTATAACTCCATGCAAACCACCCTGGACCGCCGCATGGGAAGCGTGCGCTTCTCTACCGCCTGGACTTGGGCGCATAGCATCGACAACACCAGCGGCGAATCCAGCAACACTGCCGTTCAGAATTCCCGTGACCTCGCCGCGCAGCGTGGCAGTTCCACGTTCGACGTCCGGCATAAGCTGACCGTCAGCGGGACGTATGAGCTTCCGTTCGGCACGGGCAAACAATGGCTGGCGGGGGCTCCGAAGGTTGTAGATGTGATCGCCGGCGGATGGCAGTTGAACGGTATTGGCACATTCTTGTCAGGCTTACCCTTCACCCCGCTGATGCAAACCAGCAACCTCAATACGGGCACGGGATCGCAGTTCCCTAACCGCATCGCATCTGGTGTGTTGCCGTCTGGCGAGCGCACTCTCGACCGTTGGTTTGATCCTACCGCCTTCGCGGCGCCGGCGATCTATACGTTCGG
>JBDUEM010000367.1:0-6162 GCA_040002435.1 Bryobacteraceae bacterium
CTCGACAAGGACAAGGCCTGGGACGATTACAACGCCGAACAGCAGGCGCACATCGTAGAAGACTGGAACAACCACGGCAGGAATAAAAACGACGATCTGTACCCTTTTATTTCCGAGGTGATCAGAAGTCATGGGGACCCCACAGCCCGAAAACAATCGCTGAAGGAGTTGAAAAAACATTTGTACACACCGCCGCCCCCGCCGCCGCCCACACCTAACCCCACCTTCATCCATGTTGCTTCACTCGACCCGGTGCTGTTGCCGCTGCTGGAAAAGCGCTACCCTGTGAACGATGTTGCGGGATATGGCGGACGCGTCAGGCAGTTGGAGCAAATCTTTCGCGGCATGGATGAACTGCAGGCACTACAGTTGCTCAGCCGTCTGGCGTCACGCCGGAATGGCGACAGAGTATCGATGGCTTTCTACGATCACTTGAGCACGGCTACCCGAACGAATCTCCTGAACATGTTGCGGACCGGCTCGAAGGCAATGTCGGCATAGGGGAATCCCCGGTTCAACTAATCACCTTGTCCTGGGGTTTCATCCATCTAAACGGTGCTCCGCGCCCTGGTGACTCGCACCGGGTGAAGTCTCTCGGGCATCGAACCCCGCTGCCGCAAAGGATACGTAAAGTATTGCAGGGAAGACTCATAGGACTCGGTGCGGCAGTCTGTCGAATGCGTAGCAAGAACAAACTAATGGCGCTTCAAAGGGATTGTCCGGTGGAACGCGTCAGCACCCACTGGTCAATGGTGGCAATCGTCATCGAAACGCTGAAAATTGTCTTGCCTTTGCGCCGCTATCTGGTATACTTTGGATTCATGCTCATGCCTTTGTACAGCTCGTTTCCATACCGATTTTGGTCCTTTACCTAAGTCGAATCGAGTGGCGTTGGCGTAAGGAATTCGAAACCCAGAAACGACCCACTCGGCGGAGTGGGTCGTTTTGTTTTTTGTTGAATTGGTCATGATAGAGTTTTTAAGTCTTACTTTCTGAACGGGGAACACACCAATGGTTATTTCAATGAGGTTGCACGCGACGCGCCCGGAGATCGACGGAGTCTGTGAACGGGTTCACGACTTCGGATACAGGGTGCACTCCATTGTGGGAGAAGAACGCGTCGTAATCGGAATCGTCGGCACCGGCGACGTTACCGCTTGCCTGGAATCGGTAGAAGCGATGCCCGGAGTGGAGAAAGCGGTACGCATTTCTGCCCCGTACAAGTTTGTCAGCAAGGAATTCAGGGTCGAAAAATCCTTGATCCGCGTGAATGGGCTCGATATCGGCGGCGACGAATTCATCATGATGGCAGGTCCCTGCTCGGTCGAAAGCGAGAAGCAGATCATGGACACGGCCGAAGCCGTTGCCAAGGCAGGCGCTCAAATCCTGCGTGGAGGCGCTTTCAAACCCCGCACTTCGCCCTACGATTTCCAGGGAATGGAACTGGAAGGCTTGAAGCTGTTGCGCAAAGCGAAGGAAGCCACCGGCCTGGCCATTATCACGGAAGTGATGAGCGACCGCGACGTGGAACTGGTTGCCGATTACGCCGACATCCTGCAAATAGGCGCGCGCAACATGCAGAACTTTGCCTTGCTCAAGACCCTGGGCAAGTGCGGCCGCCCTGTCCTGCTGAAGCGTGGAATGAGCTCGACGGTTAAGGAACTGCTGATGTCGGCCGAGTACGTTACGGCGCACGGCAATCCGAACGTCATCCTCTGTGAGCGCGGTATTCGCACGTTTGAAACGGTGACGCGCAATACCTGCGACATCGCGGCCGTGGCGGCGCTGAATGAATTGACTCACCTGCCCGTGATCCTCGATCCCAGCCACGCCACAGGGAAGCGAAGCCTGGTACCGGCATTGTCCCGGGCTGGAGTCGCCATCGGCGCCGACGGTCTCATCGTCGAAGTACACCCCTGCCCCGCGAAGGCCGTTAGCGACGGTGCGCAGTCTCTGGATATTCCGCAATTCGAAGCGATGATGGTCGAACTGAAGCCCTACATCCAGCTCTGGAAAAAGGCCCGCATGACAGAGGCCCTTGCGGCAGTGTAATCTTCATACGTGAGTTACCGTTTCCGGCCATGGCAGTTGGCACTTGCTTTGGTGGTTTTTTGCGCTGCCATCGTCTTTCTGGTGATTCACTTTCGACGCGGCGCGCCAATGAGCGCGGCGGCCATGGTTTCCTACATGCCGCCGGGCGATTCCACGGTACTGTTCCTCGACGTGGAAGCTCTGCGCGATTCCGGGATTCTGGAAAAACTCGTCGGCTCCACTGTAGCCGAGGAACCAGAGTATAAGACCTTCGTCGCAGAGAGCGGCTTTGACTATCGCACCGATCTCGATGCCGTGCTCTCCAGCAACTCCGCTGTACAGCAGCTCTTTCTGCTCAAGGGCCGCTTTGATTGGAAGAGCCTGATTAAATACGCTGGCAAACACGGCGGTTCCTGTGTCAACGGTTTCTGTAAAGTCCCCAGCGAACGTCCCGATCGTTCTATTTCCTTTTACCCGGTCAGCACGAATGTTCTCGCCCTGGGTATTAGCCGGGACGAGTTTTCTGCCGGCAACATCCATCCGCCGAAACGCAAGGCCCCGGTGGCCGCTGTAGCGCCCCAGCCGGTCTGGCTCTCGGTGCCTGCATCTACACTGCAGGACGTCGAAAAGTTGCCGCCGGGCACCAGGCTGTTCGCAAAGGCGCTGACCGGCGCTGAAAATGTGGTCTTTGCCCTGGGACCGCAGGACGAGCGGTTCGAACTGGCAATGGACGTCACCTGCAAGACGGCGGAGGACGCGGTCCGGCTGCGCGTGGAATTGGAAGGACTGACCACGATGTTGGGCAAGCTGATCAGCCGCGAGAAACAAACACCAAACCCTAGCGACCTCAGTGGAGTCCTCACAGCGGGTGTCTTCCAGCGCGTCGATCGCCATGTAGTCGGGAAGTGGCCCATCCAGAAATCGTTCCTCGACGGACTAGGCGCGGGCGGTGGCTAAAAACATATAATTAAATGCTGTAGCTGCGCGCAATTCCCAGCGTGCGCAGACGCGACGCAAGGGTGTTCGCATTGACTCCAAGCAATTCGGCCGCGCCTCCCTTTCCAGAGACCTTCCCACCAGCGTGTTTCAGCACGCTGAGCAGGTTCTCCCGTTCCTTTTCCTGCCACTCGACTTCCGTGAAGTAGCCTTCCCGGTCGTGCCCCTCGTCCACGGTCTTACTTTGACGGCCGCTCCCAAGGTTGAACTGCAAAGGAGCGCCCTGAGCAAGGATCACGGCCCGTTCTATCACGTTTTGCAGCTCTCTCACGTTACCGGGCCAATCGTAGTCGCACAGGCGATCCAGTTCACGCCGCGGGAGCTTCGCCTCCGGCAGGTGAAGGCGAGCGCACGCCAGTCTGATGAAATGGGCCGCCAGGTGCGGAATGTCCTCCTGCCGTTCCCGCAGCGGAGGAAGTTCCAAAGGGAATACACTGAGGCGGTAAAACAGATCCAGACGAAAGCGTCCTTCTTCGGATGCCGTCCTTAAATCCCGGTTGGTAGCGGCAATCACCCGCACGTCCACGCGCCGCGTACGCTCGTCGCCGACGCGCTCAAATTCTCCCTCTTGGAGAACACGAAGCAACTTGGACTGTAGCTCCAACGGAATTTCGCCCACCTCATCCAGAAACAGCGTGCCGCCATCAGCGAGTTGAAAGCGGCCGGCGCGGTCGCGGATCGCCCCAGTGAAGGAACCTTTCACGTGGCCGAAGAACTCACTCTCGAACAGATCCTTCGGAATGGATCCGCAGTTCACCCGGACCAGCGCTTTGTTCGCCCTCCGGCTGCGCTGATGAATGGCCCACGCGATCAGTTCCTTGCCGGTGCCCGATTCTCCTTCGATCAAGACGCTCGAATCCGTATGTGCCACCAGTTCGATCTGCTGCTGCACGCGTCCCAACGCCGCGCTCTTTCCAACCATTCCGCGAAATTCCGCCCTTTCTATCACCTCTTCCCGCAGGTAGTCCCGTTCCATTTCGAGCTCGCGGCGCAGTTGATCAATCTGCTGAAAGGCGCGGCAATTGCCGATTGCCACTGCTGCATGCGCGGCAAAGGTGGCCAGCCAGTCCAGTGTGTCCCCGTTTGGATGTACCCGCAGGAACACGGCCAGCACCCCCACGGTGTCGCCTCGAAAGCGGAGCGGATGGCCCACGAAGCCTTCAATGCATTCGCGTTTCGCCCACTCCCGGTTGATCGTCGTATCGGGGCTTAAGGCGATATCGGGGATGAGGATGGTTTCTCCGGTACGCGCAATCCGCCCCAGTTCCAACGCAGTGTCGAGCGGAACGCGATGATAGGAGCCGTCAATGCCGCTCCAATCGGCATCCGGTTTAATCGGCCGTCCGCCGCCGGCCCGCAGGTGCAGTGCCTCCTCTCCGCCCGCCAGGTTGCAGACCGGGCACGCACCGTCCTGATCAAGGAACCAGATGCGAGCCAGGGCCACGTGTTCATTCGTCAGGATGGCCCGGATAATCTGACTTAGAACGGAGGGCGGCCCTTCCGCCTGGGCTATCGACAAAATGACGGGAAGCAGATCCATGCTGAAGAATCACAAATTAGTGGCGGTCTATTCCGTCATTCGTGAAAAACCACGAAATCACGCGGCAATCTCCCTCGTAAGCGCTTGAAAGTGCGACGAGGCCGTCAGGCCCTACCGCTGCATACAGGGAGAGTGCGGTTAAAAAGGAAACGCACACTCATGAAATACAAAAATGTAATGGTCAACGGCCTGAATGTCTTCTACCGGGAAGCGGGTGATCCCAGAAATCCGGCGATGGTTCTTCTTCATGGATTCCCGTCGTCCTCCCATATGTATCGAAACCTGATGGCCAACCTGGCGGACAAATTCTACTTGATAGCACCGGACTACCCAGGCTTCGGCAACACAGACGCTCCGTCCCCGGATCAGTTCGCCTACACGTTTGACAAGTTGTCAGATGTCGTCGAGGGCCTGCTGGAAATCCTGGGCGTTAAAAAGTTCACGATGTTTATTCAGGACTATGGATCGCCGGTCGGGTTCCGCATCGCCCTGCGTCACCCCGACTGGATTGAAGGGATTGTCTCTCAGAACGGTAACGCCTACGAAGAGGGATTTACCGGGGTTTGGGACGCACTTCGATCGGCGCTCTGGAAAAATCGCACGCCCGAGACCGAGGCGCCGCTCGCGGGATTTTTCACGCCCGAAGGGGTCAAGTGGATCTATAGCGAAGGCACGCGAAACCCGGATAAGATCAGCCCCGACAATTGGAACCTGGACCTGCACTTCCTGGGCCGCCCCGGCAATCATCGCATCCAGCTTGACCTGTTCTACGATTACCGCACCAACGTTACGCAGTATGCGCAATGGCACGAGTACCTGCGCACGAATCAGCCGCCCACGCTTCTGGTCTGGGGCGCCAACGATCCCATCTTTACCCAGGAAGGCGGCCGCGCGTTCCAGCGCGATGTGAAGGACGCCGAAATGCACATGCTCGACACGGGACACTTCGCCTTGGAAGATCACTGCGACGAAATCGCCGCTTTGGTCCGTTCCTTCTACGACAGGAAGATTGCCGCAAAACGGGCTGCAGCCGGCCCGCGTTAATTCAGAAAGTAAGTCCGGTACAAGGTGTCACGCTGCTTCGGCACAAATCCCGCATCACGGATCATCTGCCGCAAGTCCTCTTCGCTGGCGTGATTCCTTGCACCGGCCTGGGATACGACATTCTCTTCGATCATGATGCTGCCCACGTCATTCCCGCCGAAACGCAACCCCACCTGGCAGGTCTTCAATCCCGGAGTCACCCAGGACGACTGAATGTTCAGGATGTTTTCGAGGTAAATCCGGGAGATCGCCAGTGTCTTCAGATATTCCACCGCCGTTGCTTCTTCCTTCACGAACCGGCCGAGCGAAGTGTTCTCCCGCTGAAACGTCCAGGGAATGAACGCAGTAAACCCGCCCGTGTCTTCCTGAATCTGGCGCACGATATCGAAGTGATTCATGCGCTGCTCAATGGTTTCGCCGCAGCCGAACATCATGGTGGCCGTGGTGCGCATGCCCAGCGAGTGCGCGGTCCGATGTACGTCGATCCAGTCCTGGCTGGTGCACTTCAACCGGCTGATGCGGTGCCTCACGCCATCGTCCAGAATCTCCGC
>JBDUEM010000368.1:0-6154 GCA_040002435.1 Bryobacteraceae bacterium
TGCGCTACCACCGACAGATAACCCACTACCTTCGCCCATGCTTCTGTGCCGTAGGAGCTAACCCAATCCAGCACCCAGAGCAGCAGCGAGATGGCGAAGGTCCCCGTACCTGCGATGATCTGGTTCTTTGAAGTTGTGGAAATGAACGTTCCAATTGCCAGCAGGCAGCCGCCCTGCAACAGCAGGCCCAGGTAGCCCACCACCAGCGGACGCCAGTCGGGCTTGCCGTACATGAATAGCATCGCCAGGTTCAGCGCCGATAGCCCCAGGATGGCCGCATAGAGTGCAAGCGCGGCGAACCACTTGCCGAGGATAATTTCCAGGTCGTTGATCGGCGAGGTAGCGAGCAATTCAATCGTACCCGACCGTTTCTCTTCGGCAAACAGCCGCATTGTGATCATCGGGATCAGAAACAAGCCGATCACGCTGATGTTCATCAACACCGGCCGCACCACCCACTCGTTAACGTCCATCGGCTGCGGCCGGCCCATCATCTGCGATTCCATGCCGCGCTGCACGAAGATGGCAACGTACACATAAAAGAAGTAGCCCGAGATCAGCGCGAAGAACGCCATCAGCCCGTAAGCGATGGGGGAATTGAAGTAGCTCTTGATTTCCTTCTGGAAAATGGTCCAGGTATTTCTCATTCGGCGATGGCTCCTGAAGGTACTTCTGCGGTATCGGTACTGGTGAGCGACAGGAAGACTTCTTCCAGACTCAAAGCCACGGGACGGAGCTCATAAAGATTCCATCCGCTTTCCACAACGCTGCGGGCCAGATCGCCGCGAATCGTTCTGCCTTGCAGACTTTCTGCTTCAAACAGGTGGCGGCCATCCTTCGAATCCTTGTGGATCACGCGGCTCACACCGGAGACTTGTTCCAGTCGGCTCTGCACGATGCCCGCGTCCAGCGCGCCGTTTCGAGGTTCCACTTCCACGGCGACGGCTTCCACTCCCCGCAAGCGGTTTGTCAGATTATGAACGGTGTCGGTCGCCACCAGCTTGCCCTTGGCGATGATGATCACCTGCTCGCAGATCTGCTCCACCTCCGGCAGGATATGGGTGCTCAAGATGATCGTATGATCTCCGGCCAGGCTGCGGATCAGGTCGCGGGTCTCGTTGATCTGCTTCGGATCGAGCCCCGAAGTGGGCTCATCCAGGATCAGGACATCCGGGTTGTGGATAATCGCCTGGGCCAGTCCCACACGCTGCCGGTAGCCTTTGGAAAGCTTGGCGATCAACTTCTTCGAAACATCCGCCACCGCGCAACGCTCGCTCACCTCGCCTACGCGCCGGGTGAGGTCAGCCCCGGAGAGGCCCTTCAGCTTCCCCACGAATGTAAGGTACTCCACAACTTCCATGTCCGGATAGAGAGGCGGCGTTTCAGGAAGATACCCGATCCGCCTTTTCACTTCCATCGGCTGCTCCAGCACATCGAAGCCGGCCACAGTCGCCGAACCCGAAGTTGGCGGCATGAAGCAGGTGAGGCAGCGCATTGTGGTAGTTTTCCCGGCTCCGTTGGGTCCGAGGAATCCGACGATCTGGCCTTTCTGTACTTCGAATGAGATGTTATCGACCGCCGTTGTGCGGGCGTATCTCTTCGTGAGACCTTCCACTTTAATCATATAAATATCCGTGATGGAAACTGCTTATAATCCCATGATTTGAAAACCAGCATCTACGTACACCACATTGCCGGTAACGCCTCGGCCCAGGTCGCTGGCGAGAAAAACTGCAGTGTCCGCTACCTCCGCCGGGTCCGTGTTTCGACGTAATGGCGCGTGCGCGGCCACACCGTCCAACACTTTCGAGAAATCCTTGATCCCGCGTGCCGACGCTGTTTTGACGGGGCCCGCCGATATCGCGTTTACACGAATCTTGGCAGGTCCGAGGTCGCTTGCAAGGTACCGAACCGACGCCTCCAGCGCCGCTTTGGCCACCCCCATAACATTATAATTCGGAATCACCCGGACCGCGCCCAAGTAGCTCAAAGTAATGACGGAGCCGCCGTCTACCATCAACGGGGCCATTGCTTTTGAGACTGAGACCAGCGAGTACGCGCTGACCTCCAGCGCCAGGATAAACCCGTCACGCGACGTTTCGGAAAAGGACCGGCTCAGGTCTTCGCGGTTGGCAAATGCAATGCTGTGTACCACCGCGTGCAGCGGTCCTGGTTGAAGCGTTTCAACAAGAGCGGCTAACTCGTCCGGTTTGGTGACATCGCATTGGATGGCCTTCGCTGAGGGAGAAAGCTCACCAGCTAGTTCTTCCACAGTGAGTTTCTGGCGCTCGCCCTGATACGTGATGACCAGGTTGGCGCCCTCCCTGGCAAATGCCTGGCCGATCGCGTAGGCGAGGCTCCACTTATTCGCCACACCCAGGATGAGGGCGGTCTTGCCGTGCATCAGATTCGACATGAACCGTTTATTCTACCGTAGATGCGATTCGCGAGCGAATCTCGGCGGCCTCCTTGGTCCGCCCGCTTCGGTCATAAAGGGCTGCCATCAGTTGCATGGCTTCGTCGAATTCCGGGCCGCCGGTTCGCCCGTTCATGAGGATATGCTGCAGCAGTTCCTGCGCCGGACCCAGCTTGCTGTAGCCGATGTAGATCTTGGCCAGATTCACCTGCATGGCCACCAGTTGGCTGCGTTTGACCCCCACCTGCCGCTCTTTCAGATGCAGTGCGCGTTCATACCGCTCGCACGCTTCATCGAACCGTCCCAGCGAATGATAGGCGGCAGCCAGGTGTTCCAGATCGTTCGACGCCTCGGGCGAATCCCCGCCGGGGGATTTTTCGTGGATGGCTAAAGCGCGCTGCAATAGCGGGAGTGCCGCTTCCAGGTTGCCCTGCAACTGAAGCAGCGCCCCTAATTCGGCAAACCGGCTGCCCGTTTCGCAGTGATCCGGACCGTAGGCCTTTTCGTGAAACTCAATGGATTCGCGGAAGAGCCTTTCCGCACCCGCCACATCACCGGATGCCTGGTGCGCGGATGCAAGACGTTGGGCGCGGCTCGCTATATTCTTGGCATCGGGCGCTTTGAGTGACTTCTCGATCTGGAGCGCCTCTGCATACAGGCGCTGGGCGTCGGCCATGTTGCCCGCTGTTTCATGCATCTTGGCCAGCATGTCCAGGCAGCGCGCGTACTCCGGTGAAACGTCCAGCTTCATCTGGCGCAGCGTGACCATGACAGCGCCGATGACTTTCCGGGCTTCGGTGATTTTCCCTTGCTTCCGGTGGGCTTCCGCCAGTTGAAACAGGACCGGCAGCCGTTTCGTCAAGGGCGTCTTACGCTTCTCGCCCTCCGCGGCAGCAAGTGTTAGAGATTTTTCAGCCTCCGCGTAGTTGCCCTTTTGAAAATGTGCCTCGCCTTCCGTCCGGTTCAGATGGCGCAACCGTTGCCATTCGCGCGCGCGCGGCACCACCCAGTCCGCCACTTTGATGCCGGTGCGAACCAACCGGTACAGACTGATCATCGTTCTGATCTATCGGTAGTGAATCTCAAAAGGTTTATTGGTAAAAAATCATACAGGACGCGGTCGCGCAGGGTACTGCGGAAGCAGCAGCATGGATGCGGCCGCAGCCACCGTCACCGCGGCAAGGATACTCAGCAGGGAAGTGTAGGAACCCGTGGCGTCGAAAGCTTTGCCCATGATCACAGGGCCAATAGCGCCGGCGAAGGCGTACGCAGTCCAGGTAAATCCATAGAGCGTGGAGAACGATCGCAGGCCGAAATACCGAGTCAGCAGATACGGCGTAACGTCTGCTTCACCTCCCAACCCGAGTCCGATGAGCGCGGCGGCCAGCAGGCCGTTGACGACGGATCCCGCCGTGGCCAACAACAGGATGCCGCCGGCCGCCGCCAGCAGCAGGCAGAGCGCGACACGGGGGCCGAAGAACCGGTCCAGGAAATAGCCCGTCAGCAGGCGTCCCGCGAAACTGCAGAGGCCAAGCATCGAAGCCGACAGCGCCGCTCCGGATGAATTGACGCCGCGGTCGGTCAGCAGCGGAGACAGGTGCGTGATGGCGCCGTTTACGCTGATGGAACTGAGAAATAGCATTCCTACCAGAATCCAGAATGGGAGCGAGCGAAGTGCATCAGCGACCGTAGTACCTACACGGACAGGCTCCAGCGTAGAGGAAAGGTGCGAGCGCTCGCGGACAAACATCGCAGTGAGCGGAATTCCAAAAATAAAGATCGATGCGCCAAGAACGAAATAAGCAGCCCGCCAGCCGTGCGTGTCGATAATCCATTGTGATAGTGGAGGCAATACCATCGATCCGACTCCGACGCCCGCCATCACCAGCGACAACGCGAGGCCCCGGCGATCGTCGAACCAGGTGGATACGGCCCGCGAGTAGCCCATCTGCGTGGTTCCGTTTCCAACTGCTCCCAGGATCACGAAAGTTCCGTAGAGGTGCAACAGGCTCGGCGTCAGGAAACCTAGTGAAGCCACGCCGGCGCCGAAGATTGCCATGCAGGGAAGAATCACGCGGCGAGGTCCATAACGATCCAACAGATGTCCCAGCGCCGGGGAGCAGATGGCCACCGTGATTGCCGCGCAACCGAATGCCGTGGAGATGGCTTGCCGGCTCCATCCGAACTCCGCGCTCAGCGGTTTCAGAAATGTCCCGAAAGTGAAGACCAGCAGTGAGCCGAAGCTCACCATTACTCCGAAGAAGGCGGCAAGCACCACCAGCCACCCGGCTCTACCGGGCATAGCCATGCGCTGCGGTGCGCTTTCCTCCCACTCTGTGAGCTTCGTCGGATAATGCATGGACACCGGATGCGTCAATCCACCGATTGTAGAAGTTGAACAGCGCGCAAACGGTGATGGCGAAAAAGATGGCCTCGTCGTCCCAGCCCTTGTCGTAAAGCAGTTTCATGTCGTCCGGCGAAGTCCTCGGCGAATCGTGGTTTACCTTGTCCACGAATCGAAATAGTGCCTTGTGCTTTTCATCGAGTTGAGAAGTTTCCAGATCCTTCAGTACGCCCCAAACCAGATCTTCGCTGCCCAGCAGTTCCGCCGCAACTGCGGCGTGAGACTTCAGTCAAAAAGGGCAATCGTTGCGGTACGACGTATACGCCGCGATCAACTCGCGCAGCCCAGGGCTGATCGGCGCCGGCCCGCGCAGAATCTCCTGCGTGAATCGCGCCAGGTGTTGCGTGGCTTGCGGCAGATAGGCGAACAAATGCCAGATCTGCGGGTACTCAGCTCCCCCGTCCTGCATATTCTGAATCAAGTCGCGATAAGGGCTCGGCTTGGCGCCGCCTTCTACACCCGGCAGGAACATTGGGTCCATGTTTTTTCCTCGTCAATAGAGGCTAGGATACTGTGGCCCCGAGGTTACCCGCAATAATAGGAAAGCACTACAGATACAATTGATCTCAAAACGTGCCAGTACAGATTCGGACCATTTGCATTGTGTGTTCTAACGCTAAGCAGGGCGTGTGAGCCAAAGGCGATCTCCTACATTTCGGCTTCTGGCGGGGCTCGGTGTCACCTTGACTGCCGTGGGTATTTACACTGCTTACACCAGCCTGCAGCTTCGAAATCTCCGCACCCTGCAAGCGGAAACAATTGACAGGAACCGGACAGATTCGCAACTGCTGTTGCGCATCCAGAATAATTTGACCTCGCTGGCGATGGCCATGCGGGATATGCTGGACGCGAACGAACCGTACCCGATGACGGCTTACCAGGCGCAGTTCAAACGGATCCGCGTGGACCTGGAAGACGCCATGGCGCGGAAACAGCAATCGAGCTCCGGCGCGCGCACTACAGACCAGCAGCGCTTTCTGGCCAGCTCGATGGATCAGTTCTGGGATGCGCTGGACCGCATCTTCGCACTCGCGAAAGAAGGCCGTGAAGACGAGGCCCGCGCGCAGATCCGGCTGTCGCTGCAGGCGCGTCAAGCTGCACTGAGCACCGCGGTCAACCGCCTGTTGATCCGCAATAACGACAGCGAAGAAGTAGCTGCATCGCGCACCCGCGACATCTACGCGCGCGTGGAACGGAACGTCTACCTGTTTGCCGCGGCGATGTTGATTCTGATTGTGCCCACCAGCTTGTACCTGGTTCACTTCAATCGCGGAATGTTTGAGGAAGTGGCCGCCATGTCACAACGCCGCAGCGAGCTGGCGCGGCAATTGATC